>CAZFXD010000128.1:0-13130 GCA_964522795.1 uncultured Myxococcaceae bacterium
TCACGCGGCGTGTAGGTCGCGCCGGCGCCGAACGCCTGGTGCGCCAACTGTTGCTGCGCGATTTCCGAACCGCCGCCGAAGCCCACCCCACCCGCCTGAATCGCGAGGTTGGTCGACCCGTTGGCCAGGCCCGTCGGCCCGAAGATGCCGCCGCCACCGAAGATCCCGCCGCTGCCCCACTGGCTGCCGCTGCCGAAGATTCCACCACCGCCGAAGCCGAAGCCACCGCGCTCAGCGAACGGAGGCGGCACGAAGCCGATGCCGTCACCCGTCATGCGGTACGAGTTGTAGAAGGGCACCTGGCCCATCGCGCCCATCAAGCCGCCAAAACCGGCCGCCTGATTCATGAACTGCGTGGCGCTGATGCCACCGGCGATCATGCCGCCGGTCAGGCCAATCGCACCCTGAGCGAGCGAGCCGACGCCGCGAATGGCGCCGCCGAGCAGGCTGCCCGCGAGCGCCCCCACAGGACCGGGGAGCAACATGCCCAGCGCTGCTTGCGCAACGCCACCCCCGACCTGAAAGATGTCACCCGCAATTTTGGAGAGAAGTCCGGTCGCGCCCTGATCGACCTTCTTGAACATCTCGAGCGCAACGTTGCCGAAAGGCCCAAGCGGGCTGAACATGCCGCCCATGAAGGATTTGCCGATATCGCCGATAAAGCTCATTGTGTTTCTCCTGGTTTGTTCACTGCCGAAGGTGCAACAGGCCAATCCCGTTGCGCTTACAAAGATTATCGCCTGAACCGCCCCCGGGTTTCTTCAACTTCTCATTTTCCACGAAGAAATCGCAGCATCGCGGAAACCTTCGGTTTTATTGGGCTTTTATCCTCGGCCATCTTGTCGGCCTTCCGAAGATCTTCGGCGGCGCTCGTCTTCTGTCCCTGGGCCAGCTTCACCTCGGCCCGGCCCACGTAGGCGGCCGCGTCTTTGGGGTCGATCTTCACCGCCACGTCGTAGGCCTGCAGCGCCCCCGCGGGGTTGCCACAGGCCAGCTCCACCACCGCGAGCGCCTTGGCGAAATACGCGTCCGTGGGGTCGATCGCGTACAGCCCCTGGAAGAGCGTTCGCGCTTCTTCAAGTCGCCCCTGGTAGTAGAAAAAGTAGGCCGTGCGGGCGATGGCGTGCAGCTCGCCATCCGAATAGCCGCGCACGTCGCGCAGCGTGGCCTTCCCATCGGCCCACTTCTGCACCTTCGAAAGCAGCGCCGAACCCTCCCGGGCGCCGTTGCCGTCCGCCATCAGTAGCCCTCTTCCTTCTGCGCCTCGCGCATCGCGCGGTAGACGTTCTGCACCTCGTCGTTGATGCGCTTCACCAGCTTCAACATCTGCCCCTCGCGCTGCAAGAGCGTCTTCAGACGATCCGCGCGATCGGGCGCGGCGCGCACCTTGTCCAGCGCGCGCTCCAGCTTCTCCAGGGCGCTCTCCTCAGCGCGGGCGGCGGCTTCGTTGAGGAAGGGCCGCTCCTGAAACCCGGCCAGATCGGCGTCGTGCCCCTGTGGCATCGGGGGCAGCGGCAGGCGCAGCTCATCGGCGGAGTGAGGCGCGCCGATCGACTCCATCAACTCGGCTGACGCCAGGGCCGGGTTCTTCGGGTCGCCCTTCTTCCCGGCCTTGCGCTTGCGATCGAGCGCCTTCGCGTCGACCACCCGCTCGCGCACCTGCGCCGGCGTGCCCCACGGCCACTGCGGTGCTTTCGGAGGCGGCTGATTAATCTTCGCCATGCGTTCCACCCCTGCGCAGAACTACTTCGTCCCGTCGGCGCCCTCTTTGAGCGCGTAGACAAAATTCAAGATCTCAGCGACCGCGTCGTACAACTCTTCCGGCACATCTTGCCCCACGTCGACCCGGAACAGCGCGTTGGCCAGCGCCACGTTCTTCATCACCGGCACGTTGTACTGCTTGGCGATCTCCCGAATCTTCTCGGCTTTCACCCGCATGCCCTTGGCCACGACCTTGGGCGCGGAGTCCTTCTCCTTGTCGTACTTGAGCGCGACCGCGATCTCGGTGTCTTCCGCCACGAGGAAAAGGCTATCACCTTTCGGCGATCGCGCCCGTCTGTGGCCCGGCCGACGCCGTCACCTCTGCGTTTTTGGCGGTGTAGACGAAGTTCAACACCTCGGCGACCGCGTCGTAGAGGCCCTCCGGAATCTCGGTGCCCACGTCCACCCGGTAGAGAGCTCGCGCCAGCGGCACGTTGCGCATCAGCGGCACCTGGTGGTCTCGCGCCAGGGCCTTGAGCGCCTGCGCCTTGTCGTCCAGTGCCTTGGCCAACACCCGCGGAGCCCCGTCCTTTTCCTGATCGTACCGAAGCGCCACCGCCACGTGGTCGGGGTTGGTCACCACCACATCCGCGTTCTTCACGCTCTCCATCTGGGCGCTCTCCAGGATCTCCATGTGCATCTCGCGCCGCTTGGCCTTGTGGTGCGGGTCGCCCTCCGACTCCTTGTACTCCCGCTTCACCTCGTCCTTCGTCATCATCAGTTCTTTGGTGTACGTGTATTTCTGAAACCAGAGGTCGAAGACGGCGAAGATCACGAAGACAATGCCGACCCGCACGCAGACGCGGAAGACCAGCTCGCCCATCACCCCCATGGTGTTGGGAACGTCGCCTCGAATGGTCCCCACCACCAACGGCATCGCGTCGCGCGTCACCCGGTAGGCCACGTAGCCCGTGATGGTGATCTTCAAGATCGACTTCAGCATCTCGACCAACTGCTTCTTCGAGACCATGTTCTTCAGGCCCTGAATCGGGTCCAGCTTCTCCAGCTTGGGCATCACGGCTTCCGGCGCGAAGAGCGACCCCACCATGATGAACTCGGTCAGCGCCCCCACCGCCATCGCCGCGGCCAGGATGGGCACCGAGACCGCCAACACCGTCCACAGCCCCATCTCCATGGCGTGAAAGGTGGCCCGCTCCAGCTCTTCAGGATGCGCGGTGTGCTCGAAGGTGAACATGAACAGGTCGCGGAACTGCGCCGACGCCGCGTCCCAGGTGATCTTCACCGCCCCCATGCCCGCGAGGAACACCGCCACGCCCGACAGGTCGCGGCTCTTCCAGACCTGACCCTGCTTGCGAGAGTCGTCGATCTTCTTTTGTGTAGGTTCTTCCGTCTTCTCGCCGCTCGACTCAGACATGGCGGCTCAGGACAGCTTCTGCACGGCGAGTTCAAAGAGGCGAAGCATGCCCTGGTACTCATCGACCACCCGCTCCATGATCACCTGAATCGCGATGAACATGATCATCACCGTGACCAGCGGCTTGATCTGCATGGAGACGAAGAACACCTGCACCTGGGGCGCCACCCGGTTCACCATGCCCAGCGAGAGATCGGTGAGGAAGGTGGCGAGGAGCACCGGCGCGGCGAAGGCCACGCCCACCGAGATCAGGTCGGCGAAGATCCGAATCATGGTGTCGAAGAACGGCCACACTCCGCTGCCGAACTTCGGAAACTGATCGATGGGAATCTTCTCCAGGCTCTCCGCGAACGCGGCGATCACCAGGTGGTGCCCGTTGAGCGTGAGGAACAACACCACCACCAACTGGAGCTTGAGCGAAGCGAAGAGCGAGACCTGCTGGCCGATCTGCGGCACCAGCATCTGGGCCTGGTTCGTCCCGGACATGGCATCGATGAGCGTGCCGGCCACCTGCGCCGCCTCGAACACCATGCCCACAATGAAGGCGAAACACAGCCCGATGAAGAGCTCCTTGATCATCAACCCCACGAACGGGAGCGCCGACACGGGGATGAACTTCATGCGCTCCGCCAGCAGCGGGTACATCACCAGGCCCAACGTGAGGCCGGTGCCTATCTTCACCTCGGTGGGCACCACGTCTCCGCCCAGAAACGGGGTCAAGGTCAGCATGGGCAGAATGCGCGCCAACAGGAGCGCCATCGTCAGCATGACGACGGTGAACTCGGTCTTGAACCCGAGCTCACTGCGCACCTGCTGAAGCATTTCCGGGAGCGTCATCCGCCGATCATCGAGGGGAAGCGGTCAAAGATGTGAAAGGTGAACCGGAGCAACTGCGCCCCAATCCACCCGCCCGCGAGCGCCAGCGTGCCGAACACCACCACCACCTTGGGGGCGAACGTCAGCGTCTGCTCTTGAATCTGCGTCGTGGCCTGGAAGACCGAGATGAGAAAGCCAATCACCAGGCTCATCACCACCGGGGGCGCTGAGGCGATCACCACCAGGAACAGCGCTTCCTGGGTGATGTAGGTCAGTTGATGCACAGCGCCTCCTTAGAGGTACCCGATGACCAGGCCCTTCGCGATCAGGTACCAACCGTCGACGAGCACGAAGAGCAGCAGCTTAAAGGGCATGGAGATGGTCGTCGGCGAGAGCATGTGCATGCCGAGCGCGAGCAGGATGTTGGCCACCACCATGTCGATCACGATGAAGGGCACGAAGAGCAGGAAGCCGATTTGAAACGCCTCCTTCAGCTCCGAGACGACGAACGCCGGCACCACGATGAGGAAGTCGCGCTCGGTGATGCCCTGGCGCTCCTCCAGCTTCCGCATCTTGAGCGCAAGGCTGTAGAACAGCGTTCGGTCCTTCGCGCTGACCTTCTTGAGCAGAAAGTCGCGCAGCGGCTCCTTGGCCATCTTCGCCGCTTCAATCATCTGCTCCGCCGTCTTGGCCGAGAGCAGCCCCTCGGTCGACTTGAAGCCGGCCGCGTCGGCCGCGCGGAACATCTGCTGCCCCACCGGGGACATGATGTAGGCGGTCAGAATAATCGCCAGGCCCGTGATCACCTGGGTGGGGGGAATCTGCTGCGTGCCCAGCGCCGACCGCACGATGGAGAGCACCACCGAGATCTTGACGAAGCTGGTCACCATCATCAGCACGAACGGCACGAGGCCGAGTGCCGCCAGCGCCATGATCAGAATCAGCGGGCGGTTGGCGATGCCCCCGCCGACCAGGTCGCCCGAGTCCGTCGAGGCCGCCGCTTTGCCCGCGGCCCACACCACGTTCGACGCCAGGCCGGCCGCCACCCACGTCATGCGCGCGAACGCTCGTTTCACGTTTTCGGTGCCCCTGTGTCCACGGGAGCGGCTGGAGCCGCGGCCACCTCAGAGCCTCGCCGAGCGACCAGCTTTTGCAAGAAAGGCGACAGGCTTCCCGAGGGCTGCGCGGCCAGCGCTTTCTCCACCTCGGCCCCGTCCAGCTTGGCCAGGAACGACAGGCCGGTCTCGCCGCTGCCCACCAGGAAGTGCTCCCCGGCCGCTCGAACCAACAGCAGGCTCTTCTTGGCGTCCACCGGCACCCGCGCCACCACCGACATCACCTGATTCGCCTGGGCCCCGGTGGTGATCCCCATCAGGCGGCGAAGCCCGAAGTTCAGGGTCAGGTACGCCGACAGAATCACGATGCACAGCACGAGCAGGGTCTTGAACAGGGCCCAGCCCATGCCGATGTCTTCTTTGCCTTCCACGGCGGGTGCCGGCGCCAGCAGATCGGGGAGCGGATCTCTCGGGTCCGCGCCCTTGGCCGCGCCGTCCGGGGCCCTCGGCTCGGGGGCCGGCGGGAGCGCCGCTTCCGCCTTCGGGTCGGCGGGCTTGACGGCTTCCGGCGCCCGCGCCTCCGCGTTGGCCGCCGCCCCCGAGGGAGCCGCCACCGGCGCTTCCGCGGCCGCGGTCGACGCCGCGAGCACGCTCGTCATGACCAACCCGAAGAACGCGAGGCGCGGATTCAAGCGCGAGATCTCACCCAACCAGCGAGAGCACGCGAACGCCGAGATTCCCGTCGACTTCGACGAGCTCGCCTCGCGCCACGATGCGGCTGTTGACGGACAATTCCACCGGCTCGCCGGCGACGCGATTGAGGTCGATCACCTGCCCCACCTTGAGCGCCACGATCTCCTCCGCGGTGATCGGCACCCGCCCCAGCTCCACGGCGAGCTGCAGCGGCACGTCGTTCAACAAGTCAGCCGCTTCGTTGGCCTGCGCAGGTTCTGACACTCGCTTTGCCTCCAGATGGGGGTTGGTGGCGCTGTCCACCTCGTCGATCGCGGCCGCATTCTCGCCTTCGCCGTCCTCTTGCGCCAACGAAGAATCATCTTCGGCACCGAAAAGCAGGGGCGGCGCCTCCTGGTCGATCACCACGCCTTTGACCGTGGCTTGCACGCGGCCGTCGGCCACCGAGATGTCCGCGTCGACATGGCCCAACTGTCCCCGGCCAATCCGCAACACCGCCGACCCGCCCTGCCCCAGATCCGGCCGGGCCGAGATGTTCTCCACCATCACCACGTCGCGGTGACGGAGCGACGCCAGGTCGCTGGCCAGAATCTCCACCAGGCCAATCTCGGCGCGCAGCATGGTCTTCACGCTCTTCAGCCGGGCGCTGTGCGCCGCCAGGTCCTTCTTTCGCCGGGCGCGCCGCAGCGGGGCGCCTTCCGGTGGGTCGAGGGCTTCCAGCATCGACCCCGGGAGGAACATGCGCAGAAACCCGGTGTGGGCGCCCACCACCAGCTTGAACTGCACCACCACCAGGTGCTCTTCCTCGTCGATCGCCTGGAGAATGTGGTCCACGCTCGGGGCCACCCCTTCCAGGCGGAGCCGCGGCAGCGCGGGGTCCATCGTCGGGGCCACCGCCTTGAGCGTCTCGAGGACCACGTAGGTCATCACGCCTTCTTCGATGTCCGTGAGCGGGCGGAGCGCCACCGCTTCACCGGTGCCGCCCAGAAGCAGGTCGATCACCACGTGCGACAACGCGAGTTCGACTTCGACCAGGCCCTTCTTGCCGTCGGGCAGCGTGCCCAAAAGCCCCAGGAAGGTCGGCTCGGACACGTTCCGCTTCAGGTCGCTGGTGCGAATGCACAGAATGGATTCGGCGGTGATCGACACCTTGTCGTCGAACAGGTCGGACAGCCGCTTCTTGACCGTCTCGCCCACCTGCGCCCCACCCACCCCGTGGGGAAACAACCACTCGACCCGGCGCACCATGCGCGCATGCCGCCGGGAGATGCGTCGCAGTCCCGAGAACTTGAACGGGGCCCACTCGCGCGGGTGCTTGAGCGCGCGCGAATCGATCATCTGCGTGCGTTCGGCGGGCGCGACCGGCGACACCGGCGCCGTCTGAGGTTCGCGCCGGCCCTTCTTTTCGTCCGGCCCGGGTTTCGAGCGCGTGTGATCGCTCACGCGTTGGCCTCAATCACGAAGTCTTCCAGCGTCAGGCCACGGCCTTCCAGCGCGGCCTTCAACGACGCCTCGCCGTCCTTGAGCAGTTTCATCACTTCTTTGTCGCTGCCTTTGAACACCGCGCGAATCTTTCCACCATGCGCGGAGACCTTCACGGACAATCCACCGAGCACGTTGTTGCGCAGGTCGATTTGGAACTCTGAGTGACCCAGCGCGTTGGTCCCCACCCGCACCCGCTCGACGATCTTCTGGGCGATCTCGTTGGCGATGCGGCGCAACCGATCGGACCCCGCCAGGTCCTTCTGCTTGGCGATCGGCACCGGCGCCATCAACGCCGGGTTGAAGCGGAACCCTGGCCCACCCCCGGCGCCGGCCCCGCCCCCACCGCTCCCGGAGTCCTTGCCGCCACCCTTCTCCTGCACCGCCTGGTCGTGCTCGAGGCCCTTCTCGGCCGCACCGGCCGCGCCTTCAGCGTGCTCCGCATCGCGGCCTGCCGCGACGCCCCGGCCCACGTCGCCGTCGGCCTTCCGCGAGGCGGCCACGTCTTCTCTGCGGAGCTTGTCGTCCAACCGCCCCTTCGCCTCGGCCCGCCTCGACGCGTCGCTCTCCCCGCGCCGCTTCGACAGCTGCCCGCCCAGGTCTCGAGCTTCGTTGGCGTGCTCGGCCAGGTTCCGCCCCTGCCCTTCGACCGCCGCCTCATCACCCGCCCGGTGCCCGCCCACCTCAGGCGGCAGCGTGGGCTCTTCGGAACTGTCGCGAACCTCGATGGCCTTCTTGTCTTTGAGCAGCGCGTCAATCGCCCGCCGGGCCGTCGACTTCTTCTCCTCGGAGGCGCCGGTGGCCTTGCCGCCCTCGCGGCGCGTCGCCGCACGGTCGCCGTCCTCTTTGCCTTTGGCGACCAGCCGGGAGAACGCCGAGTCCTTCGCGCGCCCGGCCTTCTTCTCGTCTTCGAGCCGGCGCAGCTCCGCCTGGCGCTCGGCCAGGCGTGCCGCATCGCGATCGTCGTCGACCCGGCTCATGACTTGAGCTTCCTCGCGCGGGCCAGGTGCAGCGTGTTGCCGATCTCTTCCTGGGCGAGGTCTTCGCGAATATCGCGCTCCTTCTTCACTTCCTTCGCCCAGCCTTCCTTGTGCTTCTCAATCGCCTTCTTCTCGGTCGCGGCCTCGGCCATGGCCACCCGCTTCTCCTCCACCGTACGCTCGGCGGCCTTCACCACTTCCTTCTGCTTCTCGATCTCCAGCGCGACCTGGGCCTCTTCGTCTTTGAGGCGCTCTTCAAACCGGTTGATCGATGAAAGTCCCTGCGCCGCCACGCCCCGCGACATCACCTCCACCATGTACGCCTGCACCTTCGCCTTCCGCTCCACCTTGCGCCGCGCCAGATCTTCCTCGAGGCGTTGCTGCTCCTTCACCTCTTTGGCGAGCGCGATCATCGCCTCGGAGAACGCCTGCTTCGCCGCTTCCTCAGCGCGTTCGCGAATCTCAAGCAGCGTCTGGAGGCGATAGGGAGGCATGGAGCGCTACCCCGAAGTCTACTCCTGAAAGAGCGCGATCAGCGCCTCCACGGTCTCCTCGTACGTCACATTGGAGTCCGTGGATTGCTTCAGGAAATCGATAATCGCCTCATATTTGTCGATGGCGTAGTCCGTTCGCGGGTCCGTTCCGTACTGGTACGCCCCAAGCAGAATCAGGTCACGCTGCTTCTCGTAAGTGGCCAATGTCTCGCGGAGTTTTGCCGCCGCGGCGCGGTGCTCGTCGCTCACGATCTGGCTCATCACACGAGACAGGGAGGCCAGGGCGTCCATGGCCGGCCACTGGTTTCGCTCCGCCAGCGTGCGGTTCAGAATGTAGTGACCGTCGAGAATACCGCGGACTTCGTCGGCGATCGGTTCTTCCATGTCGCCGCCTGCGACGAGCACCGTGTAGATGGCCGTGCACTTGCCCTTGTCGGAGTTGCCGGTGCGTTCGAGGAGCCGCGGCAGCATCGAGAACACCGACGGCGGGTAGCCCTGGCGGGCCGGGGGTTCACCCACCGCGAGGCCGACCTCGCGCTGCGCCCGCGCCAGACGCGTCACCGTGTCGAGCATGAACATCACGTTGCCGCCGCGATCGCGGAAGTACTCGGAGATGGCCGTGGCCACGAACCCCGCGCGGAGACGAACGAGAGACGGCTGATCAGACGTGGCGCAGACCACCACGGAGCGCTTCAAGCCTTCGGCCCCCAGCGAGTCTTCGACGAACTCCAACACTTCACGGCCACGTTCACCGACGAGCGCGATCACGTTCAGCTCGGCCGAGGTGTTGCGGGCAATCTGGCCCATCAGGGTCGACTTACCGACACCGGAGCCGGCGAACAGGCCGATGCGCTGCCCTTCACCGATGGTGAGCAACCCGTCGATGCACCGCACCCCCACCGTGAGCGGCTTGGTGATGCGCTGACGCGTGAACGGATCGGGCGTCTCGCGATCGACGCTCCACTCGATCAGGCCTTCAGGGAGCGGCTTGCCGTCGATGGGCTCGCCCAGGCCGTTGAGCACGCGTCCCAACAGGCCGTCGCCCACCTTGATCATCAGCGGCGCGCCGGTGGGAATGACCTCGCTGTCCGGGCCGATGCCCTTCAGTTCGCCCAGAGGCATCAGCATCACCTCTTCGCCCTGAAACCCGACGACCTCTGCCTTGAGCGTGTGGCCCGTCTTGCCGCGGATGTAGCAGAGCTCGCCCACGCGAACGTTGGGGACGGCGGCTTTGACCACCAGCCCTGTGAGCTCCGTCACGCGGCCACGCACGCGCACGAGCTGCGAGTCCTTCACCAGCGCGCGATAGCGTTGCAGGTCGATGGCCAAAAGATGCCTCTAGCGAGAACCGTCTTTTTTGATCGCGTCCGGCGTCAGCACGGTCTTCAACATCTCGAACTGGGTCTTGAGCTGTCCATCCACCGTGCCGAACTCGGTTTGAATGACGCACCCGCCCGGCTCCACGTCGGCGTCGTCTCGAATGGCGATGTCGAGGGTCCGGCCGAGCAGCTCCATCAACTTCGGACGCTGTTCGCGCAGCAACGCGCCGTCGTTGGGGTGCACGCGCAGCACCATCGCTTTGGCCGTGCGCACGTTCTCGATCGCGTTGGCGCAGATCTCCAGCAGCACCGCCGGATCTCGCTGCAGATCGCGGCCGATGATCTTCGCGGCCACTGACTGCGCGAGCTCGAGAATGTCGTTGGTGGCTGCCGCCAACACCTGGCCGGCCTGCATCTTTGCTTTCGCGATCTCCGTGCTCGACTGGGCCAGCACTTCGGCGCGCGCGTCTTGCCTGGCTTTGAAGACCGCCGCCTCTTTTGCCGCCTGAGCCGACTCGATGATCTCCTGCGCCTTGCGGTTGGCCTCGTCGATGATGCCGCGAGCCCCCTGCCGGGCGTCGAATTCTTCGGCGTTGACGACCGCGCCTCGCGGAGGCGATCGCTTCTCGCCCGCTTCGGGCGCGACGCTCTTGATGACTTTTCCGCTCACAGGTCGAAGGCCTCGTGGGTGATGCCAGAATTCTACTCTTTGCGGCCGCCGCCGCCACCCGGCGGCTTCTTCGAGCGCGGAATGTTGGCCTCAGACAGCGTGGGCGACCGCTTCAGCGCCGGTTTCAGTTTGGGAAGGCCTTGTTGCAGGGGTTTGGCGCGCACGATGGGGGTGGCTGTTCCACTCTGTCGCTGGCTGTTGCTCGGCTCGTCCTTGGACACAGTGCCGATTCGCGGGTCCAGCGGCGGTCGCTCCACGTGCCGGCGAATGGCCGCCGTGTCCCGCATCGCCCCGGCCTGCCGCGCCGCGCGTCTCGCCATCACGTCGCCCACCCGCTCCTTCTCGCCGCCCCGGGGCGCCGCGCGCTCCTGCGGCCTTGGGTTGGGTTTGGGGGACATCACCGCGCCACCCAGCAGCGGCCGGCTCTGTTTCTTCGACGTCTTGGCCGGCGCTTCCGGGGGCTTCAGCTTCGGTCGCGCCGGCGGCGGCAACAGCCGCATCGGGCGATCGATCACCCCGCGCTGCGCCAGCCGCTCCAGCTGCTCCACGATGTCGCCGCGGCCCCCGTCGCCCTTGCGCGGCTTGTTCTTCTCGTCCTGGTGCCACTTCACCACCAGGTCCGCCACCAGCCCGGGGTGCCGCGACGCGAGCCGCTCGGCCACGTCGGAGCCCTCGGCCAGGCAGGCGCGGACGATTCGCTGCATGCCGGCGCTGCGCAGCCCGCGCGAAGGTTCGTCCAGCGCGCCGTACATCTTCATCACCGCCACCGCGTCATTGGGCGGCAGCTTCATCGAACGTCCCGCGTCGGCTGCGCGCAACGCCAGGCTGCGCTGATCAGGCGGGAGCGCGCTGAAGAACCGGTCTTGCGCTTCGGGGCTGAGCCCCGCCACCGCCGTCGCCAACACGCGCGCGCCCATGCGGTCGCAGATGCTGAGCAGCTCCCGCTGCTTGATGAGGAGAATGTCCGAGAAGGCGAAGGCGGCGCGCGTCGGCTGTCGGTTGAGCTTCTCTTCCAGCTTCCAGCGCACGATGGCCAGCACGTCGGGTCGAATCTCCCGCACCAACTTCACCGGTTTCTCGCCCAGCTCGGCGCGCACGGCGTCGGCAAGGTTCGAGGGCAACGCGCGCAGCACCACCTCCTGCAGCGTGCGTCGCTCCCCTTCGAGCGCCGTGGCCAGGCGCCGGGGTTCCGCCGCGGCCAACACCCGCCGCCGCTCGGTGACCAGGCGCTTCAACTCCTGCACCACCATCGGCAGCCGCTTCTCGCGGGGAATCTCCAGCATCGCCTGCGCCCGGTGACGGAGGAGCTCAGCCTCCTCGTCCGGGAGCATGTCGAACGCTGACGAAACCTCGTTGCCGCCGAACGTCACGGACGTCAGCAAGAGCATCGTCTGACGCTTGGTGAGGGCTGCGAAATACTGTTCCACCGGGTGGCTCCGCCCTTCGCGCGTTGGCGAACGCTATTCCGAGGCCGCCTGCGCTGACGCCTGCTGCCAGCGGACGAAGGCAAACACCGCGAACGCCGCCATGAGCAGAATCAGCAGCGCCGCTCCACCCACCATCAGCTTGAACTTGTCCGCCGAGGCCTGGGTCATGGTGAGCCCGAGCACGATCTGCTGGCGCTCGCCGTACTCCTTCGACGAGTCGAGCTGCTTGGTGAAGAGCACCGTCACCTGATCGGGCGTCATCTCGGGCACCGACTTGGCCACGAACTCCTTCACCTGCTTCTCTTCAATCGGCAGCTTCTCCTCGCCGGGGGCGATGGAGACCGGGCGGTACTTGATGAAGACCGACGCCGACGGCTTGGGCTTCTTCTCGGGCTGGGTGAGGTCGTTCACTTCAGGAATCATCACGATGGTGCGCGCTTCCAGCACGCCACCAATCCGGTTGAGCGAATTCGACACTTCGCCCGCCAGCGCTTCGATGAACATGGCCCGCTCTTCCGTCGCGGTGGGAATGAGCCCCTTGTTCTTCTTGAACACCGACAGCCCGTCGGCGCGCGGCCGCGGGAGCGCGTACTCGCGGAGCGCCTGCGCGGCGTCGGCCACGTCGGCCTTGGCCACGGCGATGATGTACCGGGGCTCGTTGCCGCTCTCGGGATCCTTGGCCTTCTTCACGTCGATGCCGCGGTGCTGCAACAGCACGTAGATGTCGTTCGCGTCGTCTTCCGCGAGATCGTGCTGCAACTCGACGGTGCACCCGCTCAGAAGAAAGAGCGCCGTGCAACGCAACAGGACTGCGAAGCGTGGGTTCATTCGACTGCGAAGGTTACTACGAGAAACGAAAAGAGCGACCCAAACGGAGGGTCGCTCGTTCGCACAACAGGCTGCGACGCGCTGCTACACCTGCGTCTTCAGCGTGTCCTTGAGACCCGAAGTGGCCTTCTCCACCACCTTGCCGGTGAGCTCGAGCTCTTGGGTGTACTTGTACATTGAGGCCTGCATGGCCAGCAGCATCACACAGGCTCGCCAAGGGACACTCTACC
>CAZFXD010000129.1:0-13046 GCA_964522795.1 uncultured Myxococcaceae bacterium
GCAATGCGCGTGCCTCTCACGAGTTAAGAAGGCGCTTCTCTGACGCGAAGGTGTCACGCGAAGGTGTCTGGCACTCGTCGGGGCACTCGTCGGGGTAGGCGTGCTCCGAGTCCAACTCGGCCGCGCAGTAGAGAGCGTGCATGGGAGTTGCGCCATTCGCGTGGGACTGTCAGCACCGCCCAATCCCGGGGAATTGGTGGTTCCCTGTTCCTACCGGGTACGCTTGGCAGACCGTCGCGTGAGCGGTGGTGCAGGAGGAATCGTATGGTGAGCGCGGTGGAGGTCTGGCTCCTGGCGTTGTTGGGAATCCAGTTCGTCGCGCCGGTCACCATTGGACTCCTGATGGAACTCCGCCCCGTGCGCCGGACGCATGAGAGTCTCACGCCCGCGGAGTTCGACACGCTGACGGCTCGCTCCATCGCCATGTTCGTCTCATGTTTTGGACCAATCGTTGCTGCCAGTTGCGCGTTGCCAGTACTCGGCTGGTGGACGGTGCTGACCGAGCCCGCGCCGAAGCTGGCTCCCATCGCGGCGGTCGTCACGGCGATCCCCATCATCCTGGCGGCAGTTCTGTTCTGGTGGGGTCGCGGCTCGGGATTGCTTCCATCCCGGACGGTTCGCGCGCGCGTACGCTTCCTTTTGACGGAACGAGCGCCAGAGCCCATCTGGGTCTGGACCGCCGATAGCAAACGCGGGCTTTTTTCGATTGTCGGTGTCGAATTCATCTCCGGCGCATCGCTCTCCGTGAGTTGCGGTGAGCGAGATGCCCTGTGGATCTTTCAGAGCCTGAACGGTCGCGGTACGCCATCCTGCGTCGGCCTCAAAGCCGCCGCGCAGTTCAAGACGCTGCGGAAGCGGGAGCGCGCGCAGCGCAGAGCACGAACGTCAGGAACGACCAGCGACGGAGACGCCAGCTCCGACCGTCCACAGAGCGGGTCAGCGCGAACGCCCCGAGAGCGCTCTGACTGAGCCAACTCGCGGCGAGGCGCCGTCGTTCAGCCTCGTTCGCTAGCGCGAGACCGCGTGCGCCAGGGCGCGATGCACCGCTTCCAGCGCGCGACGCGCCTCGAGCAGCTCGGCGCGCTCTTTGGTCAGGTCCGCCACCTGCCGAGAAAGCGTGTCGCGCTCCTGACGAAGCGCGTCGGCCGCCTTGCGCAGGTTGCTCGCGTTCTGGTGGGCCGTCTCCAAATCGGTGGCGAGGCGCTCTTCTTCTTCCAGGCTCTCTTTGAGCGCGACGTCGCGCTGGACGATCTCCGCCTGCAGCGCCACCTTGTCGTTCTCACCCTGCTCGAGCGCAGCGCGCGTCTCCTGCAGCTTGAGCAGAGCCTCGTCGCGCTCACCTTCGAGGTTGGACAGTTCCTTTTCCAGCTCGGCGAGCAGCTTGGCGCGGCCTTCCATCTCGCCCGAGAGCCGGCGCGCTTCGTCCATTCGCACGCGCGCTTCTTCGGTCGCCAGCTCCGCCTGTCGCCGCGAGGCTTCCAGGTCCTGGGTGAGGGTGAGGTTCAACGCGCGCACCTTGGACAGCTCAGTCTGCAGCGCCGAGATGCGCTCCACCGCCATCACGCCGGCCTCGGCCACGGTCTCGGGCAAAGGCTCAGGGCGCGGGTTCTGCCGCACGGCCGACAGTCGCTCTTTCAAACGCTCGCGGCGAAACGCCGGGTCTTCCACCGGCGCTTCCGGCGCCGCAGGGGGGGCCGTCTGCACTTCGACCACCGCAGGCGGAGGCTCGGTGAAGGCCACCGGGGCCGGCGCCTCAAAGCGTGCGAACGGCTTGGGCGACGGCGCCGAAGGCACGGGCGGCGCGAACGCCGCGGCCTGGAATTCCGCCTGGGCGGGAGCCGCGGGCGGGGGCGCGACGTGAGTCTCAACCGCGGGCGCAGCTTCGAGCGCGCGCTTCAACGCCACCGTGGCCGGCACCTTGGGGGCCTTCTGTACGTTGGCGCGGGTGCGAATGGCGCTGGCCAGGTTCGGAATCACCGGCTCCTGCGACACCGTCGCGGCGATCGCCTCCACCGCTTCCTGCGTCATGCCTTCGGCCGGCGCTTGTTCCACCACCGTTTCGCCGTTGAAGGCGCCCAGACGCAGGCGGGGCTTGGCGCGAGAGACGTTCTGATCAAATGCCTTTTTCATACGAGATGCCTCCGAAGGTTCAGGCGCTCTTCGCCTGGGGCTGAGTCGTCACAATTCGCTGCAAAACTTCGTCAATCAGGGCCTGAATATCGACGGCGCCTTTGCTGTGGCGGTCGGCGAGGAAAATCGGCCGGCCTTCGCTCGAGGCGTGCGCGAACTTCGTGCACTGACGGACCACGGTCGAAACGAGGTACTCGGGGTAGTGCTGGCGAAGCGCACCAATCGCCTCCTTCGCCAACTTGAAGCTCTGGTTGAACGCGTTCACCACGATGAAGACGTGCGCCAGGTTGTGCGACAGGTCCTCTTCGAGCTGCTGCACGGTCTCGAACAAGAGCTTGAGCCCGTGGAAGGAGAGGAAGTCGGCCAGCACCGGGACGATGAGGTCATCGACGGCCATCAGCGCGTTCAGGTTGAGCAGGCCGAACGACGGCGGCGCGTCGAAGATGATGAAGTCGTAGTTGGCTTCGATTTCCTTCATCGCGTTCTTCAGCTTGAACTCGCGGCCGGCCATGGGCATCAGCGCCAGGTCCACCGCGCTCATCGACAGGTTCGAGGGAATGAAGTCCAGGTTGGGCAGGCGGGACTTCTGAATCACGTCCGCCACCGGCGCCTTCTTCACCAGCACGTCGAGCAGGGTGCGCGGAAAGTCTTCACCTTCGTACCCGAGGCACTTGGTGGCGTGGCCCTGCGAGTCGAGGTCCACCACCAACACCTGGTAGCCCATTTCGCCCAGCCGCCACGCGTACGACGTGGAGAGCGAGGTCTTCCCCGTGCCGCCCTTGAAGTTGAGGAAGAGCTGCTTGCGGTTGCCGACCGCGCGGGGCTTCTTGCGGAGCTTCTTGCGCAAGTCCCACACATCTTCCGGCGTGTACTTGGTGCGGCGGAGGGCCGAGAACAACACCTTCTGGGTCACCCCCAGCATCGCCGTCGTGTCTTTCACGTCGTAGAACACTGGTTCCATGCGCGCCGTCCCCTAAGCCACGAAATACTTCGCCCCACGTCGAACGACGTGACCGCGCGATTCGAGCACTGCGCACGCTCTCGCGGTGTCTTCTTCGGCTTCATTGATGCCCTGCGCCAACGTCTCCAACGTGCGTCCGCGAATGGCCGCGCGCAGGTCCGACAACACGCGCGTGCACAGCGCTTCGCTGATGATCTTCTGCGTCACCTGGGCCGCCTGCACTTCGTCGACCACCGCCACGGACACGCGCGCCTGCGGCTTGCCGTCGGCGAGCACCGCTTTGATGTTGGCCACGATGGGACGGTACGGGAGCGTGGCGAGCCGACGCACTTCGCGGCGCCGCTGCGATTCCTCCATCGCCACCACGTAGTCGACCCGCTGACCGAGCATGCGGGCCAGGGCCTGCGCCGCCGCCTTGCGAACCTTGAGCTCGTTGTCTTTGAGCGCTTCAAACAACAGCGCGCGGCCCTTCTCTGCACCGCTCGCGCCCAGCACCAACGCGGCCAACGCGCGCACGTCGCTGTCGGCGTCTTTCACCGCCGACTCGCCCAGGTCGAGGGCCGCCGGGCCCGACAGAGACAGCGCCAGCATCGACGCGCGGCGACGAACCTTGGGGTCCGGGTCCTTGATGGCCTGCGCCACCTGGGCGCCGGCGCGCGGCGCGTCCATCGCGAGGAGCGCCTTCAGGGAACAGACCCGCACGTCGGGTGACGGAGAGGTGAGCAGCGGCTCCACCACCGCGACGCCTTCGGCTTTGGCGAAGTGGGTGAACGCCCCGAGGAGTGCCACCAGCACCTTGGGGTCGCTCTCACTGTGGAGCGCGGTGGCGAGCGCGGGGGCTGCGGCCGGGTGCCCCAGCGCCTTCAACCGGTCGGCCGCGCGAATGCGCGCCGAGGCGTCAGGCGCCTGCAGCTCTCGCACCGAGAAGCCGAAGAGTGTCTCTTCGGTTCGGCCGGGGAACGGAAAGGCGCGCTCCAGGGTGGAGACGTCGGTGGCGCTGACGTTCAAACGGCCCGACGTCTTGTACGCGGTGGCGGTCTGCGCGACCTTCGATTCGGCCACCGGGTCAACGCCCGGCAGCGGAATGGCGTCGGTCGGTGGCAGCGGGGGCTCAGCGGTGACAGTGCCCCGCTTGGCCATCACTTCGCTTCGAAGCTCAGCGATGAACTGGGCCAGGTCGAACGTCTCGGCAGGCGTGGGCTGATCAAGGCCGTGGAGCTTCGAGGCCTCGAGAATCTTTCCGATGAGCTCGGTGCGCTCGCGGCGCAGCGCTTCGACCGTGCGCGCCATCTCTTCGCGCTCGGAGCCCGCCCGCGACAGCCGCACTTCCAGCTCGGCGAGCAGCCGGCGGAGATCAATCTCACGCTGCGAAGCCTGCGCCGATTCGTGGCGCAGCCGCGTCAGTTCGTCGTTCGCTCCGGCGAGGTCCTGAGACAGCTGCTGAGACCTCGCCTCGAAATAGACGATTTTTTCCAGCGCGCTCTTGAGCAGGGCTTCCGGGCTTTCCATGCGTGCGCTCTTGCAGCCTCCAGAAAAAACAGACGAAACCGAGGGAAGAGTACAGACCTGTAGCGGCCTGTCTCCTTTTTGGCCGGCGCAGGGTACGTCAGGCGATCTGCCGCCGCAACCCATTGAAACAACGGGATTTATTTGCGATCGGCGGAAATCGATCTGAGGCCGATTTTTCGGGCCTCAGCGCGATTTCTGCGAGGGGAACTTTTTTTCGGACAGCACTGCCCAAAACCCGGTCACGTCAACAAATTGGCGTGCAGGCAAGCCGGCGGCCTGTGCTCCGTCGACGTACGCCGCGATGTCGTCGAAGAAGAGGCATGAATCAGGCGGGACGCCGGCCACGGAAATTGCGCGCCGATAAATCTCGCGCTCCGGTTTGATCAACCCTTCGGCGTAGCTGAGCACCAGGCCGTCAAATCGCTCCAGCAGCGGCACGCGCGGGCGCAGCCCTTTGATGTGAAGGTCGTGCGTGTTCGACAACAACACCAACTTCACGCGGCCCACCAGCGAGCTGACCGCGTCAATCATCGGTTGGTTGAGCGTGAAGTGAGAGCTCCACACCTCTTCGAACGCCGCCTGGGACAGCGTCGTTCCCAATCGCTCCTGGATGGCGAGCCGCAGCGTGTCGCCGGGAAGTTGTCCCCTGTTCACCCGCGCGAACAGTTCCTCGTCGAGCTGCCTGCGCACCGTGGCCAAGTCGGTGGAGAACGCGCAGGCGAAGTTCGAGAAGAGCAGCTCGTTGTCGTGAAACACGAGCACGTTTCCCAAATCGAGAATCAGCGCCCGCAACGTCTCGCCTGGTCCGGCGTCGTTCACCGGCCCGAGCGTACGCGACAACGACGTCAGCGCGAACTCACAGACCGCCGTCGGTCTTCACCCGGTAGTCCACGTCGATCTGCACGTAGTTCACGCGCAGCTGCGCCTGCCCTCGACCGTTGGTGCCCAACGGAGCGAAGTTCACGCCGAGCGACGTGCCCGACATGCCGCCGTCGAGGGCGACCTGCACCACCCGGGTGTTCTGCGGTCCCGCGTCGGGCGCCGTCACCGAGAAGAACGAATTGCCCACGGTGCCGGAGAGTACGCCCCCCGTCACCGGCGACCACCCGCCATCGAGCTGATCTTGAAACGACGTCGCCCCCAGCTCTCCCATCACGCGAACCTGGGTCGCGGCGGGGAGTTGCTTGGCGATGTTGCTGCTCGAGAGGTTGACCCGGAACTTCGGCGACGAAGAGTGCATCGCCACTGAGCCCATCGCGGCGAAGACCTGCGGGTTGAGCACGGCGGGCCCGTAGACATCGCCCATCACGAGCGTCTGATCCGGCATCGAAACTGCGCTGCACGCCGACACCACCGGAAGGCTGGGGTACCGACGAACCCAGGCTGAGCCGGTCCATTCGAAGGTCGTCCCCCCGGGAAGCATCAGCAGCAGCCCGCCGCGAACCGCGTCTTCCACCAGACAGGGCCGCGTGTTGACCCCGGACGGAATGGCAATCGAGACCGACCCGCCGTCGACGCGAGACCACACAGCGCTGCTGGGGAGCGACGGAGAAATCCACGTGTCGAAGCCCACCGCGGGCTTGAAGCCGGTGCTGGTCGGGTCTGGCCGCGTGTTGACGAGGAGGTACTGGCCTGTGCCCGACAGGTACGCGAGGGCCGCGGCCTGCTCAGGCGCCAGCCCTCCGTCGACGATTCGCATGTGGGGCCCCAGCATGGGGTCGGCGACCTCAATCACCTGCACCCCGCCGTCGCGCTCGATGGTCCACGTTCCACCTCGCGCCACGATGACCGCCCGGGCGCGCACCGGATCGAAGAGCGAGCTCATGGCTCGATTGAGTCCTGGCCCGGCGTCGATGCCCATTTGCACGGTCGCTTTCCCCGTGGCGTAGTTGAGCAAGCGATATCGCGGCCCCACCAGGGAAGTCTCCACCAGCAGCAGGTTCGTTCCGAAGGTGGTCCCGCCGACGAGCTCAAACGTATTCGCCTCCAGCGGTCCTGCGTTGACCGTGGCCGGAGTCACCAGCGGGTTGGTGCGCGGAGTTCCGTTCGTGCGCAGCACGCCGTAGCCGTCAGCAGATGAGCAGGTCCCCCCGGCGATGAAGGGGTTCTGACAGAGGTAACCGGGGTACCCCAACGGCGCGCCTTCCAACGGCGCGAAGGCGATGCGCGAGAACGACTCGCCGGGCAGCGTCAGCCCGAACTGGTCGTACTGCGGGGTCGTGTCGGTGAAGGCGTACGTCCCCGCCAGCGCCACGCCGGAATCGGAGTCAAACACCCAGCGCTGCGAGCCCGTCGTCACCGGTTCAGCCTCGTCCGGCGTCATCATCAGCTCGCCCAGCGGTTGACCCGCGTCGAACGGGCCGTTGGTGTACGTCAGCGTGTGGTCCAGCACGCGCGTCGGCGCGGTGGCGTTCCCCGCGAAGTCCACCAGGCGAACCAGCGCTCCGATGACATCGACGGGCACGGGCAGCGGCCCGAACCCCAGCCCGGCATCGACCCGCTGCGCTGCCATCACCTGCAGTGTCACCGGGTGGAGAATCTCCACGTAGCCGTCGTTGCTCACGCTCCCCGGGGTGCCATCAATCCAACTGGCGGGCTGAAAGTTGGTCGACCTCGCGCCCCACGGCACGCGCGACAATCTGATGCGCCCCAGCGTCTTCACATCGGGGAGCGCCGGCGTGTTCCAGTCGCTGCGAAGCCCGCACGGCGACGAGGAGAGCATTACGGACGAGGTGGCCTGATTTCCCACCCGGTCCGCGGCGGTGACGGTGAGCGGAGCGCACCCGTCGACCTGGTTCGGCTGCACCACGCTCGAGCTGTAGAAGAACCCGGCGCCGCCCGCGGCCACCCCGGGGTCAAACGCCACCGTGGGGTGCTGCAAGGAGGGCACGGCCACGGTGGGTTCGCTCATCACCAGAAAGAGCGTCACGCTGCTCTTGGGTCCCAGGGCCTGCACCAGGTCCGCCGAGAGTGGGTTGCCGGCCAGCGGAATGAAGGTGAGCTCAGCGCGACCAGCGGGCGTGGGCGGCGTGTAGTCGAGCGTGACCAGCGTCGAGGCGGTGACGAAGTTGTGGGCTGAGTCCTCGGTCGTCACGGCGAGGGCGAGCGGACCTTCCGGCTCGGCCGTGGCCGCGGTGAAGGTCGTGGTGCACCGACACAGGCGTGAGCCCGCGTCGGCCGGGGCACAGGCCTGCTCCACGGTGGTGCAGCCGCTCATCAGCCCGGCGCCGAGGTGGGCCTCGACTCGCGCGGCGCTCTCATCCACCTCGAACGTCACCACCATGGTGGAGAACCCGGGCTGCCGGCTGAACTCAGTCGCCGCGCCGCCGTCGGGCCGCCACGTCTTCAACTGGCGAACCGCCGGGCCCACGCCGTCGACGCGGTAGCGTGTGTCGAACACCAGGTCGGCGGTGTCGTTGCCCGCGAGGTCGGTCAGCCCTTTCAACACCAACTGCAGCGCGCACCCATCGGGACCCGCGGGCCCGGCGTGGCGGAAGTCGAGGTAGCCGTTGGCGTTGCTGACCAACTCCAGCGGCTCATCAAACGCGCTGCACGCCGGGTTCCTCCCCACCAGGCGCATGGTGGACGACTGCACGGGCTCACTCGCCTGGAGTCGCACGAGGAGCGTGTCGGTGGCGCGCACCGTCGTGAGGTTGCCCACGGGCGCCGGCGTCAGTTCCGCCACCGTCGCCGTGGGGGGCGTGAAGTCGAACGTCACCGCGCCCACCAGCGCCGCCTTGAGCACGTTGCCCGAGGCGTCGGTCAGGTCAACGCGTAGCTCGTACACCCCCTCCACGTCGCCGGGCTCGGGTTGCAGGAGAACGGAGAATTGCGGCGTCTCGCCCTGCGACACCACCTCCATGGGCAGGTCGCGCGAGATGGCACCGGAGCGCACCTGGAGTTTCGGCGTCTCGAGGAGCGGTTCGCTGGCGGTGAAGGTGATGTGGCTCGCGCCGTCTCGACGAATGCGGGCCGGCTGCACCACGGGGCTCTGCACCGAGGGGGGCATGTAGTCGGTGGCGTCCAGCCGAAGGCAGCGGCCGACCTCCAATCGGCAGGCGTACCCTTGCGGGCACTCACTGGCGCGCTTGCAGGTGATGAAGGCGTTCGGGTTGTCGACGCCCGAACTGAACGAACACGCACACAGCCACATCGAAAACAACGCGCCCAGACAAATGCAGACGCCCCCACCGAGATTCCGCATGTCCCAAAGCCTAGACCGCTTTCGCCTTGAGATGGTCTCGGGTCGCGGCCGGATTTTCGTCGAGGCCGCGGAGCGACAAAGGCATCGGCGGAAAGACCAGGCCAAACGAGATCATGTCAGGGCGAAATCGGTCTCGCAGCAAGGCCGTCACTTCCCTCACGCCGCGACAGAAATGCTCGCTGTCACACCCGGCGAGTCCCTGCGAGCGGAGGTTCGCCTGCACCGGCGAAACGTGCTGATCTGCGTTCGATGCCCAAGCCCGTCGGCCATCGCATTCCGCCTTCCGTGCAGCGGCGCAGCCCCGCGCAGCCAGTTCGCTTTGCGCCCGGTCGAGCGCTCGTCGTGGGCGTGCGCGAAGCGTCAGATGTGGTGGCGTTGCCGGGCGGCAGGTTCGCGGTGGTGAGCGATTCCGATGACCACGTGTTTCTGGTCGACGAGAAGAACGGCGCGGTAGCGAAGGCGAAGTTGCACAAGGTCCCTGATCACGGCAGCGCGCTCGAAGGCATCGCGTACGATCCTGTCTCAAAGAACCTCTTCGTGGCCCGCGAGTCGACGGGCGAGCTCTTCCGTTTTCAGTTCAACCCCAACGACGGCTCCTTCGCCTTCGGCGAAAGCCGCGTGATTCAGAGCTTGATCGACGGCAACAAGGGCTGCGAAGGCCTGGCCTTCGTTCCAGGGCCGCTCAGCCCCACCCACCAGCCGCTCCTGCTCGCGGTGAAGGAAGCCCGCCCCAAGCGACTGCTCACTCTGCGCGCCAACGGGACGGGCAAGCCGAGCGAGGTGGCGCTCGACGCGAAGACACTCGCGGCGGTGAAAGACTTCTCCGCGGTCGCGGTGGACCCCAAGACTGGCGACTTGTTCATCGCCTCCGACGAGAGTTCGGCCGTGGTTCAGGTGCACCTCCAGAAGAAGGGCTCGGGGTGGATCGGCGCGTTCGTGCAGAGCTACCCGCTCACCAAGTCAGACGGGTCGAAGTTCTCGCGCATCGAAGGCCTGACGTTCGACGAGCGCGGCGCGATGTGGGTGCTCACCGAGAACGGCGGAAACCTGCATCAGTTCTCGAGAAAGTAGCGCGGCCCCGACTACCAGTTCACCCGGACCGCGGACTCGTCGTCCGCCTTGATGTTGACGGACTGGCGCTTCTTCACGCCGTCATCTCGAACCACTTCCACCACGTGTGACCCGGCGGGCAGCACGTGGCGGTAGACCGGCGTGGGGCCGATGTCTTTGCCATCGACGAACACGTGCCCGTACGTGGGCTGGGCATCGACGGTGATGAAGCCGCGCCCGCCAGGCTTTTTTGGAGTCCTGGTCTGCTTGGGAGCCCCCGCGTCCACCACCGTCTCTGGCGCAGCTTCCACCGGCACGGCCGGGCCGGCATCAACCGGCGCCTGGGGCACGACCGTCACCGCGCCAGCATCGACCACGCCGCGGAACTCAGACTGCGAACGCTCCGGAGGGAACGACCACAGCACGGCACCCGCGCCGACGCCGCCCAGCGCGACGCCAACGGTCGCGGCCATCCACTTCTTGCGACGCGACCGCTCGCCTGCCGGCAACATCGGCTGCGGCTCGGTGGGGCGCCACCCGTCACCGCTGTCAGGCAAGGTCGCCCGCGAGCGGTCGAGGCTCTGCGTCCCCACCGACGGCGCATGCCGCGGCACCCGAGAGAGCCAGGCCGCCACGTCGGCCGTGCCCCACCCGGTTGAACTGTCCTGCAGGGCCTCGTGCGCATCGGCCGCGCTCCGGGGCCGGCGCTCGCGGTCGCGTTCCACGAGGCGCGCGATGAGCGTCGCGAGGGCGTCCGGAACTTCCGGACGCAGCGACTTCACGTTCGGAATCGGCGACATCAACAGCGCGGTAATCACCGCCGCGTCGTTGTCCTGATGGAACACCCGGCGCCCCGTAAGCAGCTCGTGCACCACCAGCCCGAGTGAGAACAGGTCGCTCTGCACGTCGACCAACTCACCCTTGGCCTGCTCAGGCGATGAGTACGGCAGACTTCCCCGCATGTGCCCGGTCTTGGTGCGGGTGCGGTCGCTGCCAAAATCGACCGCGATGCCGAAGTCGATGATCTTGAGAACCCCGGCCTCGGTCAGGAAGAGGTTCGATGGCTTGATGTCGCGGTGCACCACCTTGCGGTGCGCGCCCTGCTTGTCCTTCAGGGTGTGAATGGCGTCGAGCCCCAGCAGCGCCTGCGACGCCAGCGCCACCACCAGGGGGACCGGCAATCGACCGATGTGCGGCGCGAGCAGTGAGGAGAGTGGCTGACCGACGAGCAGCTCCATCGCCAGGTAGACGTCGCCCGAGGCATCCGTCCCCACGTCGACCACGCGCACCAGGTTGGGGTGCGCGAACAGCTCGCCCAGGCGGGCTTCGTCGAGAAACTTCTTTCGCTCCCCCAGCGACACTTCACCGCTGGGGTGCATCACCTTCACCGCCACGCGGGCGTGAGTGTCGCGGTGCACAGCCTCCCAGACTTCGCCCATGCCACCGCGGCCGAGGCTGCGCAGGAGCTGATACGGCCCGATTTCAGGCGCCCGAATCGGCACCTTCACCCCGGAGTCCGTAGCGGTTGAGCAGTCGGTAGAGGAACTGCCGCGACACGCCGATGGTCGCGGCCACCTGCGTCACGTTGTCGTTGTGCTGTCGCAGTTTCTCCACGAGGTAGGCGTGCTCGAATTCTTCCACCATCATCTCCCGCGCTTCCCGGAGCGGCAGGTGCGAGACCGCGTCGAGCGCCGCGGAGAGCTTGAGGCCCGCTTCAGAGCTCTGAATCGCCGCCTGGCCCAGGTTGGGAAACAGCACCAACCGCGTCACCGTGTTCCACAGCTCGCGAACATTGCCCGGCCAGTGATGCGACTTGAGCAGCTCCATCGCGTTGGGCGGCAGGTCCGACAGGCTCTTGGGCGGCGTCTGCCCTCGAAGAAATCGTTCCACCAGCACCGGAATGTCGTCTTTGCGCTCGCGCAGGGGCGGAATGTCCACCACCACCACCGCGAGACGGAAATAGAGGTCCTCTCTGAAGCTGCCCGCCGCGATTCGCGCGCGGAGGTCTCGGTGCGTCGCGCACACCACCCGCGCGTCGAAGCGCTGGTACTCGTTGGCGCCCACCGGCCGCACTTCGCGCGTCTCCAGCGCGCGGAGCAGCTTCGCCTGGAGCTCGAGCGGCAGCTCTCCCACTTCGTCGAGAAAGATGGTTCCCTTGTTTGCCGCCACCAGCAGGCCTTCGCGGGCTTTGTCCGCGCCGGTGAAGGCCCCTTTGGTGTAGCCGAACAGCTCGGACTCGATCAGCGTCGGCGCCACCGCGCTGCAGTCGAACACCACGAACGGTTCCTTCTTGCGCGGCCCTTCCTCGTGCAGCCCGCGGGCGAGCACCTCTTTGCCCGTCCCCGACTCGCCGAGCAGCATCACCGAGACGTCGGCGTTGGCCGCCCGCCGCAGCGTCTCAAACATCAGGCGCATCGCCGGGGTCTGCCCCACGGCCTGGCCGAACTTCATCTCGGCTGACAGTTGAACGCGCTCGGATTTCCCCGACGCGACCAGGGTGATGCTGGTGCGGCCGACCGAGGCGGGCTCGCCGGGGGTGAGCTCGGCCTCCATCACGCGCACGCCGCGAATGCTGGTGCCGTTCTTGCTCTTGAGGTCGCGGATCACCACGCCTTCCGGCCGCATCGAAATTTCGCAGTGCAGCCGACTCATCGACGGGTCTTTCACCAGCACGTCGGCGTCCGGCGCGCTGCCGATGACGAGCGGGCGAGCGGTGAGCGCGCGAGTCAGCTTTGCCCCCGTGGGCGGCTCAATCTCGACCGAGAGGTCAGGAACGTCGACGTACTCGTGGAGTGAATCGCGCGAAACCGTCAGCGTGAGTGGGTGCCCCATACCGCGTGGCGTTCTACCACACGATGGCGAGAAGCACGGGGAGAGCTCATTCTTGGAACGGCGCCGTTGAACGCGATAAGGCTCACCTGTCGTCGTCCCTTCGACATCGGAGACTTCCCATGACGCGCTCGAGCCAGACGCTGCTGACGTTCACTTTCGCAATCGCCCTGGCATTTTCTTCGTGTGACTCCTCGCCGGGAGGGAACGACGGCGGAAATGGCGGCGGCTCCGGTGGTTCTGGCGGCGGCGCGGTCGGCGGCGGCTCCGGTGGTTCCGGTGGCGGCTCAGTCGGCGGTGGCTCCGGTGGCGGCGCGGTCGGCGGCGGCTCCGGTGGTTCCGGTGGCGGCTCAGTCGGCGGTG
>CAZFXD010000130.1:0-13036 GCA_964522795.1 uncultured Myxococcaceae bacterium
GCGAGTTGAGCGCCTTCACCACGCGGTCCTGCAGAGGCTTGGCCTTGAACACCCCGCCGTTGAACAGCACCACGGTCGGGTGGACGAGAGACTTCTTGTTCACCAGCCCGGGCGAGGTGGCCTTGAGCGCGGTGGCCTGGCGGGTGAGGAACGCGGCCAGGTGCTTGGTGATGGCGGCGTCGCGCGCGAAGGGGAGCCCCATCTGCAGCAGGCCGCTGGACGAGCGGTCGCTCTCCGGCGCCTCGTCGGCCTTCACGGCGGGGAAGAAGCCGTCTTCGATGGCGGCGGTCAACTCCTCGCGGGTGAGCGTGGTCTTCAACGTGCCGCCGATGAGCGACGACCCCTTGCCGGCGATGGTGACGGGCAGCTCGTCGAGCTTGTCGTCGGTATACAGCCGCTCTTTGGCCCCGCGGGCGGCGTGGGTGAGGGCCACCAGCTGCGAGGCGTCGAGGTTCTTCTTCAGTTTGTCGGACATCGCGTAGGCGAGCGCGAGGTCCATGTTGTCGCCACCGAGGAGAATGTGATCGCCGACCGCCAGGCGCTCCAGCTCGACGTTGCCCTTGGACTCCGTCACCGCCACCAGCGACAGGTCGGTGGTGCCGCCGCCGACGTCGACGATCAGGATGACGTCTCCAGTCTTCAGCTTCTTGCGGAACTCTTCGCCCTGCGACTCCAGCCACGCGTACAGCGCGGCCTGGGGTTCTTCGAGCAGGGTCACGTTCTTCAGGCCCGCCTTCTCGGCGGCCTCCAGGGTGAGGTCGCGCGCCGTCGCGTCGAACGACGCCGGCACCGTGAGCACCACCGACTGCGAACCGATGGGCGCTTCTTTCCCGAACTCGGCGTTCCACGCCTCCTTCAGGTGGCGCAGGTAGGCGGTAGACGCTTCGAGCGGAGACACCTTGTCCACGCCTTCGGTGGCGCCGAACGGGAGCAGCTTCGAGCGGGGGTCGGCCGACGGGTGACACAGCCAGCTCTTGGCGGAGCTGACCAGGCGCCCGGGAGACTTGGTGCCGTGCGAGCGGGCGAACTCACCCACGATGCTGGTCGGCGCATCGTCCCACGGGAGCGCAAGGGAGCCTTTGGGGAACTCGGCGTCCGCCGGGCGGTACATGAACGACGGCAACAGCGGCTGCGGCGCCACCGTCCCCAACGACTGCAGCTGGGGAACCTGGAGCACCGCCTGCGCGTCGCCGCGGCCCGTCTTCGCTTCGAGGGGGAGCCAGGAGAGGGCGGAGTGGGTGGTGCCGAGGTCGATACCGATGGAATAGCGCGCGGGTTTCATGGGAGCTCAACCTCCGCGGGTGCGATGACGGCGGCGTCGACCGCCGCCGAGGGAATGGGCAGAGAGCATTTGGAGACGACCCAGCCGTGGTGCGCCACGGTGCCCTTCCACGGGCCCTGGTTGCCCACGTTTCCGACGAGCCGGATGCGGGTGTTGTCGAAGCCGACCGGCACCGTCATGGGGGCGCCGTCGGCGGCGTCCACCGCGTGGGCGAGCGGGAAGTGGGCCTCGAGCACCTTCTTCACCCCCGCGTGCACCGTGCGCGCCGCCGCGCCGATGTCAGCGTCGGGGTAGCTGGTGATGTCGTCCTGGACGAAGTCGACCAGTCGCCCTTCACGCTGAAGCGCGGCGAGGAGCACCAGCGCACCGCGGGTCGGGTCTTCTTTGGGGGGGGCCGGGGCCGGGCGGGGGGCGGGCCGGGTGGGGGGGGGCCGAGGGTTGACCGATGGCGCCGGGGCCCGAAAGGAGGACGCGCCAGGCGAGGCCCAGGCGCCCGAAGAAGCCGAGAGGGGAGTCGCTCATGGGGCTGTCGATAGGTGAGGGCCACCGGCTTTGCACTTGAAATGTGCGAACTTCACGAGGGCAAATGATGATAAATCCCCTCGGGTCCGTCGAACGAATCGAACAACCCGGGAGCCAAGATGCGACAGATGTTGAGCGCGTTGCTGTGGTGCGTGGCTGCGAATGCGTTCGCCGGTTCGGTGTATTTGAACGGCGTGAAGATCGACGGCGTCACCAACCAGACGTTTGAGAAGGCGACCGTCCGCATCGACCCTGAGGGGAACATTCGCATCGAAGCCCCGGGGTATCAGGTGAAGCAGATTGACCCCAACGGCCCCAAAGAGGCGCCGCGCGTGCTCGCGGGCAGCCCCGTGCCGACCAAGAAGTACTACCTGGTCACGACGCAGACCGCGGCCGGCATGACCGACTACGACATCGACGTGTACATCAACGCCAAGTGGGTCGTTCGCTTGAAGAACGGCGACGCGCAGTACCTGAATGAAGTCACGCAATACTTGAGCCCCGGCAAGAACGACGTGCTGCTGGTGGCGAGCAAGCTGTCGCCCAACGGCATTCGAAAGAGCACCTCGGCCGAGCATGTGTTCCGCGTCATTCTGGGCGAAGGGTCCGTGGCGAGCGACCGGGTGACGATTGACGCGCCGCTGGTGCGCTACGAGCGCAGCGCCGCGAACATCGACAGCGAGACCAAGCAGTTCACGATCAACGTTCGTTGACGAGGCGGCCATGTTCACCATCGACGAGCGCCTCAAAGGGTTGCCGGTTTCTCGAGCGCAGGTGATCGCGCTCCTCCAGTCCATCAACCAGCCGCACCTGGCCATTCCCGGGCGGCGGGCGGGGCCGGCCACGGCCACCATCGCCGTGCTTCGGGGACAGGCTGGCTGTGCGGTGTTCGTGCACCTGTACCTGCCGGAGAGTTACGAAGCGGCGGTCTACCTCCCGAAGAACCGTGCGCTCACGGACGATCAAATTCCCGCCGAGGAAGCCGATGCGATCGCCTTCGTCGAGTCCATGGGCTTCATGATGGACAACATGAACTTCCACGCCCGCCCGGAAGAGGAACAGGAAGAGATGATTCGGACGCTCCCCGTATTTCAGAAAGAGTTCCGTGCTCCTCCCGCGGGGCAGGCCGCGCCGGTGCAGAAGTCGCCCGCCACCTCGCTCGGTCGGCTGCTGGCGTCGTTCGCGCTGGCGGCGCTGTGTGCGCTGGGCTGTCGCCACGTGCCGACGGAGAAGGACCTCGAGCTGGCTGGGCTGCACTACGACCTCGGGGTGCAGACGCAGACCACCGACGCGCAGCAGTCGCTCAAAGAGTTCAACGCCGCCATCGAGCTCGACCCCAACATGTATCAGGCGTGGAACGCCAAGGGCCTGCTGCTGCACCTGTCCTTCAATCGGCTGGAGGAAGCGGCGGAGCACTACAAGCGCGCCCTGGAGTTGATGCCTACGTTCTCCGACGCGCGGACCAACTGGGGCAACGTCCTGCTCGACCAGAAGCGCTACGACGAGGCGATCAAGATGTACGAAGAGGCGTTGAACGACATGCTGTACCGCACGCCCTTCATCGCGCAGAGCAACCTCGGATGGGCGAAGTACAAGAAGGGCGAAGTGCGCGACGCGCTCAACTACACCAAGCAGGCGATCATCACGAACCCCCGGTTCTGCCTCGGCTACAAGAACCTGGGCATCATCTACCTTGAGACCGGGGCCACCGATGAGGCCTGCCGGCAGTTCACCAAGTACCGCGACAACTGCGCCGAAGCGGCCGACGCCTACGTGCGTGAGAGCTCGTGCTTCTCCAAGCTGGGCGACCGCGCCAAGGCGCTGGCCAGCGTCGACGCGTGCCTCGGCAAGGTGACCAACGAGGCGGCCAAAGAGGACTGCAAGCGGCTTAAGGAGCAGCTCAAGCCGTGAGCGACTTCGCCGACTTTGGTCGGTACCTGACCGCCCAGCGCTCCATGCGCGGCCTGTCTCGCGCGGACGTGGTCAAGGCGACCAAGATTCCACCCACGCTCCTCGAGTCGCTCGAGGAGGGCGTGGCGGAGCGCCTGCCGGAGCGCGTCTTCGTGGTGAAGCAGATTCGCGCCTACGCGGCAGCCATCGGGCTTGATGCCGACGAAGCCGTGCGTCGCTTCGAAGAGATTCCCGAGGCCGCGCCCCCGTCGGAGACGCCGGTGAGCGAACTGGAAGCGGCGCGCCGCAAGAACGCGCTGCTCATGCTGGCGGCTGCCGTGGTGGGGGTGGTGCTGCTGGGGTGGTTGTTCGTGGTGGCGATGGGCAAACCCGTGCCGCCCCGGCACCCCGTGGTGCCTGTCCCCGCGGAGGCGCCCCGGCCGTGAGGCGCCTCGAGGATGAGGCGCTGATTCTGGGCGCCGTGGCCTACGGCGAGAGCGACAAGGTGGTGACGCTCCTGTGCCGCGAGCACGGCAAGTTGTCGGCGTTCGCCCCGGGAGCGCGCAAGAGCAAGCGGCGCTTCGCGGGGGCCCTTGAGCCGGGCACGAGACTCCGGGCGCGGCTCTTGGAAGGCCGCGGCGAGACCCTGCGCCTGGAAGGCGTCGACGTGATGGATGGCTTCGGCGGAATTCGGGAGTCGCTGGAGAGCATCAGCCACGCGATGTACGCGCTGGAGTTGGTGAGGGAATTGGTGCGCGAGCGCGAAGCCGCCACCGGGCTGTACCTGGCGCTGACCGACTACCTCGGCCGCGTCCACCGGGAGGGTGCCAACGCGGCTCGCCTGGTCGCCTTTGAGCTCGAGGTCCTCTCACTGGGTGGGTTTCGGCCGGTGTTCGAGCGGTGCGTGGCGTGCGGTGGGCTGCTCAGCTCGCGGGTCTCGTTCGACGCGGCGCGGGGCGGCACGGTGTGCGGCGCCTGCTCCTCGAAGGGGTTCGGGGGCGTGGCGCTCGATGGGTCGCTCCTGGAGTCTTTTCACGCGCTCCAACGGGGCGAGGCACGCACCTTCAAGCCGGGAGAGTGGCGGGCGGCCCGCCGAATGCTGGGCGCGTTCGTGGTGCACCACCTGGGGCGGTCGCTCAAGAGTCAGTCGGTGATGGAGTCGCTCGAACGCGCGTAGGCGGTTCAGAACGAGAACGTCGCGACCACGTTGACCTTGAAGATGGTCGTCTCGGCGATGCGGAACCGGCGCCCCACGCGGTCCACCCGCCAGTCGAGGTTGGGGTTCACTTCCTGCGGGGCGTCGGTGATTTGGATGACGCCGTCGCCGTTGAGATCTTTGCCGATGCCCTCGTTGGTGAGGAAGTGCTCGGTGTTGTGCGCGAACGAGACGAGCAGCTTCAAGCTGGCGAACTCGGTGGCGTACCCGAAGAAGCCGATCTGGCCGCCCACGGTGGCGTAGTCGCTCGACATCAGCAGCTTGCCCAGGAGGTCAGACATCTCGTTGAAGGTGCGGCCCTCCGAGTTCCAGTTCATGAACACGCGGAAGTCGAAGGCGATCTTCGATTTTCCACCCTGGTACTCGTAGGGGATGAGCTCGGTGCCCGCGAGGAAGGAGAGGACGTGCGGCACCCGAATGCCGGTCTCGTCGCGCTCCCAGCCGAGCTTGCCGCAGTTCTGAGGCGACCCCATGCGCGCGGGGTCGGCCACGTCGCAGTTGGAGATGAAGCTCGGCCCCTTGTACGGCAGGGTGTACTTCACCTGGAAATACGGGTCGGCGGGGCCCAGTCGCTTGGAGAGCGCGGTGGAGAACACGTAGCGGTGCACGCCTTCGCCGATCTTGCCGCGAGCGTCAGGGCCAAAGGTGTAGGTGGTCGACCCGGCCGGCTTGAAGTTCATCGGCTGAGCGGTAGGGGCGTGGTAGTCGAGCGCCACTGTCCAGGTCGGCTTGGTGTCGTCTTTGCGGTTGTTCAAGATGGCCCAGGCGAGGCCGAACTGCACGTCGCCGAGGCCGCCGCGGTACGAGGTCGGCGCGCCGCCGCTGGAGAGCGCCGCGCGGTCGTCAGGCAACAGGAGCGACCCGGTGCCGTGACCGAGCGACGGGCAGCCCCCGGTGGCGGGGAGCGTGTCGCCGTTGGGGGCGATGCAGTTGGTGAAGAGCGTGGAGTTCCCCGCGTTGGTGCCGCCAGCGAACGTCCAGTCCGAGTCGTCCTGGAAGACGATGGGCAGGCCGAAGTGGAACTCGAGGTCGTGGTAGAGCCCGACGTGCAGGTCGAGCGCGAGCTTGGTCTTGACGTTGGTGTACCGAAGCTCAGCCACGTCGACGATGGTGTCCGCGCCGGCGCTGTCCTTCTGGTACCACTCCCGCACAATCTTTCCGCGCGTCTGGGTGCGGTCGTAGGCCACGTCGATGTGCATGCCGAACGGGTGGTCCTTTTCGGCTGACGAGGCCACGCGGGTCACTTCTGCGGCGCGCGCGTCGGACGCGCTGACGCACAGCACGGTCACGAGCAAGGCGAGGCAGGGTCGTGTCAAAGTTGAAAACCCACGAGAATCTTTTGGAAAAATCCCGTTTCGACGCTAGTGCTCACCCCCAGAGCGGTCAAGAAAGCGACGCGTCGTCTGCGGCGCAAATAACGCGGGGCGGGTCCCGTCAGAGTGCTGGGCCGACAGGGGAGTTCACCATGAAACGATCGATGATCTGGGTGGCGCTGTCGCTGCTGTCGAGCGCGCCGGCCATGGCGGGTTGGACCAAGACGGGCGACGCCAACACGGTCTTTCACGGCAAGGGCCCCGCCGGCTTCAAGATTGAAGGCACGACCAGCGCGCTCTCGCTCAAAGACGACGGGAAGACGCTCACCATCACCGTGCCGCTCAAGGACATGACCACCGGCATCGCGCTTCGCGACAACCACATGCGCGAGAAGTACCTGGAAGTCGCCACCTACCCGGACGCCGTCCTCGAGGTGCCGATGACGGCCTTCAAGGTCCCCGAGAGCGGGGACGCCAGCGGGGAAGCCAAGGGGAAGTTTTCGCTCCATGGGAAGTCGAAGGAGCTGAGCTTCAAGTACCAGCTGAAGTGTGCCGCGGGCACCTGCAGCGTGGAGGCCTCGATGGACCTCAACTTCGAAGACTTCGGGGTGAAGGTGCCCACCTACCTCGGCATCACCGTGAAGCCCGACCTCAACATCACCACCTCGTTCAAAGCGAAGAAGGAAGGCTGAGCGTTGAAACGGTCGTTCGCGGCGGCAGTGGTGTTGTGCGTCACCGGTCTCTCCTCCAGCGCGCTCGCGTTTCCCACCATGGTGCGGCACGGCTACACCAGCTGTGCCGCGTGCCACGTGGACCCGAGCGGGGGCACGGCGATTACCGAGTACGGCCGGGCGCAGAGCGACTTGTGGGTCCGGTGGAACTGGGACTCCAGCGTCGAAGAGAAGAAGGCTGAAGAGCGCGAGGTGTCGAGCACGGCCAGGTTTCTGTGGGGCATCGAGCTCCCGGAGTGGCTGGTGCTCTCGGGGAACCTGCGCGGCGGCATGCTGGCCACGGCCACGCCCACCGCCGATATTCACCCGCTGGTGATGGGCACGGAGGCGCGCGCCGCGGTGCTGCTGGGCCCGGTGGTGGCCAGCGGCAGCCTCGGGTTCGGGTTTCGCCGGGTGGGGCCCATTTCGATTACCCGCGGCAATGGCACCAACGCGCTCATCTCCCGCGAGCACTGGCTGGGCGTCAAATTCCTCGACGACTCGTTCATGGTGCGGGCCGGGCGCCTCAACCTGCCGTTCGGGCTGCGCAACGTCGAGCACTACTCGCTGGTGCGCGCGGCGACGCGGACCGACATCGACACCCAGCAGCAGTACGGCGGCTCCGTCTCGTACAACGGGGAATCTTTCCGGGGCGAGGTCATGGGCATCGCGGGCAACTACGTGGTGAACCCGGACTCGTACCGCGAGCGCGGGTACTCCTTGTTCCTGGAATACGCGTTCACGCCCAAGGCCACGGTGGGGGTCTCCAGCCTCATCACCTGGGCCGCGGCGGACTTGAACACCACCCAGCCGACGACGCGGCACGCGCACGGCGCGTTTGGTCGCTTCGGACTCGGTGAATCGCTCGCGCTGCTCGTCGAGGCCGATGCGCTCTTGAACGCGCTGTGGTCGACGGCCACGGTCGCGCCCGGGGCCACGTTCGCGCAGAACGGCTTCGGCTTCGTCGGCTTTGCGCAGCTCGATTGGGAGTTGAAGCAAGGCCTCCACCTCGCCGCCACGCTGGAGGCGCAGCTCCCCAGCGCGCCGGCGCCCGTGGGGTTCATCGGGGGAGGCTGGGTCTCGGCCATCTGGTACGTGCTGCCGCACACCGAGCTCCGCTTCGACACCATTCTGCGCGACCAGCCCGGGGCGTTCACCGCCACCTTCCTTCTTCAGGCGCACGTCTACCTGTGAGGTCTCCAGTGAACATGCTCAGCAGACTCGTCCTCCTGGCCGCGCTGATCGTGACGGCGCCCGCGTTGGCTTCGGCGACGTTTCCACCCGAGATGAAATCGAAGTTGAGTCTCGCGGTCATTCCCGAGTGCACCGTCTGTCACACCAGCCTCATCGGTGGCCTCGGCACGGTCACCAAGCCCTTCGGGCAGGCCATGATGCGCGCCGGTCTGACCGCGGCCAACACCGCGGCCGTCAAGCCCGCCGCCGACAAGCTGGTGATGGACATGACGGACAGCGACGGCGACGGGGTCGGCGACATTGACGAGCTGAAAGCGGGGACGGACCCCAACGTGGGCGGGACCAAGCCCAACCCCACGGGCCCCACCTTCGGCTGCGGGGGCACTGCGGCTCCCTTCGGCGTTCTCCCCGCCGCGTTCATCGCGCTGCTCGGCCTTGCTCGAGCGCGGCGCACGCGCCAGGCCCGCTGAGCTACGGCGCGGGAGCAAACGCGACGGTCTTGAGGGGCGCGCCCAGCAAGTTCTGATTCGCGACCCGAATGCCGCCGGTGGTGACGGCGTAGACGAAGTCGTCGGCGATCACCGCGCGGCGCACGCCCGGCTCCCAGTACCAGGACCAGTTCCAGTAGCAGTCGTACCCGCTGCAGCCGTTCCACAAGAGATCGTCGACGGTGATCGAACCCTTGCTCTTGAAGCCGAACGCGGTGGTCACCTCGAACACCTTCAGCTCGGACACGCGGCTGTAGGCGCCAAAGGCGCTGTTGTACCCGTAGTCGAAGTAGGGCAGCGCGAGCAGGTTTCGGCTGGGGAGCCAGGTGAAGGCGTGGGTGTCCCATTGGGCCGCCGAGGAGGCGTAGGGATTGCCGAACTTCTCCACGAAGGTCTGCTTCGGCGCGGCCGGGTTGCTCACGTCGAAGATGGAGACCTGAATCTGTCGCTGCTCGGACCAGCCCCCCGAACCGTCGGGAACGTAGGTGCCCACCGCGAGGAGATGATCGGCGTCCATCGGGTGCAGGTAGGTGGAGAACCCGGGCACCTTGAGCTCGCCCACGACGGCCGGGTGGCGCGGGTCCTTGAGGGCGACCACGAACAACGGGTCCGTCTGACGGTAGGTCACGATGTACGCACGGTCGCCGACGAAGCGCACCGCGGTCATCGATTCGCCTTCGGCGATGTTTCCGGTGCGACCGAGTTCGGTGAGCACGCCGTGAACGTTGCTGAGGGTGACCACCCGGCTCTGGCGCTGCGACGACCAGCTGGTCACCGTCCAGCTTGACTCGGTGAGCGCGACGCGCAGCACGCCGGCCGACTCGTCGAAGGCGTAGGAGCCGCTGGGCCTCCCGGCGACGTTCCCGTGGGCGATGAAGGTCAGCGCCTGCGGGTCGCGAAGGTCGAACTTGTAGAGCCAGGTCGAGTATCGGTACGTCGCGGTGGCGTCTGCTTCAACGGTGGGCGCGACGAGATAGAGGCTCTTCGGGCTGGAGAAGATGTAGCTCGCGTCCACGAGCATGACGGTGCGCGTGTAGACATGCGGGTCGCTCATGTCGAACGTCGAGATGCTCACGGCGCCCAGCGGGGCCGCGACGCGCGGCGCGAGGAGATCGCCGCAGTCGATGGGAAGGGAGGTGTTCACCCCGGCTTCGGTTCGCATGGTTGCAGGCACCCAGAACGTCCACGGCGTGGCACGGATGATGGCTTCGTTGGCGGTTTGCATCTCGGCCACCAGGCGCTCGAGGTCCTGCTCGCTCGTGGCCTGGCTGATCTGAGACCACGTCAGGGAGTACGAGAGCGAGTTGGGCAACGTCGCGCCGGCCTGGGTGAAGACTCGAACGGCGTTTCCCACGCGGCGAGCCGAGGTGTACCGGCCGCCGACCGCGTGGCGGCTCTTGATTGTTGGGAGCGCGAGGTTGCTCACGTCGATGTGAATCACCTCGGCGCTCCTGCCAGCGAACCCCGGCCCGTAGGAGCCTGCGTCTTTGGAAGAGCTCGTCTCATCGCGCTCGGAGAGCACCAGCAGCGTATTCCCCTCAAGGAACAACTCCCGAGGGTGTCCGCCGAGGTTCAACGCGCTCACCTCGTGCATGGTCGCCGCGGGCCACGAGTTGACGATGTGCAGGGTGCTGCCAGCGAGCGTGAAGATGCGCGTGCCATCAGTCTTCATCAGGTCGGGCTCGTCGACGGCCGCAAGCTGGGTATTGGTGGCTGTGTAGGCCTGCGGTCCGTTGCTCGAGCCCCCCGAGCCGCCCGCGCCACCGCCGGCTGGCGCCCCCGCGTCGGCGCCGCTGTAGCAGTTGGCGTTGGGTTGCTGACAGCGCCACTCGTACTTCGCGTTTGCGAGGGCGGACTTTGTGTACCCGCGTATCTCGGCGATGGCGCGCGTGTGCAGATTCGCTTCGAGCGCGGCGCAGCCCTTGGGGCCCGAGAAGACCGTCAGGCCGCGGGGGAGCTCGGCGTCTGACGTCTCGGGTGGGTAGAGGTAGGGCGAAGGCGGCTCGGGCGTGTCGACCGGCTGTAACGCCGTGCCGCCGCAGGAGAACACGCTCACCAACAGGCTCAGTACCAGGGTTCGTCGCATGGGGTCCTCGGGTAGTGTTGTTCCTTGGACCCGCGCCTGCGGCAGCCTGGGACATGCGCGGTGCCGCGGCGATGCCGCTCGGCGTGGCTACTTCACGACAATGGGTGCCGGAGCGCCGAGTCGGGTGGTGACGCTGTTCCCGCTCACGGTCATGCCGGTGCCACCATCAGCGTCGACCAGCAGGCCCATGTCGGAGCCGTTGAAGGTGTTGCCCGTCACGGCGCCCGCGTCAGCGGTCACCATCAACCGCCAGGGCGAATAGAAGCTGGCGACGTTGTTCTGAATGTACGTCCCCGAGACGCCTTTGGTGAACAGCCCGCCGTACGCCTGCCCGATGTTGGGCCGCAGCACCGCGACTCGCGAAATCGACGGCGCGGTGGTGGCGTTCGAGGTGGCGTGCACGCGCACCCACGCCTGCTCGTTGCTCTTCGTCCAGATGGCGTAGGCGTTGATGTTCGCCGGGACCGCCGTGGTGCCGAACCGAACGTAGAAATACGGCTTCGAGTCGGGCGCCTCGACCGAGCCCGCGGGGGGCTTGGTGCCGTTCTCGAGCGGAATGGTCGCCGCCCAGTCCGACGGCGGGGTCCAGGTGACGGTGGTCCGCGTCTGGGACAGCTTGTTGGTGCCGTCGGTCACCGTGAGCGGCGCCCAGGTGGTGCCGTTCCAGTATTCCCAGTTCACGGCCGCCGAGTTGGCCACCGGCGCGATGAGGTAGAACTTGGCGCCTTCGAAGGGCGAGCTCATGCCCAGGTAGAAGTGGTTGTTGGCGCCTGAGAGCACGGCGAACCCGCCCGCCGAGTTGTAGGGCCAGTCGTTGCCGTAGGTCGAAGTTCCCTTGGGCAGGTTGACGTCGGTCCACGCTGTGCCGCTCCAGCGAAGAACGCCCGGAGGCCGCGCTTCGAACTCCGCGGGCGCGCCGATGATGTTCCTGCGTGCGACGGTGAGGCCCGTCAGGTCCAACTGCACCACGCCGCTCTTGGTGAGGGCGGCGGTTCCATCACTCAGGACCGGGACGTTGGTCCACGCGCTGCCGTTCCACGTTTCGAACGCCAGGGCCCCGAGCCCGGTGCCGGGGGACGCCAGGTGGAAGTAGAGGCTGTCGAAGGGCGTGACGTAGCCCAGGTACCAGGTGGCGTTGGAGGTCTGGAACGCCGACTGAGCGGGGCCGAAATACGCGGGCACGGTGATGTCGCTGAACGGCGCGGACCCGGTGTTGGTCAGCACGCGCGAGAACGCGCTGTCGAAGGCGTCGTAGTAGTTGCCCCGGAAGTCGAGGTTCAGATCACCCGACCGGCCGTAATAGATGAGGCCCAGCCCTCCGAGGAACACGTTGGACGAGAGGGTGTTGTTCTCGTGGTGGCCGCCGCCGCCCCCCGCGACGCCGTAGTTGTAGAACGACTCGAACAGCCCGTTCGTCACCGTCACGTGCTGGGTGTATTCGGTTCGAACGTTCGGCTCGAAGTCGAGCGCGCTGCGGCCCACGCGCGAGAGGTGCACGTTGTCGAGCGTGACCTGGTTGCACGAGGTGGGAGAGATGCCCTGGCGCTTGGCGATGTCGCCGCGGAAGTTTCGAATCGTGATGTTGGTCGAGCCGCCGTTGAGCTGCATGAAGTCGCTGCCCACCCCCGTGACGCGAACGTTGTCGAAGGTCCACCCGTTACACCCGGAGACGAGGATGCCGCGCTCGGGCTCGAAGCGAACGTCGTAGTCCGGGCGCGCGTGGTAGCTCTTGAACGCGAGGTTCTTCACCGTCCACCCGGTGGACCCGTTGCAGATCATCAGCGCGCAGGTCCCGACGATGCTGCCAGTGAGCCCGATTTCGGGTGGCGCGAACAGGTCGACGCGCTGGAACCCGAAGCTGTCGGTGTTGGTGCAACTCCCCGCGAGGGTGATGCCAGCGGGGAAGGTGGCGTCGATCCGAAGCGGCCCGTCGATTCGATAAATTCCTTCCAGCACCACCGTGGCGTTCGGGGCGAGCGCCTTCAGCTTGGCGAGAATGGCCGCGGTCTGATCGCTCGCGAGCCCCGTCGGAATCCCGAGGTCCGTGGTGAGCCGCAACGCGCCCGCGCCCGCATCTGGCGAACAACTGAAGGGCTTGAGCCCGGCGTCATTCGGGTACGAGGCGTCGGGCACAGTGATGATGATGGAGCCGCCGTCCGAGCTGCCGCCGTCCATGTCTCCCGGGTCGATGGCGACGCCCCCATCCTCCGTTCCGCCGTCGTCGAGGAGCCCGCCGTCGTCGACCCCGCCGCCTCCGCTCCCCCCGGTGCCGCCGCCCGCCGCGCCGCCGCCCGACCCGCCGCCCGCGCCGCCGGTGCCGCCACTCCCTCCCCGC
>CAZFXD010000131.1:0-4226 GCA_964522795.1 uncultured Myxococcaceae bacterium
AGGGCAAGAAGAACGCGCCCTGCATCATCTTCATCGACGAAATCGACGCGGTCGGTCGCCACCGCGGCGCCGGCCTCGGCGGCGGGCACGACGAGCGCGAGCAGACCCTGAACCAGCTGCTGGTCGAGATGGACGGGTTCGAGTCGAACGAAGGCGTCATCATCATCGCCGCGACGAACCGGCCTGATGTGCTCGACCCCGCCTTGCAGCGCCCCGGTCGTTTCGATCGCCGCATCGTGGTGCCGCGCCCTGATCTCAAGGGCCGCCTGGGCATTCTCAAGGTTCACACCCGCAAAGTGCCGCTGGCGAACGAAGTCGAGCTGGACACCATCGCCCGGGGGACGTCGGGCATGACCGGCGCCGACCTGGAGAACCTGGTGAACGAGGCCGCGCTCTTCGCGGCCCGGCGGAACAAAGAACGCGTGGACTTGATCGACTTCGAGGCCGCCAAAGACAAGGTGTTCATGGGCCCCGAGCGGAAGTCCATGATCATGACCGACAAGGAAAAGCGGAACACCGCGGTGCATGAGGCGGGTCACGCGCTGGTCGGTCGCTTGCTGCCGGGGTGCGACCCCGTGCACAAGGTCACGATCATTCCGCGCGGTCAGGCGCTGGGCGTGACGATGATGTTGCCCACCGAGGACAAGCACAACACCTACAAGAAACAGCTGATGGACAACCTCTGCATGATGCTGGGCGGGCGCCTGGCCGAAGAGATCGTCTTCGGTGAGATGAGCTCCGGGGCCCAGAGCGACATTGAACGCTCGACGTCCCTGGCTCGCGCGATGGTCTGCCGTTGGGGCATGAGCGAGAAGATGGGCCCCCTGGCGTTCGGGAGCGGCGAGACCGAGGTCTTCCTCGGCCGCGACCTGGCCTCCCGCCCGGACTACTCCGAGCAGACGGCACGCGAGATCGATCAAGAAGTGCGCGGCATCGTGATGGGCGCCTACGAGCGGGCCAAGCGCCTGTTGACCGAGAACCTGCAGACCCTGCAGAAGATGGCCGACGCGCTGGTGGAGTACGAGACGCTCGACGCCGCCGACCTCGATGTCCTCATGTCGGGTGGCACGCTCACCCGCGACAAGCCGCCTCCCAAGGTGACCGCCGCGCCGCCCGAGAAGAAGAAGGGGAGTCGCATTCTCGACGCGCTGGACGGCCTGCCCAAGCTGCCGGAGCCGGAGAAGGCCTGATTCTCGTTCGGCGCATTGACGGAGCGGACCCTGGTTGGGCACAGGAAGCTGCCGCTCGGCTCGGCGTCGCCGAGGTGCCCGGGTCGCCGCTGAGTTTTCTGCTGACGGGCGCGGTGCGCCGCTCGCTCGACGCCATTCTCCCGGCGCTGGAGCGCGTGGGCGTGCCGTGGACGCGGGGCGCACGCGAAGGGTCAGCCGTGTTCGCCGTTCGGCCCGAGGCGCTCGCCGCCACCGCGGCGGCACTCGAGGGCTGTGGGGCCGAGGACGCTGCCGGCGCCTTGAGGGCCATCACCCGGCCGGTGCAGGGCGCGTTCCGCCTGGGCGAGGTGGTGTTCGACCTGGCGCGCGGACCGTTCGTGATGGGCATCATCAACGTCACGCCAGATTCGTTCTCCGACGGGGGCGAGGCCCTCGCCACGGAGGCGGCCGTGGCGCGCGCAGAAGCGCTGATCGCCGAAGGCGCGCACCTGCTGGACATCGGAGGCGAATCGACTCGCCCGGGCGCGGCCGCGGTGTCAGTTGAGGAAGAGCTCTCGCGCGTCTTGCCGGTGATCGAAACCGTGGCCCGGCGTTTTCCGCAGGTGCCGATCTCGATCGACACTTCGAAGGCGCCGGTCGCGCTCGAGGCGGTGGCGGCGGGCGCGTGCCTGGTGAATGACGTGACCGGGCTGGCAGGCGACATCGCCATGTCGGCGGCGGTGGCGAAGTCGGGCGCTGCGCTCTGCGTGATGCACATGCGCGGCACGCCTCGTACGATGCAGAACAACCCGAGCTACTTCGACGTGGTGGAAGAGGTGCTGGAGAGCCTCTCGTTCTCGGTGCGCGCGGCGGTCGAGGCGGGGGTCGCGCCGGAGCGGATCATGATCGACCCCGGCATCGCGTTCGGGAAATTGCCGGAGCACAGCCTCTACCTGATGCGGCGCTTGGCCGACTTTCGTGCGCTGGGGCGCCCCGTGCTGGTGGGGTCGAGCCGCAAGTCGGTGTGGGGCCACGTGAGCGGGAAGTCGCGGGCCGCCGACCGGGTGATCGAATCGGTCGCCCACGCGGGCATCGTGGCTGCGCAACATCAGGCCGACTTCATTCGGGTCCACGACGTCAAGGCAACGACCGAGGCCATCGCGGTCGGGCGGGCCCTGCGTACCGCGAAGGCGGGCGGTCTTCTGTTCCAAGGGTGAGCGAACTCTTGTAAGGGCGAGCCACCGTGGCCGCCGACCAACGATTTCCGAAACTGTTTGGGACTGACGGGGTGCGAGGCGTGGCCAACGTCCCCCCGATGACCGTCGAGATGGCCGTTCACCTCGGGCGCGCCATCGCGTACCTCATTCGTCGCGGGACCCACCGCCATCGGGTGATCGTCGGCAAAGACACCCGGCTGTCCTGCTACATGCTCGAGCACGCGCTCTCCGCCGGCATCATGTCCATGGGCGTCGACGTGGCCTTGGTGGGGCCGATTCCCACGCCCGGCATCGCCCAGTTGACCACCTCGATGCGCGCCGACGCCGGAGCGATGATCTCCGCCTCGCACAACCCGTATCAGGACAACGGCATCAAGTTCTTCTGGCACGACGGGTTCAAGCTGCCCGACGCCACCGAAGTGCACCTCGAGGCGCTGATCGCCGACAACGCCATTGATCATCTGCGTCCCACCGCCCGGAAGATCGGCAAGGCGGTGCGCCTGGAAGACGCGCGTGGTCGCTACATCGTCTCGCTCAAGAACACGTTTCCCCGCGAGCTGACCCTGGAAGGGCTGACCGTGGTGGTCGACTGCGCCAACGGGGCCGCCTACCGCGTGGTGCCCGAGGTGCTGGAAGAACTCGGCGCCCGGGTGATCAAGCTCGGCGTGGAGCCCGATGGGCGCAACATCAACCATAAGTGCGGCGCGCTCCACCCCGGCAACGTGCAGGCGGCGGTGGTGAAGCACAACGCCACGCTGGGGCTGGCGGTGGACGGTGACGCTGACCGCCTGATCGTGGTGGACGAAAAAGGTCACGTGGTCGACGGCGACGCCATCATGGCCGTGTGCGCCGAGGCCTTGAACGAACAGCGGCGGCTCCCCCGCAAGACGGTGGTCTCGACGGTGATGAGCAACGTGGGCCTTGAGCGCTCGCTGGCCCGATGGGGCGGCAAGCTGCTTCGGACGCAGGTGGGTGATCGCTACGTGGTGGAAGCCATGCGCAAGGGCGGGTTCGCGTTCGGGGGCGAGCAGTCCGGCCACCTGATCTTCCTGGAGCACGCCACCACCGGCGACGGCACCCTGGCCGCGCTGCAATTTCTCTCGGTGGTGTGCCGGAAACAGAAGCGGGTGTCCGAGCTGGTGGCGACGTTCGAGGCGGTCCCCCAGCTCCTGGTGAACATCGCGGTGAAGCGACGTGAAGATCTGGCGTCGCTCCCGGCCGTGCAGCGGGCGATCAAGGCCGCCGAGCACAAGTTGGGGAAGGACGGGCGGGTGTTCGTCCGGTTCTCGGGCACCGAGCCCAAAGTGCGCGTGCTGGTGGAGGGCACGGACGCGAAGAAGATTCGCGCCCATGCCGCGGACATCGAAGAGGCGCTGCTCAAAGCCCTGGGTTGAACGATGCGAACTCGGCTCGGAGTCAACGTCGATCACGTCGCGACGGTGCGGCAAGCCCGCGGCACCACGTACCCTGACCCGGTCGACGCGGCACGGCTGGCCGAGCGCGCCGGCGCGCAGCAGATCACCGTGCACCTCCGAGAGGACCGCCGGCACATTCAAGATCACGACCTCGCGCGCTTGAAGAAGTCGTGTCGCGTGCTGCTCAACCTTGAGATGGCGGCAACGCCGGCGATGGTGCGCATCGCCACCCGCGTCCGCCCCGACCTGGTGACCCTGGTGCCGGAGCGGCGGGCCGAGTTGACCACGGAGGGTGGCCTGGAGATCGCCGGGCGTCAGCCCGAGCTGAAGCGAATCGTGAAGCGATTGCAGCGCGCGGGCATCACGGTCTCGCTCTTCATAGACCCGGCGCCGGCGCAGATTCGCGCCTCCAAGGCCGTGGGCGCCGAGCGCATCGAGCTGCACAC
>CAZFXD010000131.1:4236-13028 GCA_964522795.1 uncultured Myxococcaceae bacterium
CACACCGGCCGCTACTGCGACGCCACCAGCCGGCGCGAGCGCAGCCGAGAGCTGGCGCGGGTGATCTCGGGAGCGCGCCTGGCGTTCGAGCTCCAGTTGGGCTGCGCGGCCGGCCACGGGCTCAACCTCGAGAACGTGAAGGCGATCGCCTGCATTCCCCAGATCGACGAGCTGAACATCGGCCATTCGATCGTCGCGCGCGCGGTGCTCGTCGGCTTCCAGGCAGCGGTCGCCGAAATGTTGGCGGCGATGAGGGCGGCGTGAAGCGGCTGTGGTCGGCGGCCGACGCCAACGAGGTTGATCGCGAGTCAGAGGCCCGCGGCGTGTCCGTGGAGATCTTGATGGACAATGCCGGCGCGGCCGTGGCGCGCGAAGCGAGCCGGCGCGCCTCGCCCTCGGCCGAGTTCGTGGTGGCCTGCGGTCCGGGAAACAACGGAGGTGACGGGGCGGTGGCCGCGCGGCGCCTCAAAGAGCGCGGCCGCAAAGTCACCGTGGTGCTGGGCGCGCCCGCAGAGAAGTTCTCGCCCCTGGGGGCCTCCCGCCTGGCCGACGCGAGGCGGGCCGGGGTGGAGATCAGCGATCACTGGCCGGAAAAGGTCTCTCCCGTAGCGGTCGTCATCGACGCGCTGTTCGGCACGGGCCTCAAGCGCGCCCCCGCCGGTCCGGCCGAGAGCTGCGTGCGGGCGGTGAACGCCGCGCGCGCCGCGGGGCACCTGGTGGTCGCCGTGGACGTACCGTCCGGGCTGGACGCCGACACCGGTCAATCCCCCGGAGCCTGTGTGCAGGCCGACGTCACGGTGACTTTTGGGGCGCCCAAGGTGGGGTTGGCGCTCTCCCCCGGTCGGGAGCGGGCGGGCCAGGTGCTCGTGGCCGACATCGGGTTCGCGCCGGCGGCCTTGACCGAGCTGACCGGCGCGGGTGCGTGGAGCGTGGAGCGCGCCGACGTGCTGGAGTTGCTGCCCAGACGGCGCGCCGAAGATCACAAGGGCACCTTCGGACACGTGCTCATCATCGCGGGCCGCCGGGAGTCTCCGGGGGCGGCGGCGCTCGCCGGAATGGCCGCGCTTCGCAGTGGGGCGGGCCTGGTGACGATCGCAGCACCTCGAGACGTGCTGGCCGTCGTCCTCGCCGCGTCTCCGGCGCTGATGGGCCTGGAGCTGCCGGGCACGGCAGGATTCACCCGGGAAGACGCTGCCGTCATCGCCGCGCGTGGCGGGTTTGCTGATGCGGTCGTGATCGGGCCCGCGCTGGGGACCACCGCCGAGTCGGTGAGCGCCTTTGAAAACCTGCTCAAGGCTGTGTCGGTGCCGATGGTGGTCGACGCCGAGGCGCTCCGGTGGTTGGCCGAAAAACCGTCGCTGTTGGGCGCGTCTCGATCGCCGTTGGTGCTCACGCCGCACCCGGGAGAGTTCGCCCACCTCACTCGCACCTCGAGCGACGCCGTCCAGCGCGATCGCCTCGCGGCGGCGCGCGGACTGGCCCTGCCGGAACACTCGGTGTTGATCCTGAAGGGGGCCGGCACGATCGTGCTCGATGATCGGAAGGCTGCCTACATCAACCCCACCGGAAATCCGGGCATGGCCACCGCCGGTTCAGGAGATGTGCTCTCCGGCATGGTGGGCGCGTTCCTTGGGCAGGGCCTCTTCCCACTTCACGCCAGCATGGTGGCGACGTTTGCTCATGGGCTCGCGGGAGACCTGGCCATCGCGCGAACCGGGCAGCTCGGCCTGACGGCGGTGGACCTGGTGGATGGCCTCGGGGCGGTCTGGTCGTCGTGGAACCGGTAGCTCGCGCCACGCTGCGCCTGCGCTCACCCGCGGCCACGCACGCGCTGGGCGCGTCGCTGGGGCGGGCGCTCCGCGGAGGGGAGTCGGTCGCGCTCACCGGACCGCTGGGGGCGGGGAAGACGGCCTTCGTGAAGGGGGTGGCGTTCGGGCTGGGCATCGCCGCGGACGAGGTCTCCAGTCCCACGTTTGCGCTCGTGCAGACCTACAGCGGCCGCCTCACGCTTCATCACGCGGACCTCTATCGGCTGGCCACCGCGGCCGAGCTGTACGCGACCGGGTTCTTCGACCTCTTCGCGCCCGACGTGGTGGTGGCGGTGGAGTGGAGCAACCGAATCGCCGGGGCCATGCCTCCCGACGCCGTCGAGTTCAGCTTTCGTCACGAGGCGGGGGATGTTCGGCAGCTCGGCGTGAGCGCCGCGCCCGGGTCGTGGGTCGACGGCTGGCTGCAGGCGCTCTCACGCGAGCAGATCGGCGATCTGGAAATCGTGAGCCTGCAGCGCTGAATCGTAGACGCTGACGCTGGCCTCGGGAATCGACTGCCAGATCGCGTCGGCCCACATCGGTTCGCTGGCCACGACCCAACCTTCGGGTTGACGCAGCCGAACGAGGCTCTTGCCGGCGCGCGCGGCGATCAGGGTCTCGCCGTTCGAGGCCAGCACGTTCACGCTCGAGGGTTTCTCGGCCCCCGCATCGACGCAGGCGCGCGCGGCGTGAATGGTGAGCGCGAGCGCCCGGGCCATCGCCCGCGGGGTGGTCGCCCCGGTGTCTCGCAGGTGGGTGAGGAAGAGCGCAAAGCACCGCTCTGAGTCCGTGTCGCCTTGAACGGCCGCCAACAGATCGGGAGCGATCATCTGCTCGAGCGCCGCGCGGCACCGGGAGAACTGATTGAGCGTGCCGTTGTGCGAAAACGCCCAGCCGCTTCCGGAGAACGGGTGGGTGTTGCACGCCACCACGCCACCGACCGACGCCAGACGAATGTGCGCCAGCAGGGTGCGTTCCTGGAGCGACTCGCCCAGGCGATCAAACCTGGCCGAAGCGTGGGCGGGCTCGAGCCCACGCTCCACCTCCACGCCGGAGTTCGGGAAGCGGGCGATGCCCCAGCCGTCCTTGTGCTCGAAGGATTGCACCTTGAGGGCCGCGAAGGCCTGGCGCACGCCGACGGGCTGAGAGCTGTGAATGGCGAAGAGCCGGCACATGCGCGAGCGAGTCTACACGCGCTGACCGGCGATGATGACTTCGCGGACGAGATTCATGCCCAGGTGGTAGGGCAGCTCACCTTCGTGCTGTGCGTCGAAGAGCGCGAAGTCCGCTGGTCCACCGACACTGACGCGCCCCCGCCGATCGTCGGCCAGCGCCATGGCGGCGAATCGGGTGAAGCCGAGGACGGCCTCCTCAGGCGTCAGCCCGTTGTGCAGGCAGGCGAGGCCCATGGTGAGCGAGAGGTTGTTCGACATGGCCGAGCCGGGGTTGAAGTTGGTGGCCAGGGCGACCGGAACGCCGGCGTCGGCCAGCGCCCGGCCGGGGGCGTACGGGTTCACCTTGAGGAAGAGCGTGGAGACCGGCGCGAGGACGGCCACCGTGCCGCTGCGTTTCAACGCCGCGATGCCGGCGGGCGTTATCTGCTCCAGGTGGTCCGCGGAGGTCGCGCCCAACTCGGCGGCCAGCTCGGCGCCGCCGCCCGGGGTGAGTTGGTCGACGTGCAGGCGGGTCTTGAACCCCAGCCGCCGCGCTGCGCCCAGGTACCGACGCGCGTCTTCGGCGCTGAAGGACCCGCGCTCGACGAAGATGTCGACGAAGCGGGCGAGTTGTTCCTGCGCGACCTGCGGCAGCAGCGCCTGAACGCAATGGTCCAACCAGTCGGCGGGCCGGCCTTCGAACTCGGTCGGCACTGCGTGCGCGCAGAGCAGGGTCGGAACGAGCGTCGCCGCAGACTCGGCCTGGAGCGTTCGCACGGCTCGGAGCATTCGAAGCTCGGTCGCCACATCCAACCCGTAGCCGCTCTTGATCTCGACCGTGGTGACGCCCTGACGAATCAGCCCCTCAAGCCGCTCCCGCGCGGCCCACACCAGCCCGTCTTCGGAGCTGGCGCGCGTCGCCTGCACCGTCGATCGGATTCCCCCACCGGCCGCGGCGATCTCCAGGTACGTCTTCCCGGCGCAGCGCATGGCGAACTCGGCGGAGCGCTCGCCGGAGAAGATGAGATGGGTGTGGGGGTCGACCAACCCCGGCGTCACCAGCGAACCCTCGGCGTCGAGCTCGCTCGTGCGATCGTTCGTCGCGCCCGGCGGCACCTCGCGCTCCGGCCCCACGAACGTGACGAGGCCATCGGTGACGCCCACGCACACCTGACTCAGTGGGGCGAGCGTCGCCGCCGCCCCGTGACCGATGGGGCCGTCGGCGGTGATGAGCCGCCCGACGTTGCGGATGAACAGGTCGAACGGCTTCACACCCGCGACTCGGGGATCTTCACGCCGCGGTCTTCGGCGCACGCGATGGCCTCGTCGTAGCCCGCGTCGACGTGCCGCAAGACGCCCATGGCGGGGTCCGACGTCAGCACCCGGCTCACCCGCGCCGCCGCTGCCTCAGTGCCGTCGGCGACGATCACCTGACCGGCGTGAAGCGAGTACCCGATGCCCACACCGCCTCCGTGGTGAAACGAGACCCAGGACGCGCCGTTCACCGCGTTGACCAGGGCGTTGAGGATCGGCCAGTCGGCCACGGCGTCGGTTCCATCTTTCATCGCTTCGGTCTCGCGATTGGGCGACGCGACCGAACCGCAGTCCAGGTGATCGCGCCCGATCACGATCGGCGCCTTCACCGCGCCCCGGCGCACCAGGTCGTTGAAGAGCAAGCCCGCTTTTTCGCGCTCGCCGTACCCCAACCAGCAGATCCGCGCGGGCAGCCCCTGAAACTGCACCCGTTCCTTCGCCAGCTGCAGCCAGCGCCGCATCGACTCCTTCTGCGGGAACAGCTCGATCAACGCTCGATCGGTGACTGCGATGTCATTGGGATCGCCTGACAGCGCGACCCAGCGGAAGGGGCCCTGGCCCTCGCAGAAGAGCGGGCGGATGTACGCCGGGACGAAGCCGGGGAAATCGAACGCGTTCTTCACCCCGGCGGTCCGGGCGTGCGCGCGAATGTTGTTGCCGTAGTCGAAGACGTGGCTCCCGCGCCGTCTGAATTCCAGCATCGCCTCCACGTGGGTGCCCATGGAGGCGATCGATCGCGCCACGTACGCCCTGGGGTCGCTCTCGCGGAGCGCGGCCGCCGCGGTGAGGGACAGGCCTGCGGGCACGTAGCCGTTCAACGGGTCGTGCGCCGACGTCTGATCCGTCACCAGGTCGGGCTTGAAATTCCGCTTGAGCAGCTCGGGCAGCACCTCGGCGGCGTTGCCCACCAGGCCGACCGACAGCGGCTTTCGGGCCGCCTGCGCCTCGGCCACGGCGCGCAGCGCATCGTCGAGCGACTCGGTCATGACGTCGAGGTAGCGCGTCTCCACTCGGCGCCGCGCCCGGGCAGGGTCGACTTCCACGCCCAGAAACACCGCATTGCACATGGTGGCGGCGAGGGGCTGGGCCCCGCCCATGCCTCCGAGCCCGGCGCTCAACACCACGCGGCCGGAGAGATCGCTGGAGCCGAAGTGCGTCTTCCCCGCGGCGGCGAAGGTCTCGTACGTGCCCTGCAGAATCCCCTGGGTGCCGATGTAGATCCACGAGCCGGCCGTCATCTGGCCGTACATCATCAAGCCTTTGGCCTCGAGCTCGCGGAAGTGCTCCCAGGTGGCCCAGTGTCCAACGAGGTTGGAGTTGGCGATCAGCACGCGCGGCGCGTCTTTATGCGTGCGCAAGATGCCCACCGGCTTTCCGGACTGAACGAGGAGCGTCTCCTCATCGCCGAGTGACTTCAACGACGCGATGATGCGGTCGAACGAAGGCCAATCACGCGCCGCTTTGCCGGTTCCGCCGTAGACCACAAGGTCCTCCGGCCGCTCGGCCACGTCGGGGTCGAGGTTGTTCATCAGCATGCGCATGGCGGCTTCCTGCACCCAGCCTTTGCAGGAGAGTTGCGCGCCGCGGGGGGCGCGGATGGTTCGTGGAGTGTTCATGCGGCGGCGGACAGTAGACCACGTGGCTTCCTCACGGTAGGAGCGCCGCATGATTCGCCCCATGACGATTGGCGCCATTCTGGGAGTCGCGCTGGCGGTGGGCCTGGTGCTGGCGCTGCAAGCCACGCGCGCGTCGCCAACTGCGGCGCCAGTCGCGGGCGCCGACGCGGGGGTCGCGGTCGCCCCGCGCGAGGTGATGCCTCGCATTCAACGCGAGCACCCACCAAAAGCGCTTCCCATTCCACCGGGGTCTCTGGACGGGGTGGTGCCCGATCGTCCGGACCCGGCGGCGTTGGTGGGGACGGCCGTGGCGGTCGACGGCGGCGCCCCGTGAGCCGCGCGCTCGTCGCGGCCCTGGCGCTCGGCATGGCCACCTGCGCGGCGCCCCGGTCGGTTCTGGGCGAGTCGCCACCGGGCGCCGAGGTCAGTCCCGCGCCCGAGCCGTCGACGGCCGCCCGGAACCAGGTGCGCGCGTTCGTGGCCGCGGTGAAGGCGCAGCGCTTCGATGCGGCGCGGGCCCTGCTCGACGCGCACTGGCGCGCGGAGTACTCGGCGGCCCGCCTGGCGCAGGACTACGCCTTCGAACCCGCGGCGGCGGGTCGAATCGAACGACTGGCGGAAGCCGTGGCGGTGGGGCGTTGGGTCCCGACCGACGGGGGTGCGCGCCTGGCTCGCCTCGACGGCGGTGGCCCCCAGTTGGTGGAAGAGGCCGGCGTGTGGCGGCTTCGGTCACTCGAGGAGTGATCGCAGTCTCGCGCCGACCCCACCCGGGGCGGATTTCGAATTCTCGAAGAACCACAGCGTGGGAATGGCGATCAGCCACACGCACAGGAGCAGCGCGACGATCCACGGCTCCGACGCGCCGTGGTTGGTGTGCTGGTACAGGTAGAAGCACGAGAACATGAAGTTGAGCCCGAGGAGTCCCGCGATGGGACCTCGCCCGGGCCGCAGGGCCAGCCCCAGCGCCAGGAGCCCGAGCATGTTCCAGTAATACATGTTCACCGTGAGCCAGATGAAGACCAGCAGCGGCCCCAGGGTGAAGGCTTCGACGCGCCCGGCCCGGAGCGCGAGGAGCAGCGCCAGCGCGGTGAACGCCAACTGGGCGATGAAGAACCCGACGCGGTGGTTCTCAATGTCCACGTCTGCTCGCGCCTGCTTGATCTCGCGCGGAAACACGAGGCCGGTGGCGGCCTCTTCGATCGTGCTGTTGGCGAACTGCAGGTAGACGGTCTTCAGCGAGTACTGAATCGTGTAGTACTTCTCGTAGCGGGCCGCGTCGATGCGCTTCTTGTAGTCGGCCCAAACCCAGGTGCCGCCGAACATCGCCGAGGAGAGCAGCACGGCCGCCACCAGCGACGCCACAGCGCCTCCGCCGAACCGCAGCGTCCAGCGCGGGAGCTTTCGCGCCTTCCAGGTTTCCAGCGCCGCAGGGACCAGCAAGGCCACCCCGAAGAAGATGGGGAACAGCTTGGTGGCGACGGCGTACCCGAAGAACGCGCCGGCGGTGGCAAACCGCTCCCGTTTGAGGAAGCACGCCGCGAGGCCCAGACAGAACAGCCAGTCCCACCGGAGAATGCTCCCCGAGAGGTAGTCGAAGACGTTGGGCGGGGTGGCGAAGACCGAGAGCGCGATGGCGCCTGCGCGCACTCCGAAGGTTTTGAAGAGGAGCCAGAACATCGCCAGCATCAGCAGTGGATCGAGCAGCGCGAGCAGCGTCTGCCCGGCCACGGTGGGGGACACGAGTGAGGTCAGGGGATGGACGATGAGCGACCACGCGGGTGAATTCGAATTGCCGTGATCAGCCAGGGCCGCGTTCCAGTTCATCGGGCGGCGCGACATCTCGGTCCAGTCGGCCTTGAACTCCACCCAACGCTCCGGCGTGAAGCGCCCTTTGATGCGCTCCGCGTCGTCGAACACCTTCTGCACCGGGTACATCTCGAAGTTGGAGAGGTCGCGCGTCTCGGTCAACGTGAGGATGTGGACGGTCTCCGCGTCGGCAAGAATGCTGGCGCGGTAGAGATCAAACCAACCGACCTCTTTCTGGTACTTGGCGCCGAGGTAGAAGTGGAACTGCTCCCAGTGGTGGACCGGCCAGACCCGCCCCCCGAAGCCCCCGTAGTTGGCCCAGGCCAGGGTCAAGAGCGCCGCGGTGGCGATGAAGGCGATGCGACGGCCGCGCGCGAACGCGTCACCCATGAGGCGGTCGAAGAGCACGACCGCCGCCTGGGCCTCGAGCAACGCGATCTTCAGGATGCCTGCGATGAAGTGGTTCATCGGCAACTCGTCTTGACTCCGCTTGGCCCCGCCGTCAGTGTGCCGCCGCCTCTTAGCAGGAAGGGTTGAAAACACATGAGCGTTAGCGAGCAACAGGTCCTGGCCGCCCTCGGCACCGTGATGGACCCGGAATTGAACGTCGATCTCGTCCGCGCGGGCATGATCAAGAACCTCAAGCTCGAGGGGGACGCGGTGGCGTTCACCATCGAGCTGACGACCCCGGCGTGTCCGGTGAAAGACGTGATCAAGGGCAACGCAGAGAAAGCCGTGAAGGGCGTGGCGGGCGTGTCCGCCGTCAACATCACCATGGGGTCCAGCGTTCGCGCGGCCCCCGAAGGGATGTCGAAAGATCAGCTGCTCCCCGGCGTGAAGAACGTCCTCCTGGTGGGCGCGGGCAAGGGCGGCGTCGGCAAGAGCACGGTCTCGGTGAACCTGGCGGTGGCGCTGGCACAGCACGGCGCGAAGGTTGGCCTGCTCGACGCGGATTTCTACGGGCCTTCGATTCCCCTCATGACCGGGGTGAACAAGCGCCCCGTCTCCGAAGACGGCAAGACGCTGGAGCCGGTGATGGCCCACGGCATCAAGGTGATGTCGATCGGCTTTCTGATCGAGCCCGACCAGGCCCT
>CAZFXD010000132.1:0-13022 GCA_964522795.1 uncultured Myxococcaceae bacterium
CGCAGTCGCGCGCCAAAGACGGCGACTCACAGAAGCGCCAATTCGATTCACCGTTCACCGAGAAAGTGCGCGCCAGATATCGCTTCACGGTGCTGGAAGCCGAAAACGCGGAGGGCCTCGCGACGCTGACGTTCGGTCCCAGCGGAAAGAAGTCGACCGAGTTGATGGAAGGCACAGCGGTCGTCCACGTCGAGCGGGGTGAGGTGGTGAGCCTCAAAGGCCGGCTGTCTGAAAACCCGGCCTTCGTGGACGAAATGGAGACCGAGCTGGAGTACCGGGCCGACACGCCGGTGGGACGGGCGCTCTCGAAGCTGCGCTTCGAAGGGAAGGGCGGGTTCCTCTTCTACAAGCGCCAGGGCGGCGCCACGATGACGTTCGAGTACGAGTCCGCCCCGGCGAGTGAAGCGCCGGCTCGCTGAGTCGCTTCGGGCTTCGCAGCTTCAGTAGAAGTCGAAGTGCGGCGGGCGCGGGTCGCCTTCGAAATCGCACGCCACGTGGAACTTCTTCGCCACCTTCTTCAGCTCGTCCACGGCCTCAGCCGTGAAGAAGACGCGCGGCGGGTCAGAGAGCGCGTTGGGCAACTGCACGCGCGCCTCGAGCGCCTTGAGGACCTGCTTGGCGAACGCCGGCGCCAGCTTGCCGATCTCCTTCGCCACCGCGGCGGCTTCCACCTCGGCCATCACGATGCGGGCGGGCGTGCGGCTGCCGGGAATCTTGTTGTCGTTGCTGAACGCGTCGAAGTGGTTGACCACCGCGGTCACGAAATCATCGGCGGTGCCGTTGCGGGGCGCCCGGAACGGTCGGCTGGGCACGTAGATGGCTTCGGCGGTGAAGTCGAAGTCGCCGCGCGTGTGACCCTGGTGAACGTTGGCAAACATGATCAACTGCTTGCCGAGCGTGGTGCTCGCCTTCTGCTCGTCGGTGGTGAGCTTCGTGGTGGCCGAGGTGTTGTTCTTCAGGACCTCGAGCCGGGCCTTCTCAATCTGGGCGATGACCTCATCCACCGTCAGCGCGCCCGCGTTGCTGGCGCGATTGGCGGCCGTCACCAGCGTCTTGGTGGTCACCGCGTCGACCATGCCCTGGTAGGTGATGTCGGCGTTCTCAATCTCGTGGTCGCGCATCAAGCCGTCGCCGTTGTCGAGGTCCTTCACCAGCGAGGTGAGCACCTTCGCCGCGGCGTTGAACTTCGCCACCGTCATGTCGTTGAGGTCGACGCCGTTGAGCGAGGGAGGCGCGGTCTCGGCCGCGTTCCACAGCAAGTCGGTGACCTGACGAATGGGGGTGCTGGTGATGTTGTCCAACTCCGTCTGCGAAATGACGGTGGGCGTCTTCACCGCGCCGTTCGCGTCGGTCTGCGCCTTGATCCACTCGGCCTGAAGGCCCGCCGGTTTGCCATTCGGCCCACCCCAGCGCACGGCAGAGAGCGCCGCGTCCACTCCCACTTTCTGTGAGCCGGTGCGAACGGACTCTACGCACGCCTTCATGTACTTCGGCAGGCGCGCCGCCTCGGCCCTGGTCAACTCGCCGTCGGTCCCGGCGTTACGCGCGAGCACCTTCTTCGCCTGCAGGAACATGGCATCGAGCTTCATTGGGACTCCGCAAGTGGACGTTGTGCGCGGCCATTGTCGTCTTCACCGCGCATCGAGTTGCTGAACGCCGCAACCCGTTGGAACCACAGGGGCAAGGCGGGGCCTTTGGCGCGGCCGGTCGGGCGGCGGCCGTTCGATTGCCTCTTGCGTGGCGGCGAGAAGGGGCGCATTCCCTGCCCACGCCATGTCCCCGCCGGAATCGACGCCGCCCGCGCCCCCGGCCCGTGCGCGACTGCTGTCACTCGATGCGTACCGCGGCGCGGTCATGCTGTTTCTCGCCACGGGCGGCTTCGGCATTCGGCACATCGCGCCCGCGTTTGAACCCAGCCCGGCCTGGGCGTTTCTCGACCTCGCCTTCCGGCACGCGAAGTGGACGGGCTGCTCGCTGTGGGACCTGATTCAGCCTTCCTTCATGTTCATGGTGGGCGTGGCCATGCCGCTGGCGCTGGCCGCCCGTCGCGCGCGGGGCGTCTCGGAGCGCTCCGAAATTCGGCACGTGGTGCGGCGCTCCTTCGTGCTCATCGCCCTGGGGATCGCCCTGGAGTCAATCGGCGCGCGCGAGCTGAACTTCACCTTCGACAACGTGCTGACGCAGATCGGCCTCGGCTACGGCGTGGTGTTCGCGCTTCATTCCCGCCGCTTGCGCGTGCAGTTCGCGGTGGCCGCGCTGCTCCTCATCTTCTGGGGCTTTCTGCTCGGCCTGGGCGCGACCGGCTACGACCGCGACCACAACGCGGCCATGCAGTTCGATGTCTGGTTCTTGAACCTCTTCCCCCGGCGCCAGCCCTTCGTGACCAACGGCGGCGGGTACGTGACCCTGGCGTTCATCCCCTCCATCGTGACCATGCTCTGCGGCTGCTGGGCGGGCGGCTACCTGTCCACGCGCCGGCCGGCGCTCGCCAAAGCCAAAGACCTGCTGCTGGCCGGGCTGGGGGCGATGGCCGCGGGCCTGCTGCTGTCGATGGTCATGCCGCTCATCAAGCGCCTGTGGACCGTGTCGTGGACGGTGTTCAGCGCGGGCGCCACCACCGCGCTGCTGGCCGCGTTCTTCTTCGTGGTCGACGTGCGAGGGCGAACGCGCGTCGCCTCGTGGCTGGCGTCGGTGGGAATGAACTCGATCCTCGCCTACCTCTTCATCGAGCTCATCAACCCGCTCCTCGAGTGGGCGCTCAAAGCCTCGCTGGGCCCCACGCTGTTGTCCGGCGTGTTCGCGCCGTTGTGGATTTCGCTGGTGAGCCCGGTGGCGCTGCTCTTCCTCAGCCGCGCGTTGCATCGCCGCAAGCTCTTCCTTCGGATATGAGGAGAGGCCCCCGCACCGAGGTGTTCATGGCCATTCGCTCGCTGCTGCTCTCGTGTCTGCTGTTGGCGTCGTCGTGCCGAACGGCCGCGCCCGTTCGAGACACGAGTCACTCGCCCGACTGCTGCGCGCTGGGGACCGGCGCGCACGACACCCAACCCGAAGTTCGCGCGTTTCTCCTTCACATCACCCACTACGATCCGGAGTGGAATCGGACCAAAGAGAAGGAGCAGGACAAACCGTTCGATCTCAAGCTGGCCTTCGATCTCGTCGACGCCATGGCCCAGGCGAAGATGAACCTGCTCATCATCGACATCGCGGACGGCGTGGAGTTCAAGTCGCACCCGGAGCTGAAGCGGCCCTATTCGCGCCCCATGGCCGAGTTGAAGTCGTTGGCCGACCATGCGCGCTCGAAGGGAATCGACGTCGCGCCCAAGCTCAACTTCTCCAAGAGCCCCTTCTTCACCCACAACCACTGGCTGCGCCCGTACCACGACAAGGGCGACACGAAGGAATACTGGGCGAAGGCGTTCGAGGTGGTGGACGAAGTGATTTCCGTCACGCAGCCGCGGCAGTTCTTTCACGTCGGCATGGATGAAGATCAGGACCGCTCGGTGCCCGAGTATGTCGCCGCCGTCAAAACGCTCCGCGACGGACTGCACGCGCGCGGCCTGACCACCGTGATGTGGAACGACGCGGACGAGCCGAATCAGAAGGCCATCAAGGCCTGGGCCGCGTTGCCCCAGCTTCCTCGCGACGTGGTCCAGGTGCCGTGGGCGTACCACCGCGTGCCCATCGCGGTGCTGGAGCACCTCCACGACCTCGGCTTTCCCATCTGGGGAGCGCCGGGGGTGACGCCGGCTGAAGTGGTGTCGTGGCGCGAGCAGTTGTTGCGGGTGGGGGGCACCGGGCTGCTCCTGACCCGCTGGGTGCCCTGCATTGAAGAAAACCGTGAAGCGCTCCTGAAGGCGATTCGCACCCTCGGCCCGCTCTACGCCGGACAATAGGCGGCGGCGGGAGTTCCATTTTTTCGGAGCACGGCAGGGGCGCCTTGGGAGATGCTCCGCGCATGGCGCTCATTCAATTCACCAAGAACTACACCGACCGCTCGAACGACACGGGCTTCCAGTTTGAGTTTCACTGCGACAAGTGCGGCAACGGCTTCATGTCGGCGTTCCAGACCAGCAGCATGGGCGTAGCGTCGAGCCTGCTCAAAGCGGCCGGCTCCCTCTTTGGCGGAAGCGCCTGGAACGTGGCGAACGCCGGCGACCATGTGAAGGACATGCTCCGCGGGAGTGCGTGGGACGCCGCGTACAAGACGGCCGTCGACGAGGGAAAACAGAAGTTCAAGCTCTGCACCAAGTGCGGCCGCTGGGTCTGCCCCGAGGTGTGCTGGAACCACGACCGCGGGCTGTGTGAAGAGTGCGCCCCCAACCTGGCGGAGCACGCGGCGTCGATTCAGGCCCAGGTGGCGGTGGAGCAGACCTGGGAGAAGGCCCGCGGCACCGATCAGACGCAAGGCCTCGACGTGAAGGCGCCTCGCGCGGCCACCTGCGCCAAGTGCGGGGCCACGCTCACGGGCGGAAAATTCTGCGGCGAGTGCGGCACCCCGGTGGCGCAGAAGGTCTTCTGCACGGAGTGCGGGGCGGAGCGGCCGCCCACGGCGAAGTTCTGCCCCGGCTGCGGCGCGAAGGCCGGGTAGGGTCGGCTTCTCCACCGCGCTGGCGTAGACTCCCGTCCGACACCACCCGTGATTCCTCTCCAGCGTCGCTCACTCCACGTGTTCCGTTCTCTCGCGCTCGTGTCCGGCCTGGCGCTCGCCGGGTGCTCGGGCGTGGTGCCGGGGGCGGGCTCGCTCAACGACGCAGGCGAAGACGCGGGCGGCGACGGGGGCGAAGGCACCCAGGTCCAGGACAGTGGAGCGCCGGACGCGGGAGAAGTTCCCTCGAGCGATGCCGGCCTGGGTGACGCCGGCGTCGAGTTCGACGCGGGCACGCCGTGCCCCTCAGGGCTGAGCAGCACGTCCTACGTCTGCTCCGATGACGGCGCGTCGCGGCTCATCTGCCAGTCCAACGTCCTCGTCTCCGAGGCCTGCTCGCGCGGTTGCCTGAAGAAGGCCGGCACGGTCTCGGACGTGTGCCTCACCACCTCCTATGCGTGGAGCTGCACCGGCACCTGGGGCACCGAGAAGTCGACGTCGGGCGACTACGATCTCACCGCCTTCGGCTGCTGGAAGGACGCCAACGGCGTGGTGCACACCGACCCGGGCGACAACTGCATCCCCACCTGTCTGGCGCAGGCGAAATCCGCGGGTGTGTGCCCTTCGAGCGACACCGGCCCGCAGTGCGAAGAGCGGGTGACGTGGTTCACCGCCGACGCCGCGCGCTTCGGGTGTCTGGCGAGGCTGAAGATCACCAACCCCAAGAACGGGAAGAGCGTCATCGCCGTCGCGCTCGACTACGGCCCCAACTGCAGCGTGGAGTCTCAGGTGAAGTTTCCCGCGCTCGACGCGTCGGGCCGCATCAACCGGTACCTGTTCGGGAGCGACCAGGGCATCGTGGACCGCGCGCTGGTGCACGTGGTGGAGGTCGCCTCCAGCACGCCGCTCGGTCCTGTTCCCTGACTCAGTCGTCGGAGTCGGCGCCGTCGCCCTTGCCCAGCACGTCGTCGATGGCCTCGCGCGCGCGCGTGGCGGCCGCCGCGTCGAGGCGATGGGCGTCCACCAGCTTGTCGAGGAGCCGCAGCGAGCGGGAACGAAGCTGGGGCGACCGGGAGGCGGGCGTCCACTTCCGCGGAGCCGGGAGCATGGAGGCCAGCATCACGGCCTCCGAGGGGGTGAGGTTTCCCGCGCTGGCCCCGAAGTGTTCGTGCGCCGCAGCGTCCACGCCCCAGATGCCGTCGCCCCACTCAATCTCGTTCAGGTAGAGCGCGAGAATCCGACTCTTCGACAGGCGCCGCTCCATCTTCAGCGCGAGCACGAGCTCCTTGAGTTTCCGGAGCAGGCTGCGGTCGGCCGAGAGCCAGAGGTTCTTCGCCAGCTGCTGGGTGATGGTCGATGCACCGCGCGTCAGGTGGCCCTGCTCGAGCGCCTCTTCCGCAGCGTTCTTCAGCTCGTGCAGGTCGACCCCGTCGTGGCCCCAGAACCCTGCGTCTTCGGAGATCAACACCGCGTTGATGAGCAGCGGGTCGATGTCTTTGAGGGCCATCCAGCTCTGGCGAAAGCGCGCCTTCTTCCCGTGCTCCTTCGCCTCTTCGTCCCGCGCGAGCTGCAGGGCGGTCTTCTCAGGGTTCTTCTTCGCGTACATCGCGGGGTCGGGGAGGAACAGCAGCTCGATCGCGACCCAGAGTGTCAGGAACGCGACCAGACCGACCGCGGCAAACGCCAGGCGACGCTGGGTGAAGGCGATTTTCCCGGCCATCGGGCACAGCTTGGCTCAAAAAGGGCGAAAGAGAAGTCTGCGTGGGGTCTCGTGGGTCGAACGGCTGCCGTTGGTCGCCTTTGCGTGCGGCTCCCGACCGCCAATAACCGCGGCGGTTCAGGGACTCGTCGGCGCTGGCTGCTGCGGAGACTCCGTGCCGCGGAGGTCACTTCGAACAACGAGCGAAGGAGCGGTTCGCGGGGTGGCGTTGAGCGAAATGACCGCCAGCAGCAGCAGCGCGCCATTGAGCTGGTGAACGACCGCGAGCCAGATGGGCACGTGCATCATCACCGTGCCGATGCCGAGGATGACTTGCAGCGCGGCCAGCGCGAACGTGGCCGTCCCCGCGCGACGTTCGAACGGAGGCGCGCGACGGGTCTGGAGGAAGACGAACGCGGTGACGGCGAGGGTGAGAATGCCGAGAACGCGGTGGGTGAAGTGCACCACCAGCGCGTCGCCCACCAGCGTGGAGGGGGAGAGCGCCGACGCCGCGAAGGGGACGAGCTGCCCCAGCATCAACGGAAACGTGTCCGACAACCAACCCGCTTTGTGGCCCGCCATCAGCCCGCCCCACGCGATGGTAATGGCCACCAGCGCGGCCGTGCCGCGGCGCAGGGCATTGGGCAACGTGGCGCCTGCCCGCATCGCCCACGGCGTGCGCCGTTCGAGGACCTCGAGCCACAGCGCAGCGCAGACGAAGAGCGCCATGCCCAGATGCGCGGTGAGTCGATACGGCGAAACGTGCGGTGCGTCAGACAGCCCGCTCTTCACCATGAACCAGCCCAGCGCGCCCTGCAGCCCGCCCAGCGCAAACCAGAGCAGGTAGCGCCCGGCCACGCGGCCCGGCAGCCACCGTCGCGCCACGAAGAAGCACCAGGGGAGCAAGAAGAACGCCCCCACGAAGCGCCCCAGGAGTCGGTGGAACCACTCCACGAGGAAGATGGACTTGAACGCGTCGAGGTTCATCTCGGCGTTGATCAGGGTGCCTTCGGGGGAGGCGCGGTAGGCGGCGAACGCCTCGTTCCACGCGGCCTCGTCGAGCGGAGGGAGTGCTCCGGCCACTGGCTTCCATTCGACGATGGAGAGCCCCGAGCGCGTGAGGCGGGTGTAGCCGCCCACCACCACCATCGCCAGGACGAGCGCGGTGACGGCGAACAGCCAGCTGGAGATGAGGCGCTCCCTCGAAGGCATGCGCGGCGGACTACTCCCGTCGGCGCTGCGCTGCAACCGGCCTACAAGCCGGCGTCGAAGAAGTCAGAAAATGGCTGGAGGAGATCGGTGCCGATGAAGTCGATGCCGGCGTCGGCGGCGGCGGCCCAGTACGCCGGCTCGTCCGGGTTTCTCCAGTAGCGAACCCGCCGGCCGTCGCGGTGGGCGAGCAGGGCGATGCGGCGCATGGTGTTGAGCGTGGGCGTGGTCAGCGGCACGGCGAGGTCCCAACCGGCTTCGGTCAGAAAATCGAGTCCGTAGTACTGCCAGCGCGAATCCGCCGGCCCGTCCATGTCGGTGAAATGATCTCCGTCGCGCACGTAGCGGCGCGGGGCCGGGCGCGCCACCAGCTTGTCTTTCATCGCGCCGTTGCCGGTCAGCACCAGCGTCACCGGGCCCGGTGTTCCGCCGTCCTCGTCGAACGCGGACAGCATCGGGTAACCGGCGAGCAGGGCCACCAGCGCGTCGTCCATGCCCGGTTGGCTGCCCTTCAAATCAATCCACAGAAAGAACGGGAGCCCGTCGCCGTGAACCGAGCCCCCGTTCTGGGTCACGCGCGCCGCCAGCGGGTCCAGGTACAAGCCCTGGAGGGTGCCCACGTACGGCGGGCCTCCGTGCGTCACCAGAATCTGCCCACCGTCGAACTGCACATCGGCCTCCACGCTCCCAAACCGGTGGTCGAGCGCATCGAGGAGCGGCCGCGGGTGCTCATAGTCGTTGTGCGCGTGGGCGATGGGGTGAAACACCGGGCCCGCGTCGGGCGTGCCCGAATCCATCGCGGGCGGCGTCGACGCCGGACAGGCCGTCAACGCGCACGCAACCACGAGAAGCGAAAGAGGAGCGCCACGCATCGGAGCGAGCCTACCGGCTCAGGCCAGGCCGCACACGCGTTGTCGAAGGCTGGCGCTATCGTCGCTCTGCCATGGCGATCAACTGCCCGGCCTGGAGCTGCCGCATTCCAAAGCGCGCGTGGTACGCGAGCACGCCCACGTAGGCGATGATGCCGATGACCAGCCCAACCCGAGCGATGCGATGCAGCGCGTGACGGTAGAAGAGCGCGCCGGCCGCCATCACCATCGCCATCTTCCACACCAGAAACGCTGAGGGGTTCGTCTCGACCAGGTTGGCCCAGAGGGGGTTGGCCTCGGTCGCGCGGCCGGTCACCACCCAGCCAATCGTCAGGAGCGCGTCGAGAAGGCTCATGGCCACGATGAGGCGGACGGCCCAGAGTGCGGTGTATCGAGCTCGATGAAGTCGCGTCATACAGAGTTCTCGAAGCAGCCTTTGTGCCAGTTGCCCCGAGACCGCTTTCTCGGGGGTTGCGAGGGCGGCACGGGGCGCGTGTCAACCTCACCCGGTGCAACGGCGCACCAGTTGGCGGTATTCCGGCCTGATCAGCCCAACGGGTGGGTGGTGCATCGGCGCGCGGCGACTCCAGAAAACTGAGGATTCCGGCGCGCCGTCCGAGCGGCGAGGCGAGGTGTCCTGGGCGCGAGACGCGTGTGGCGCTGCGGGCCCCTCGAGGGCCGCGTGCCTCGGTTCTTGCACTCGGCGTCCCATTCGGCCCGCGGCGGGCCGATTCCAAGGGGGTTCACATGACGAGCAGCGCGGGCGTGGGTGGGGTGCGGGGGGGCGATGCGTGGGCGAACGATGGCCGACATGATGCGGTGGAGCCGGTCGGTCCCACGCGTGAGGTGTACCGGAGCGACTCGGTACGCGTCGTGGCGGATCACCCGGTCGACGCGGCGCAGGCGGCCCGGCTGGCGCAGCGAATTGAGTCCGCCTACCGCTCAGACGCGGCCAGGCTCAAGTGGGACGACGCGCGCCCGCTGGCGGAGCAGCTGACAGTCGCTGTGTTGTCGGCGCGGGCGTTCGCCGCGGTTACCGGCGACTCGACGGGCGCCATCGCCGGCGTCACCACCGGGCCCAACCTCTTCGTGATGCCCGACCGCGTGCTCTCCAGGTTCGGCCCCGACGACGCCGACACCATCGCCCATGAGTTGACCCACGTTCAGGACCTGCGTCAGGCGGGCTCGAGCGTGGACTCGATTCCCACCTATCTGCTCGAAGGGAAGGCGTACGTGGTGGGCGACGCCTACGCGCGCGGAAACCTGGCGCACCTCGAGAGCGTCGCCGCGACCCTGGGGCAGCTCTCGGCCGACGACGCGGCGTGGGTCTTGCGGAACTTTCGCCGCCCTGAGGCCGAGCAGAACGCCCCCCGCGCCGTGTACCTGGGAGAAATCACCGGCGCGCTGTTCGTGGAGTTCCTCCGCACCCGCTTGAACGGGCGTGGGGACGCGGCGGCCCTGGACAAGCTGTCCAACGCCACTGACGTGGTGGACGAAGGCGTGTCGTTCGCGGCCGCCTTCGCGCGCGAGTTTGGCGTGCCGCTCTCCGAAGCGGAGCGCCAGTTCGTCCGTTACATCGGCCAGACCGAGGCGGACCCCGAGGCCCGCCTTCAGGGAACGTTGTACGACCCGGGCCGGTGAGGCGCTCGCGCCAAACTGCAGCGTGGGTGGCGGCGCGGGGAGACTCCCGTTATGGAGGTAGCTCGCCCCTCGCCGGAGTGCCCCACATGCCTCGAACCGCGGCTCACGAAATTCTCCCGCTCTTCACGCAGCGGTGGTCCCCCCGGGCGATGTCCGGCGCGGCGCTCGACGAGGCCACGCTCTTCCGACTCTTCGAGGCGGCGCGCTGGGCGCCGTCGTCGGGCAATTCGCAGCCGTGGCGGTTCGCCTACGCGATTCAAGGGCGTGAGGAATTTGCCCGCTTCTTCGAGTGCCTCGACGCGGGGAACCAGGCCTGGTGCCAGCGTGCGGGCGCGTTGCTGGTGGTGGCGTCAAAGATGGTGAGCGAGCGCGGTCGCCCACTGCGCAACCACGCCTTCGACACCGGGTCGGCCTGGGTGAGCCTCGCCTTCCAGGCCTCGGCCATGGGGCTGGTGGCGCACGGGATGGGCGGGTACGACGTGGAGAAGGCGAAGACGGCCGTCTCGCTCCCGGCGGATCACGAGGTCCAGTGCATGGTGGCGCTCGGCTACCCCGGCGATGTGGCGCTCCTGCCCGAGAAGGACCGGGCGCGGGAAATGCCGAACGACCGCCAGCCGGTCGAGCGCTTCGCCGCGCGCGGGCGCATCGTGGCGCCGCCGTCGGTCGCGGGGTGAACGCCCGTCAGCGCGCGCCGAAGGTGAGCCGGGCGATGGTAGGGCGAAGGTTCCACAGCGGCGTGAGCCGCCGGTACACGGGGAGCAGCACGCCCAGGGCGAAGCCGGGGCCGGTGCCGATCTCCACCTCGTCGGCGCGCGCGATGTTGGGGTGCCACGAGGCCAGGGTGGGAATGTCTTTCACCGGGAGCGCCCACGGCATCTCCGGCGGTCGGTAGCGGCCGGCGGTGTACAGCCCGAGCCGCGCCTGCATCCGCAGCCACCGGGGAATGACGTCGAAGATCATCGTGCCGCGCTGGAAGTGCTCCGCGCACCCACTGAGCAGCCGCTGCACGTCGGCGGGGTCGAAGTACATGAGCAGCCCCTGCGCGGTGATGAAGACGCCTTTGGAGTCATCGACCTCTCGCATCCAGCGGAAGTCGAGCGCCGAGCAGGCGAGGGTGCGGTGCCGGTCGGTGTCGGGCAGCAGCTGGCGCCGGACCTCCACCGTCTCCGGGAGGTCCACCATCAGCCAGCGCACCCGGCCGTTGTCCACCCGGTAGAACTGGGTCTCCAGCCCTTCGCCCAGCGCGACCACGGTGCCGTCCGGGTGCTGTTCGAGGAACGCTCGAATCTCGCGGTCGAAGTGCAGCGCGCGAAACGAGAAGATGGGCCACGCCCGGCCGAAGTGTTCGCGAAACGGGTAGTCGATGGCGTCGACCAATTCGATGGCGCGCGGGTCGGAGAGCACGGGAGACGCGCGGCGCGCGTCTTCGGCCCGGTTGTAGAGGGGCCAGAGCAACGTCTCGGGCACGCCGGTCAACCTGGGCTTGACCCGTGCGCTGGTGGCCGCGGACGTCATCGCGCGCGGCGCTTCAGGCGCAGCTTGCGTCCGTTGACGAGATCGTAATCTCGAGGCCAGCCGAGGAACTTCTCTTCCGCCTTCAGCGCCGCGTAGGTGGCGTCGTCGCGCTGGCGAACCACGGTGGCGGGCGAACCTCCCACCACGGCGAGGGGCGGGACGTCTTTGGTCACCACCGCGCCGGCGCCGATGACCGCGCCTTCGCCAATGGTCACCCCCGGCACGATGATCGCGTGGCTGCACAGCCAGACCGAGTCGCCAATCACCACGTCCTTGGCGATGCGGGTGGGATCGTACGGGAGCGCGGTGGGCCGGTTGTAGTTGTGGTTCTCGGTGTGAATCTCCACGTTCTGTCCGAAGTGAACGTGCGAGCCGATGGTCAAACGACCGGCGCCGTGCACGCCCAGGTGCGGGTTGATGCATACGTCATCTCCCAGCGACGTCCCCGCCGGGTTGCCGATGAAGATGGGGCCGTTCACCACCACGCCCTGGCCCAGTGAATCGAGGGCCTCGAGCAGGAGGATGGCTTCCTGCCCGCTCCACCACTGCTCGAGCGGGCGCACGAGGCCCTTGCGAACGGCGCGGAAGAGGAAGCGGCTGAAGCTGGGGGCCATCGGCGCGCACCATAGAGCAGAACCGCGTCGACGTTCACCGCTTCGGTACGCGAGGCTTGCCACGCGTGACGGCGTGATGGAAAAGCGCCGCGCGCGATGGCCACCGGCGAAGCGACTCCTGCGAAGCAAGGACTCGGGCGACGCCTCCTCGCGGGCACGTTCAACTACGGGCTGGGCCAGGTGCTTCCCAGCGTGCTGTCGTTCCTGCTCCTCCCGCTCTTCGCCTCGTATCTGACGCCGCAGGACTACGGGGTGATCGAGATCGCGGTCAGCCTGAACGCGGTGCTGGCCATCCTGATGCGCCTGGGACTGCCGGGCGCCGTGACGCGCTTCTATTTCGAATACAAAGATCAGCCCGAGATGCTGCGCGACTACCTCACCACCCTCACCTGGGTGGTGATGGGGGGCAGCATCGGCGTGGGCGTTCTCTCGGGACTCGTGCTGTGGCAGTTCTCCGCGCAGCTGACCCCCGGGCTGGTGCTGGTGCCGCACACCGTGCTCGTGCTGCTGGCGGCGCTGCTGGCCGGAAACGCGGACATCTATCGGCGGCTGATGCAGGGGCGCGAGCAGTCGATGCAGACCATGCGGCTCAACGTGCTCACGGCCATCGTGACGTTGGGCCTCTCGCTGGCGCTGGTGGCGGGCGCGCGGCTCGGCGTGGTGGGGTACCTGATCGCCGAAGCCGCGGGCGCGGGCGGCCTCTTTCTCATCGCCACCTTTCACATGCGCGGAGATTTGACCGGGCGCTTTCGCCCCGCGCTGCTCAAGGAGTCCTTTTTCTACGCGCTCGGCGTGCTCCCCAGCCACGCCGCGGGCATGTTGGCCGCGCTCGCCTCGAGGAGCATTTTGAGCACCAGCGCGTCGCTGGCGGCGGTTGGCTTGTACGGACT
>CAZFXD010000133.1:0-12987 GCA_964522795.1 uncultured Myxococcaceae bacterium
GTCTACGAAGGCGCGCCCACGCCGGTCACCGCGCTCATGTCCGCCGGGGTGAAAGCGGCGGCGTTCGTGGCGCTGGTTCGCGTGCTGACCGTGCTGGGCCCGCAGGTGGACGGGAACATCGGGTACCACCTGTTTGCCGCGCTGGCGGCCATGACCATGCTGGTGGGGAACCTGCTCGCCGCGCAACAGCGCAACGTCAAGCGCATGCTGGCGTACTCCTCCATCGCGCACGCCGGGTACATGCTGGTGGGCGTGGCGGCGCTGTTCGCCGAGAAGGCCAAAGACACCGCGTCGATGATTACCGCCGTGACGCCGTTCGTGAAGACGGGCAGCAACCTCACCAACGAGGTGTACCAGGGCATCTTGTTCTACCTGCTCTCGTACACGGTGACGTCGCTCGGCTCATTCGGGGTTCTGGCGGCGGTGGAGCGCCGTGAAGACGAGACGTCGAGCACCACCTGGGACCTGGATCGCCTCTCGGGCCTCGCCAGCCGCAAGCCGGGTTGGGCCCTGGCGATGGCGCTGTTCATGTTGTCGCTCGCGGGTGTGCCGCCCACCGTGGGCTTCATGGGCAAGCTTTTGGTGTTCCGCGCCGGTGTGGACGCCGGGCTGATTGGCCTCTCCATCTTCGGCGTGCTGACCAGCGCGGTGGGCGTCTTCTACTACCTGCGCGTGGTGGTCCACATGTACATGAAGCCCACGCCGTCGGGACTCGTTCCGCCCGAGCGACACTGGGCCACTGACGTGGCGCTCGCGGCGTCGGCCGTGGCGGTGGTGGCGCTGGGCGTGATGCCGGGCACCTTCGCCGACTGGTTCAGCCGCGCGGGCATGGTGTTCGGCGGTCGCTAAGAAGCAGGGTGGCAGTGGTACGTTCGGCTGAATGCCCGGCGCCTCGCTGAACGTCTTTCAAAGCCTCAACTTCGTTCGCCAGTTGTTGTCGGATCCGCTGAAGCACATGGCGCGCGGGTTCGAGCGCCACGGCGACACGCTGCGACTGAATCTCCCCGGCCGTACGGTGGTGTTGACGCGTTCGCCGAGCCTGGTGCGCCGAGCGTTCATCACGCACGCGCAGAACTATTCGAAGCAGGTGGGCATGGTTCCCACCTACCTCGTGCTCGGGCATTCGAGCCTGCTGGTGACCGAAGGCGCCGCGTGGAAGCGACTGCGGGCGGTGCACCAACCGGCGTTCAGTGCGCAAACCATCGCCCGGCATGTTTCTTCGATGGCGGAAACCACCGCTTCATTTCTGCACTCGTTGGGAAACGCGGAGGCAGCGGGTGTTTCCGTGTACCCCGTGATGTTGGAACTCACGCTTCGCATCATTGGTCGCGAGCTGTTCGGAGACGACCTGAGTTCGCTCGTCGCGTCGGTCGTCACGTCGCTTGAAACCTGCCAACGGCACGTGGCGGGGCCGCACGCGCCGCTCTGGATTCCGAGCCCGGGCAATCGCCGCTTCAAAGTCGCCATCGCCAATCTTCGAAGAGTGGCCGACGAATTGGTTCAACGCTGCCGCGAAGATGCGTCGCGACAGAACACCTTGCTCGGCCGGCTCATTGCGGCGCGCGACCCCGAGACGGGTGCGCCGCTCACCAACGCGGAGTTGGGGGACTCCGTCCTGACCAATCTCGCTGCGGGACACGAGACCACCGCGTCGGTGTTGGCGTGGGCGGTGGGCGAGTGCGCGGCGCGGCCCGACGTGTTTGCACGGGTTCGCGCCGAAGCTGACGCGGTGCTGGCGAAGGGGAAACTGGAAACCGCCGAAGCCGTTCAGTCGCTCACGTACACGTCACAGGTGATTCAGGAGTGTTTGCGACTGCACCCCCCCACGTGGCTTTTGAATCGCCGCGCGCTGGAAGCGGATGCGATAGATGGCATCTCGATTCCCAAAAACGCGATGTGCGTCTTCTCCACGTACCATGCGCATCGCCACCCCGAGTACTGGCCCGAGGCGGACGCGTTCGACACGAGTCGATTTGAAACGCAGCCGTCGGCCACCGAGGGCTTCTGGTTTCCGTTCGGTCTGGGGACGCGCAAGTGCATCGGAGCCGGCTTTGCGTCGCTCGAAATGCCGTTGGTGTTGGCGCTCTTGGTGACGGCGTTTGACCTGGAATTGGACCCCACCGGTTCGATGAACCCCGACGCCAAGTACACGCTGGCTCCGCGCGGGCTTCGGGTGAAGTTTTCGCGCCGCGTTCGCGCCACCGCGTAAGACAGTGAGCCGATAGAAATCCGGCGGCACGTTCTTCAGCGCTGAAAATGAAGGCGGCCCGGCACAGTAAACTGGGCCGAGCCGCGGTGCTTCATGAATCCGGCGAACACTGCTGAAGTGGTGGGGGGGAACCGCCTTCAACGTGCAGACACCAAATCCAAGGGCGTCAGAGCATCATCCGTGCCAGCTCCGTCTTGTTCTGAACATGAATAAAATCAAATGATTCTGAGCCCGCTTGGGCCTCCACGGGAGGAGGTTGATTTCATTCCTGAAGTGCCTTTTTTCAGGTTTGAAAGCAGCGGGACGATCGTCAGACGCCCGGTTCGGCGCCCGCTTTGATGCCGTGGCGCTTCATCTTTCGCCACAGAGTGACGCTCGACACGCCCAGCTTCCTCGCCACCTGCGCGAGGTCGTGCGGGTTCAGCGCGAGCTCCTGGAGGATGGCTCGTCGCTCGGCTTCGTCCACCACGCTCTCCAGCGTTCCTTCGACCTCCAGGCTACCGGCGCGAGTCGGTCGAAGGGGGAAGTCGTCGGGGCCCAGCACGTCGTCCTCGGCCATGGCCGCGGCCTGTTCGACCAGGTTCTCCAACTGGCGCACGTTCCCCGGGTACGTGTGTTTGCCCAGCTGCTCCAGCGCCTCCGGCGAGATGCGCCGCGTCTGACCGGTGCGCGCATTGACCCGGGCCAGAAAGTGCTCTGCCAACAACGGCACCTCTTCGAGGCGTTCGCGCAGCGGCGGGACGCGCAGGCTCACCACGTTGAGGCGGTAGTACAGGTCCTGCCGAAAGCGCTTCTCGGCGACCTCGGCCTCCAGGTCGCGATTCGAAGCCGCCACCACGCGCGCGTCGACCTTGACCACGGTCGACTCGCCCACGCGTCGAATCTCGCTGTCCTGCAGCACGCGGAGGAGCTTGGCCTGAAAGGCCAGTGACGTTTCGCTGACTTCGTCGATGAAGATGGTGCCGTGACTGGCTTCTTCGAACAGACCGGCGCGTGGTTTGACGGCCCCGGTGAACGCGCCGCGCGCGTGGCCGAACAGCTCGCTCTCCAGCAGGGTCTCGGTGATGGCGGCGCAATTGACCGGAACGAAGGCCCCCTCGCTCCGCTTGGACATGGCGTGCACCGCCCGGGCGACCAGCTCCTTGCCAGTCCCGCTCTCGCCCACGATGAGCACGGTGGCTTCAGAGAGCGCTGCGCGGGGCAGCCTGGCCTTCAACTCGCGAATGGCGGGCGACTGACCGACCAGCGCCGAGAGGCCGTAGCGTGAGGAGAAGTCGTCGGTGAGGTGCTCGACCGCGTTCTTCAGGCCCTGGTGCTCCAGCGCCTTGTGCACGCGGAGCGAGAGCTCGCCTTCGCGAAACGGTTTGGAGATGTAGTCGTGGGCCCCGAGCTTCATCGCCTCCACCGCCGACTCGATGGAGCCGAACGCCGTCATCACAATGACCTCGAGGCTGGGCTGTTTCTGGCGCGCCCGGCGAAGGAGCGTGATGCCGTCGATGGGCTCCATGCGCAAATCAGTGAGGAGGACGTCAACGCTGTTCTGGCCGAGGAGCTCCAGCGCCTCTTCGCCCGAGCTCGCCTCGAGAATCTTGTAGCCGTCCGCGCGCAACAACATGGCGGTGGTGGCGCGCATGTTCTTCTGATCGTCCACCACGAGCACCGTGGCCGTCTGAGGTTGCCCCGCCTTCACAGCCCCTGCTCTACCACGGCCGGCGCACGGGGAGGATTACCGCTTTCGAAGGACGCGCTTGTCCCCCACGCGCAGCGTCACCTTCTCGCGGTCAAAGTACTCCAGCAGGGGAATGGCGTATTTCCGGCTCTCGCCCGCCAGGTCCTTGAACTGCACGGGGGTGATGTCGGGCGCTTGACCGAGAAACTCCCGAAGGCGTGCCTCCAGCGTGCGAACGGGGCCGACCGCGAAGACAAACTCACCGCTCTTCACCACGCGCGCGCTCTCGAGCAACTGGCGCAGGGCGCCGGGCAGGCTCGCGCCGAACTCCGCCTCCAGCTCTTTGACGGACGGTGGGTGCAGCCCGCTCGCCTCCAGGCGCGCCACGAGCGCCGCGGTGGCCCGCTCCACGTCGAGCGTCGCGCGGGGCGAGAAGTCGGCGAGCCGCACCGACTCCTCGCCAAGCACCGCCACGCCGGCTTTCTGGAGGCGCCCCAGCGCGAGCGACGCCATCGCTGGCGTCACCTGAAGCTGAGAGGTGAGCGCGGCCACAGGGAGCCCCGCCGCGTCGGGCGTCTTCTGGTGGAACCGCTGCAAGAGCGCCTTCGCCTTCTCCACCACGCTCTCCAGGGCCTGGGCGGCCACGTAGCGCTTCGCCTTCTTGTCCACGCAGACCACCTGGCCCCGAGCAGACAATCGCTCCAGCGAAGCGTCGACGTCTCGGCGGGACGCGCCCACGCGCAGCGACAGCTCCTCGGGCGTGGCGCCCGCGTACCCCAGGTCGGCCACCACCCACGCCAGCCCTTCTTCCAGGGGCGCGTCGAGAAACGTGGTCAGCCCCGCGGCGGTGGAACGCTTTCTCCGGCGCGGGTTCACCACCAGCACCCGGCCGCCCGCCACGGTGCGCCCGCGGGTGGGAATCGACTCGGGCGCGAGCGCGATGAAGCGTTGGTGCACCTTCGCCCCCACGGCCGCGTTGAGCGTCGCCTGCGCCACCGCGCTCTGGCCGGGCGCAAGCTCGTCGACGTCGAGCAGGCGAAACGCGGCCTCGGTCTGCGTGGCCCCGAGGCAGAGGTGGAGAAAGAACCGTCGAGGCAGCGGCCGAGGCGCGTCGGGCAACAGAGAGATTTCAACGTCCAACACCCGGGCCGCGGGCGTCGACCCCGCGGCGACGAGCACCGCGCCCCGGGAAATCTCCTTCGCCTCCGCCGGAGTGACATTGACCGCCACGCGTGTCCTGGCGCGCGCGGTCTTCACCTGCGCGCCGTGCACCTGCAGGCCCCGAACCCGCAACACGCCCTCGGGCCGCGGCACGAGCGACACCTCATCATCGACCGCCAGGGTGCCTCGCAGGAGGGTGCCGGTCACCACGGTGCCAAACCCTTTGACCGAGAACGCTCGGTCCACCGGCAGAAAGGCCGGCCCCTCGACGGCGCGCGGTGCCTGGGCCGCGCCCTGAACCAGTAGGGCGATGAGGTCGGCCATGCCGTCGCCGCGCTGGGCGCTCACCCACAGGCGCGGGCTGTCCCCAAAGGGCGTCTTCTCGAGCAGCGCCGCCACGTCCGCCAGCAACATGGCCTTCCAGTCCTCACCCAGCGGAGCCAGCAACTCACATTTGCTGAACACCACGATGAGCCGGGGCACGCCGAGCAGCGACAGCACGTCGAGGTGCTCGCGCGTCTGGGGGCAGACGCCTTCATCCGAGGCGATGACCAGCAGCGCCACGTCGAGCGCGAACACCCCGGCGGCCATCGACTTGAGGAAGCGCTCATGGCCCGGCACGTCGATGACGGCGATGGGGTCATGCCCCGGGACCTCCAGGTGGGCGAACCCGGGCTCCAGCGTCATGCCGCGGCGCTTCTCCTCGGGGAGCCGGTCGGTGTCGATGCCCGTGAGCGCGCGGACGAGCGTCGTCTTGCCGTGGTCGACGTGGCCCGCAGTTCCCACAATCACGCGGGCATCATCTCCGAAACGCGCGCGCCGCGGCAGACCATGCCCTCACCGGGGCGCCGTCGGGTGCCTGGCAGGGCGCGGCTGCGGTAACGGTCAGGCCCGCGCCATCGCCTTCTGAATCCGCTCTTCAGCCATGGCGTCGGCGACGACCTCGGGCCGGGCGTTGGTCTTCCTGGCGCGGGCGAAAATCTCCACCACCGTGTCGAAGATTTTTCCGGCGCGCGCCAGGGCCTCTTCCCGGCCGTACCCCAGCACCTCGGAGGCGCAGTTGATGAGGCCGCCGGCGTTCACCGCGTAGTCGGGCGCATAGGCGATGCCGCGCTGAGCCAGCACCTCGCCATGCCGTGGCTCGAGCAACTGGTTGTTGGCGGCGCCCACCACCGCCTTCACCTTGAGGAGGGGAATGGTCGCGTCGTTGAGGCCACCGCCCAGCGCGCAGGGCGAGAAGATGTCGGCCTCGGTGGAGAGGAGCTCTTTTTCCGACAGCGCGGTGGCGCCACACTGCTTCACGGCCTTCTCCACCGACGCGGCGTTGATGTCGCTCACGAAGACCTTCGCGCCGCGCTTGCTGAGCTCCTCCACCATGGGGAAGCCGACGTGTCCGACGCCGAGCACCGTCACGCGCTTTCCGTTCAGGTCCGGTTTTCCAAACAGGTGCTGGGCGACCGCCTCCATGCTGCGGATGACCCCGTAGGCCGTCACCGGCGACGGGTCACCGCTCTTCGCCTTCAACCCCACCACGTGCCGGGTGTGCTTCAACACCTGCTCCATGTCGTCGGGACTGGTGCCCGAGTCCTCGGCTGAGATGTAGCGGCCGCCGAGCGAGTTGACGGCGCGGCCAAAGGCCTGGAACAGCGCGGCGCGGTCAAACGAACCCTTGGGCAACATGATGACGGACTTCCCGCCGCCCAGGGCCAGCCCGGCGAGCGAGGCCTTGTAGGTCATGCCCCGCGAGAGGCGGAGCACGTCGAACACCGCGGCTTCTTCGCTCTCGTAGGTGGCCAGGGCCCGGGTGCCGCCCAGCGACGGCCCGAGCACCGTGGAGTGCACCCCAATCAGCGCGCGCAGCCCCGTCTTGGCGTCGAAAAATCGATGAAGAGACTCATGGCCCAGTTCGGAGATACGCGAGAAGTCGCTCATAGCGGCGCGGCGTAGCGCCGATGTTCCGCGCGCGCATCATCGGGGCGGCCACCGTGCGACGCAGTGCATTACCGGGCCGCGGGCGCGGCTACGCAGCGAAGTGGCGCAGCGCCTGCTCGAGAATTTCGACGCAGCGGTGAAGCTCCTGCACCGGCACGAACTCGCCGGTCTGGTGCGCCGTCGAGATGTCTCCGGGCCCGAAGACGACGGGCGTGGCGCCCAGCGCCTGCATCTGCGGGCCCTCGGTTCCGAAGGCGACGGTCTTCGCCTTGTGGCCAGACGCGCCTTCCAGGAACGCGACCACATCGGCGTCCGGGCGGGTGTCGTAGCCGGGGTCGGTGCGCAGGCGGGTGACCCGGGCCTTGAACCGGGGGTCCTTCGCGGCGAGGGCCCGGCAGCGTTCCTCGATGGCGTTCATCACCAGGTCCACCGGCTGCGACGGCACCGGGCGCCACTCGAGGCTGAAGCGGCAGTGGCCGGGAATGATGTTCTTGGCCTTCCCGCCAGCGATGACGCCAACGTTGATGGAGGTCCACGGCGGCTCGAAGGCGGCGTCGACTTTGGTGCGCAGCTCACCTAGCGCGAAGGCTTCAATTTCGCCGATGAGCCGCGCGGCGTGGAAGTTCGCCGACACGCCGGAGTCGGGGTACGCGCTGTGGCCTTCCTTGCCGAACACCTCGACCTCCGCGAGGCAGTAGCCCTTGTTGGCGCGCACCGGGGTGAGCGAGGTGGGCTCGCCCACGATGGCGCGCCTGGCGTTCAGCTCCCGCCCCTCGAGCAGGTGCTTGGCGCCCACGCAGCCGATCTCCTCGTCAGCGGTGAACACCACCGCCACCGGCCGGGAGAGGTTCTTCTTCACCCGGCCCAGCGCGGTGAGCGCCGCGGCGATGAACGCCTTGGTGTCGCAGGAGCCGCGGCCATACAGCTTTCCGTCGCGCTCGGTGAGGGTCAACGCTTCAGTCCACGCCGGGTCGAAGGGCACGCAGTCGGTGTGTCCGACCAGCGCCAGTTCGGCCGCGCCCGTCCCCGCGGTGGCGATGAGGTTGTGTTTCTCGACGCCGCCCTCGCCGGCGTAGCGCTGTCGCCGCGTGGCGAACCCCAGCGCCACCAGCCGCGGCTCCAGCACGTCAATCATCGGCTGGTTGGACCGCGCCGAGGTGGAGTCGATGGCCACCAGCGTCTTCAGCAGTTCGGCCACTTCGCTCACGAAAGCCTCCGCATCAGGGCACTCACCGCGCGCGTGGAGAGTTCAGTCGAGGGGTGCTTCCCGTCCGACACGATGGGCGTGCCGTTGACCGCCACCTCGCGAATCGCGGCGGCGGGCACGGCCAGCACCACCATGGGAAACAACGTCTCCTCCGTCCACCCAGCGAGGGCGGCGTGCTCGAGGTCCACGGTGAAGAAGTCTGCCTGTGAACCGGGCGCCAGGGTGCCGGCGTTGTGCTGCAGGCTCTGGGCGCCGCTGTGGGTCGCGGCGCGGAACACTTCTGCCGCCACCGCTGAGGGCGTGCCCGAGCGGTCGTGCAGCACACTCCGTCTCTGACGAACGAGGCGGAGGTGGGACTCGAGCAGGCGCGCCTCTTCCAGAAGGTCGATGGTGGCCTGACTGTCCGAGCCGAGGCACAGCTCGACACCTTCAGCGCCCAGGAGGTCGGCGGGGACGACGCCATCTCCGAGGTTTCGTTCGGTGGTCGGGCAGGCACAGACGCGGCTGCGCGCCCGGGTGATGTCCGACATCTCCTCGTGACTCACCTGAATGGAGTGCACCAGGGTGGTGTTGGGCTGGAGGAGCTCCGCATCCTGGAGCACGCGCGTGGGGCGGCGGCCGTATTCAGCTTCGGACTCGGCGATTTCCCGCAGCTGTTCGCCCACGTGAATATGCAGCGGTCGCCCGTTGGCCACGGCGCGAAACTCTTTGAGCCACTTGAAGGGCACGGCGCGCACGCTGTGCGGCGCGTAGCCCACGTTGACCAGCGGGTCTCCCGCCACGGCCAACGCCAGGTCATCGGTCCGCCGGAAGTACGTCGACATCTCGGCGTCAATGAAGCGCCGTTGACGCGGCTCGGGCGCCTTCTGGAACCCCGCGCGGGCGTACGCGACGTTGAGCAGGCAGATTCGAATTCCCACGTCTTTGGCGGCGGTGATGACCTGCCTGGCAATCAGGTTGGGGTCTGCGTACGCCGTGCCGTCCGCCTGGTGGTGGAGGTAGTGGAACTCGCCCACCGACGTCACCCCCGCGAGCGCCATCTCCAGAAACGCATGCCGGGAGAGCACGTAGACGTCCTCGGGCTGGAGCGCCTCGGCCAGCTGGTACATCGCTTCGCGCCAGGTCCAGAAGTCGTCGCGCTCCTGGCCCCGGGCGACGAACTCGGTGCGGCCGCGCAGGCCGCGCTGAAACGCGTGGGAGTGCGCGTTGACCAGCCCTGGAAACAGCGCCCGCCCGGCGAGCCGGACGCGGCGGGCGTCCCTGGGGGGCGAGGCCAGCACGGTACCGCGCGCGTCGACCGCGAGGGTGGCGCCGAAGCGCAGCTGGCCCTCGGCGAAGAGGGCGTCGGGTTCGTAGACCGTGACTTCCACAAACACCTTATAGAGCGCCCGGCGGCGAGTATGGTGCGCCGCTTTCAGTGGGAGGCCACCTTTGGCGACCGAGAAACAGACCGTCCGCGCCCTGCCCAGCCACATGCTGGAGTTCAACGTGCGCTCGGTCGGCGTGGGGCTCATCGTGGCGGCGATCATCGGCTGCGCCTACCCGTACATCGTGCTGAAGATCGGCTTCGGGCCCACCATCTCGGTGGTGGCGGCGTTCTTCGCCTACCTGCTCTTGAACTTCGTCGCCCTCTTCGGCTCTCGCTTCAAGTCGAACCGCTTCGAATACAACATCGTGCAGACGGCCGGGACGGCGGCAGCGCAGACCGCGTTCATGTGCGTGGTGCTGGCGGCGTTCGACATGTTGGCGGCCAAGCCGGAGCTCGGGTTTCACCTCACACTCGAGCCGTGGGTGGTCTTCGTGTGGATGTCGCTCGCCGGCTGTCTGGGCGTGCTGCTCGCGGTGCCGATGCGCAAGCACTACATCGACGAGGAGAAGCTCACCTTCGCCGATGGCACGGCCGCGGGGGAGTCGCTCCTCATTCTCGACGCCAACACCCAGGCGGCCAAAGACCGGGTGAAGGCGCTCGGCGTGGGCGGCGCGATTGGGCTCGTCACCACGTGGCTGCGCGAGGGGTGGCCGAAGTGGATTCCTCCGTCGACGTACCTCGGCCCCACCGGCGAGAAGCTCCACGTGGGCATGAGCTGGAGCGCGCTCTCCTTCGGCTCAGGCCTCATCGTCGGCTTTCGCATCACCATGTCCATGGGCCTGGGCATGCTGCTGGCGTGGTTCATCGCCCCGCCGCTGCTCGTCGACAACGGGCTGGTGAAGGAGACGGCCTACATGCCCGTGCTGCGCTGGGTGATGTGGCCCGCCACGGGGCTGCTGGTGGCCGGCGGTCTCACGGCCCTGGTGCTCAAGTGGCGGTTGATTCAGAAGACGTTCGGCGACCTCGCCAGCGGCACCCTCGCCGACGGGAGCGACTTCCCCATGAAGTGGGTGGGCGTCGGCTCCGGCCTCTTGTCGGTTGTGCTGATTGCCTTTCAGTCGACCGTGATGGGCGTGGCGGTGTGGGAATCGGCGGTGGCGATTCTCATCTCGGTGGTGCTGATGCTGGTCGGCATTCGCGTGCTGGGAGAGACGAACTGGGCGCCGATTTCAGCCATGGCCAACATGGTGCAGGCGGTGTTCGCGCTGATTTCACCGGGGAGCATCGGCACCAACATGGTGGCCTCGGGCATGTCGGGCACCATCGCCGGGAGCGGCGAGCACCTGATGCAGGACTACAAGGCGGGCTACATCATCGGCTCGAACAACCGGGCCCTGACGTACATGCAGTTGCTCGCCACGCCCGTGGGCGCCGCGTGCATCGCGCTCGTCTACCCGCTGCTCAAGCGACAGTACGGCATCGGGGGCGACTGCTACGGCCGCGCCGCCGAGCTGGCGGGCGACAAGTGCTCGGGGCTGACGTCTCCGGTGAGCGTGAAGTGGGCCGGCTTCGCCGAGCTCTTGATGGGCGGCATCGACAAGCTGCCGCAGTACGCGGGCTACGCGCTCGCCGTCGGGGTCGCCGCGGGCATCGCGATTACGATTTTCGAGAGCCGCTTCAAGCAGTACCTGCCGTCGCCCACGGGCATGGCGCTGGGCATGCTGATTCCCGCGGAGTACGTGCTCCCGATGCTGGTGGGCGGGGTGGCGTCGTTTCTCTGGAACAAGAAGGACGCCGCGCAGGAGGACGCCTACAACACCCCGTTCGCGTCAGGGTTGATTGTGGGTGAGGCGTTGCTCGCCCTGGTGATTCCGGTGCTGCTCTTCGTGTGGCCGAATCTGTTCGGCGCTCGGCACTGAGCGGTGTGCCGACCTCAGTTTCGCCGGTGGAGAATCGTGCCTTCGTCACCGACGGCCCAGGTTCCGCCATCGACCGGAGACACCCAGACACTTCGGAGAATCTTGAACGTCGGAGCCGGTTCGACAAACCACCCGGAGTCACCTTTCTCAGGCGCGAGGCGCCTCCGGAAGATGTTGGCCGTCGACACATCTCCAACGGCCCACATTCCATATCCGGGAGCGGTCGAGATGCCGAAGAGCCTGTTGTTGCCTGACAGGTTGAACTCAACGTCATCCGTCGTGGATGCATTTCGAGTGTTCGAACGGACGATGATCGCCGGCTCACCGACGAACCACGCTGTTCGGTCATTCGCGTTGGCCGCGTTCCAGGCCGCTGTACAGGCAATCCCGTGGTAGGTGGGAATGACCGCGAGGCCGTAGATCCCGTAGTTCGCCACTGACGCAGTGTTCAGAGGCGCTGCGATTTCGGCACTGGTGTTCGCTGCTCCACCAGCCCGGAAAAAGCCACCGTTTGCTCGAATACAGACTGCCTCCAGCGACTTGTTGTTTGGCTCAAGCAAAGGAAGTGGCTGAAGACCACCATCGGCCGCCAGGTAGGCAGCGGCGGCCTGATCACCGCCGTCCGCGACAGCCCCCACGAACAGCATCTCCCCGCCCGAACTTCCGGCGACGGCCGCTAGGGTCATCGACCGAGGCGCATTTACAGCCCGCGGGCTGCTGTCATTGTTCTGGAAATGCAGTGCCTGACCGGAGGCAACGACCCAATAGTCGGTCGACAGGCTGCTGCCCCAAATGGACGTGAATTGCTGGCTTCCCGACGTGTACGTCAGCTCCCATTGGGAAGCGGCGGGAAAATAGGCGACCAGCGTCGAACCATCGCCCGCGGCACGCACCGTGCCGTCCGTGAAGCCAGTCACGCTCCTGAGCCGAGTAAGGGTCGCGGCACGAACCCAGTACCTGATCCGCTCATTGGCGTTGCCGGCCGTGGGAGCGTTGATCTCGAAAGCGTCGCCCTGATCTCCAAAGACCATGGCGGAGCCCGTGCGATGGGCGACGAGGACGCCCGGTTCTCGGTTGGGGTACGTGTCGATTTCCACCTGGCGGAATTTCCCATCACTCGCTCCGGACGTGGTGTGAACCCATCTATCTGACGTGACTGCCCAGAGTTCGCCGCTCGGCGACGCGGCGGCGGCGCTCACCGTGATTGGCGGTGCAATTCCGACACTCCCGACGTCTTTCGCCGCGGTCGCTCCGCATTCGACCAGTGTTCCATCGACGGCTATCGCCAGAATCGAGCCCCCGTCGGAGCCGAGCAGTGAAAGCAGCTTTCGCCCCGAAACAACCGACGGCGCACCGACGTAGCTGCCTCCGTCTGCTCGCCCGAACCTTGCGACCACACTGCCAGCGCCGAAATCTCCCAGGGCGGCGAAGGTTCCATCTGGAAGCGCGATCATGCGTGACAGCGGTACACCGGCGTCATGCTGCGAACGGTTCCAGGTACCAGCTCCGATCCGGAGATACACATACGAGCCCGCTGTCGCTGCCACCAGACCGGAGGCGTTGACGGCGACTCCATCGAAG
>CAZFXD010000134.1:0-12923 GCA_964522795.1 uncultured Myxococcaceae bacterium
ATGGAGTCGGCGCACACCTGACCCGAGAGATCGATCTCCAGCGCGGAGTTGATCGCCACCACCTTGTCGTTCTTCCGGATCAGCGCGGTGTCGTTGGTGCGATCGCACGGGTGAAACTCGACGTGCTGGTTGTCGTTGACGAAGTCGAAGAGCTTCTTCGTGCCGGTGACAAAGCTGGCCACCGTTCGCCCGGCGTGGATCTTCTTCTTCTTGTTGGTGATGTTGCCGTTCTCCATCAGCGGGATCAGCCCGTCGGAGAACATCTCGGTGTGCACGCCGAGGTCGTGCTTGTTGCCCAGCCGCGCCAGCACCGCGTCGGGAATGGCGCCGATGCCCAGTTGCAGACAGCTCCCGTCTTCCACCAGGTCAGCGATGATCTCGCCGATGCGCGTCTCCACCTCCGTCTGCGGGGCGGGCGCCATCTCCTCCAGCGGGCGATCGGTGCAGATGAAGGCCGCGAGGTCCGACAGGTGCACGACCGAGTGGCCCAGCGTGCGCGGCATCCGGGTGTTGATCTCGGCGATCACCTTCTTCGCCGACATGGCGGCGGCGAGCGCGGCGTCGACCGACGTGCCCAGCGTGCAGTCGCCGTGCACGGTTGGAGGTGAGAGCTGAAGGAGCGCCACGTCGAGTGGAATGGCGCCGCTGGTGAACAGGTCGGGGATGTCCGAGAGAAACACCGGCATGAAGTCGGCGCGGCCTTCTGCGATGGGCCCGCGCATGGGCGCCCCGGCGAAGAGCGAGACCGAGAAGATTCGGCCGGCGAACTCGGGCGCGGCCCACGGCGCGGGGCCGGTGGTGTGCAGGTGGTAGATGGTGACGTCGCGCAGGTCCGTGCGGCGGCCGAACGCTTCGACGAGCGGCGTGGGCGTGGCCGAGGCTCCGTGAATGAACACGCGGTCGCCGCTCTTGATTTGAGCCACCGCGTCAGCGGCGCTGACCGCTCGGGATTTCCAGTGGGCGTCGAGCATGGCGCAGACTCTACGTCAGTCGATGACGGCCGGGCTTGCTCCGAATCACGTCCGGGGGCGCTACGGGCGCACGCAGCGGTAGCGCGGGGTCCCGGTGCCGAGCGCCACGCGTCCGGTGGCGAAGTCGACCGTGTACGGCACGGTGCCGGATTTGGTGGTCGAGTAGAACTGAATGCCCCCGGTGCACGAGATCCACTCCGTGTGGTTGTCGAGGTAGCAGCCGTAGGGGTCGGGGCCCTGCCGGTACGGGCACCCGTCGCAGCCCGCGTCCAGACAGGTGCCCGCGTCGGTGCAAGACGTCGAGACCGGGCATTGGCCTCCCAGCTGCGTCGAGGGACAGCCGACGATGCGCGAGCGCAGCTCGTTGATGGTGGGCGCGCGCCAGTCGGTGTACCCGCCGACTTTGATGCCGCTGATCGACGAGCAGTCGGCCGCGTCGTAGTTGGTGTTGTGCCACATGAGCCCCGTGTTGGGGTCGACGAACACGGCGGGGTGGCAGAAGCCGTTGGTGCAGGAGCCGCCGTCGCCGCACGTCGTGCCGGGGGCGCCGCAGGTTCCGCCGCAGCCGTCGCTTCCGCACTCGGAGTTGCTCTTGCAGGTGTACTTGCAGTCGCAGCGATAGGCGTAGGTGACGGTGACCTGCAGCGTGTCGAGGGAGACGTCGAAGGCCTTGTTCGAGGCGCTGACCAGAATTCCCACCGAGAAGTCGGGCGAGTTGATCTCCTCCGGAGTGAAGGGGTGGCCGAAGACGTTGGTCGCGCCGCCCACCTGCTCCGTTCCCCACGCGGTCGTCCAGTAGTTGTCCGCCAGGGTTCCCAGCTTCTTGCCCCCGGAGAAGACGGCCACCTCTCCGCTCGAGACGTTGGGGAGCGAATAGCGGCGCATCTTGACGGTAATGCCGTTGACCGACGCGGTGGGCGGCAGGTTGAAGCCGAACCCGGTGGCCATCAGATACTGCGATCGAACGGTCGCGGTTGAACCGGCGACGAGGCGCACGTGCGCGCCCGCATCGTCTTCAGCGGAGAGGCTGCCGACCAGCGCCCACGCCACGCCGGCGTCCGACGGTGAGGCGGCCACGTTGGCCGCCATGGCGGCGAAGCTGGGACCAGCGGATCGGTCGGTACTGCAACTGCAGACGTTGGGCGTGCCGCCGCCGCAGGTTCGGCCGGCGTCGCCGCAGTCGGAGTTGCAGGTGACCTGCTTCCCGCACCCGTCATTGAAGGTGGCGTTGCACTCGCCGGGTTGGCAGGTCCGCGTGGGCGTGCAGCCGCACACCTGGGGTTGCCCCCCGCCGCCGCACGTCTGGTACGCCATATTGCACTGGCCGCAGTACACCGGCTCTCCGCAGCCGCCGTCGATGGTTCCGCAGTTGAAGCCGAAGTCGCTGCACCTGGTCGGGTGGCAGGCGGGCTGGTCCCCTGTGGGCACGGAAAGGCAGGCGGCCTGACAGGTGCGACCGCTGCCGCTGCTGTACTCGCAGGCCCCGGTGTCGCAGTCGCTGGCGTTGCTGCACTTTGCTCCGGGCGGCTTCGGTCCCGAGCAGACCGCCGGCGTCACGGTCTCGTCGCAGAACAGGCCGTCTTCGCACACCTGGCCCTGATCGCACCTCGTGCCGCTCTTGGCGCGCGCGGTGCACACGCGCTGGTAGCAGTACCCGTCGTTCGTGCAGTCGCCGGTGCGCAGGCACCCGGACCCCAGCGCCTTCCTCGGGGCGCAGGTGAAGTTGTTGAACAGGTCGCAGTAGCTCTTCTCGTCGCACACCTGCAGGAACGTGCACTGCGAACCTGCCGAGGCTGGCTTGCACTCCAGGTTCATCAAGGTGCAGGTGCCCTTGGTGCAGAAGAACGGCGGGGCACACGAGTCCAGCGCCTGGCACGCCCCACCGGGTTTCACGAAGGCCTGGCAGGTGCCGCTCGCGCAGTAGCCGGCCGGCAGACAGTCGGCATAGGTGCTGCACGTATCGCCCAGGGCGGCTTTCTTCCCGCACCGACCGCTGCTGTTGCACCAGCCGGTCTGACACTCCGAAGGCGCGTCGCACTGGGAGCCCGTCGCCAGCAGCGTCCGGCAGGCGCCGTAGGTGTCGCAGAACTCGCCCGTGGCGCAGCCGGCCCCGCAGGCGGGTCGGCAGACGCGGTCCGCCTGGTGGCACAGCTTCGACTGGCATTGCTCGTTGGAGGTGCACTGAACGCCGTTGGCGTAGGCGGGCTTGCACAACTTCGCCGTGGTGTCGCAGACCTCCTGGCACTCGCCGGCGTAGAGACAGGCCGCGCCGTTGGGCTTGCCGCACTTGTTGTTGGTGGAGTCGCACACGTTGGTGAGGCACTCCGAGTTCGACGCGCACGCCAGCCCATTCACCTTCTTCTCGGCACACACGCCGGCGCTGGTGTTGCAGAACCCACCGCGGCAATCGCTGGTGACCGTGCAGGGGTCGCCCTTCTTCCCGCCGTTGTCGCACACGTGGGAGTTGGGGTTGCAGAACCCCGAGAGGCACGGCGCGGTGGTCGACGAGCACGCTGCTCCGGCGGCGGCCAGCGCTGCGCACGAGCCGTTGGCGTAGTCGCAGTAGCTGGTGGTGCTGTCGCAGGGCACGTGGGGCGGGTCGATGCAGTCGCCGCCGATGGGGCGGAGCGGCTTGCAGACCCGGCAGGTGGTGCCGGCGTCCGGAATCGTCTTCGCGTTGAGGCAATACAGGCCCGCCGCGCAGGAGCTGTTGTCCGTGCACGCCTCGTCGATCCGCGCGCCTCCGCCGGAGTCGGGCCTGGCGTTGGCGGCTTCGGAGAACACCCTCGAGCAGGGATTGCAGCCCGCGTCGGTCGAGGAGTCGCAGGCGGTGAGCGACGTGTCGCACGACGCGCTCTCGAGGAACGCCCGACACGCGGCGGCCGCGGCGGGGTCGACGTTGGGCGTGACCTGCTGCACCTGGACGATCGCGTCGCCGCTCGGGCCTTCCTTCGCATCGAGGCGGCAGGTGGTGGTGAAGTTCAAAATATCGACGCACTCGGCGGTGCTGCGGTAGGTGATGGGGAAGGGCAGGCTGTTCGGGCAGCGATCGATGAACTTGCAGTACGACGCGAGCACGTCGCCGTACGCACCCGGCACGCCTCCGCAGCGGCACGACGCCAGCATCAACACCATGCAGCCCAGGGTCAGTCGTCGCATCAGGTCCCCTCTTGAGAACGGTGAGAGTATCGGTCAGCAGCGCCCGAGGGACCAGCGCAGCGTCACCCGTCGTGGCCGGCCGGAGTGCGTTCGGCTCGGCTTCGGTTCGTCGGTCTCGTACACTCCCCAACTCCGCGCCCCCGGGAGTCCCACATGCCTCGATCTCGCCTCGTCGCGTTCTACGCCGTGCTCACTGCGCTGGGGTGTACCTCTGCGATCAACAGCGCGCCCTGCGGCAACGGCGCCGTCGAGACCGGTGAACAGTGCGACCTGGGTAAGCGCAACGGCGAAGCCGGCGCGTGCTGCTCGACCACTTGCGAGTTCGTGGCCGCGGGCACGTTGTGTCGCTCCAGCGCGGGCATCTGCGATCTCGACGAGGCCTGCGTGGGCGACAACGCGGATTGCCCCGCCGACGCCTTCAAGCCCAGAGGTTCGGTGTGTCGGCTGGCGGCCGAGGTGTGCGACGTGCCCGAGACCTGCGACGGCACCACCGCCGTGTGCGCGCTCGACGAACAGGCCGCCGCGGGCACGGCCTGTCGTCCCTCGACCGGCGCGTGCGACGCCGCCGAGGCCTGCGATGGCACGGCCAGGAGTTGCCCGCCCGACGTGAACGCGTGCGCCGGCTCGCTCATTCTGAGCACTGCGCTCACGCTCAATCGCAGCACCTACGCGCTGGGAGATTCGGTGAGCGGGACGGTGGTGTTCGCCAACCCCGAGTCCACCTCGCTCGCCGTGAAGGCGCTGATGATCACCACGCGGCCTCCCGGAGGCACGCACACCGGGGGCCCGTACGATGACCTCCTGCCGACCCTCGGGCCGCAGACCCTGGCCGCGGGCGCGTCGCTCACGGTGAGCGCGAGCCGCACCTTGAAGACGACGGACCCCACGGGGACCTGGGAAGCGTACGCCACGTATCAAGACGCCAGCGGCGCGTGGCACGACGGACCCGGCGTCACGTTCACCGTCACGGCGTCATCCAACTTCGGCATCAGCGTGCCTCTCGTGCTCAGCAAGTCGACCTACAACCCCGGGGACACGGTGGCGGCCTCCGTCACCTATGCCAACAGCGGCACGGCCCCCATCACCGTTCAGAAAGTCGTCATCACCACCCGGCCGCCCGGCGGCACGCACGGCGGAGGCCCCTACGATGACCTGGCGCCGCAGCTGACGAACCAGACCGTGGTGCCCGGCGGGACCGTTCTGCTCAGCGCGACCCGGACCTTGCTGTCCACGGACCCGGCGGGCCTCTGGGAAGCGTACGCGACGTACCAGGACAGCAACGGCGCGTGGCACGACGGGCCGAGCGTGCCGTTCAGCGTGGCGGGCGCCTCCACGCCTGGAAAAGCGGCGAAGACCCAGCAGGGCGTCTACCCGGGGTATGGCGCGGCGGGCATGACCAACCTCGCCAAGTGGGAAGCGTGGTTGGGAAGGAAGATGAAGTTCATCGACTCCAACCTCAGCCTCGACGCGCCCACGTCCAACATGTGGGGGTTCTGGAATCACTCGCAGGCCGGCTCGCTCTGGACGCGGCCCGACGCCACCGCGGCGCTCACCGTGGGCCTCGTGTTCGGGAGCCAATCGGGGTTGTCGACGCGCGCTGCGCTGACGGCGACCGCGAACGGGGCCAACGACGCGGTGTACCAGTGTCTGTGCGACATGTTCCTGGGGAGGGTGCCGCCCACCGCCGCCGGCTGCGCCACCGGGCCCGTGTCTGGGGTGCCCGCGGGCACCAAGCTCATCGCCCGGCTCGGGCACGAGGCCGACTGTTGTTACCCGTGGACGTTCGAGAAGGGGAACGCCGACGTCTACAAGCTGGCGTTCCAGCACGTGGCGACGTACCTGCGCGGCTGCATGCCGGGGCAAGTCATCATCGACTACAACATGACCTCGGAGGCGGTGAAGCCGTACAAGAACGCCGCAGGGCAGAACGTGGTGCCCACCATCTCCGCGTTGGAGGCGGGGTACCCGGGCGACGCGTACGTCGATGTCATCGGCGTCGACACCTACGCGTGGAGCCAGTTCCCCAGCTACATCCTCCCGCAGCTCAACACCTTCGCGGCGTTCGCGGTGGCCCACGGGAAGCAACTCTCGGTTCCCGAGTGGGGGCTGCTGCCGAAAACTCAGAACGGGACGGGCGACGACCCGGTCTGGATTCAGGGCATGTACGACTTCTTGAACGGGCTCCCCGCGACAGGCGGCGGCAGTCTCCTCTACGCCAACTATTTTCAGGACTGGGGTCCGGCGTCGCTCGAGCAGTACCCCAACGCTCGCGCGCGTTACCTCGCGGTGTTCGGCGGGCCGTAGCGCGCGATTCGAAGCGCCTCCTTATCGCGACCGGAGAATCTCCCGGAACATTCGGTCTGGCGTGCTGTAATGAATCGGCGGGGGTCGACATTGTAGGGGTCGATGACCGCCGCACACGCGATGTCAGACCTGAGCCGAAGCGACGTGGCTGTCCTGGACCCGGTGCTCCTGCGCCGAATGGCCGAGGGCGACCAGCTGGCGTTCGAGCAGTTTCATCGGTTCCACGTCAAAGCTGTGCAGCGCCTGGCCTACGGCATCGTCTTCGATGCGGCCGAGGCCGCGGACATCGTGCAGGCCGTCTTCCTGGCAGCATTTCAGTCAGCGAAGAGCTGGCGGCCAGATCACCCCGCGCAGGCCTGGCTCAATCGCCTGACGGTGAACGAGGCGCTGACTGTGCGTCGAAAGCTCGCGCGCTTCGTGCGACCGGCCACGCCGACCGAGCCGCTGGCCACGCCGCATGAGAGTGCGGAGCGAAGCGCGGCGATTCGATTGGTGCGCCAGGCCGCGTCGACCTTGAGCGAGGTCGACCGGGCCCTGCTCGCGCTGCACTTTGATCAAGACCTGAGCGCGCCCGAGATTGGCGAGGCGCTCGGCCTCACGCCCAACGCGGTCCGCGTCCGATTGCACCGCGCGCTCGAACGCCTGAAGGCCGCAGTGGCGAAGGAACAGGGAGGCTCCCTCAATGGATGACCGTCAACTTCGGGAGTCGTATCGCGCGTTGCTCGCGGAGTCCGACCAGGTGCAGCTGCCCGTTCGCGTCGCGGCCTCCGGACCCGGTCGCCGCGGGTGGAACAAGCCGCGGCCGGCCTTTGTGGTGTCGCTGGTGATGAGCTCGCTGCTGGGGGTGACCGCCCTCGGCGTGGCGCTGAGCGTGGGGCGGCCGACCCCCGGCGTGCTGGAGGGGACGCCACCGGACGACCCCCTGCCGAACCCGTTGTTCCGCAGCGATGGCGACTCGCGTTCTGGCGCCATTCGCCACTACGGCAGCGACGGCCGCCTGATCGGGTCGGACGAGGATCAGCCTCCCAGCCAGTTCCGAGGCTTCCTGTCCGTCAACACGGTGCCGTGGACGAATGTCTCCGTGGACGGGGCGCCGATTGGCTCGACGCCCGTGTTCAAGAAGTCGTTGCCGCTGGGCGTGCACACCGTGGAGTTGGTGAACGAATATGAGTCCATTCGGAAGTCGGTGAGGATCAACATCGTTCGCGGTGAGAACCTCCAGCTGCGTCTCAATCTGAAGTAGGTCGAGCTGCGCACCTACGTTTCCCTCCCTGGCCCCACGCGGTGACGTTGGCGGTGTGAGCTCGAATCGCTACAATGTCGCCTCGCTTCGACGTGGCCGCGTCGATGGCTTCCCAACGGTGACCACATGATGAACCGAACTGCGTCTGCGCTGGTCGTTGGATTTTCGCTCGCGTTCTTCGGGACCGTGACGTTCGGGTCCGGGTGCGCCACCACGCCGCCCAACAACAACGGCGACGGCGGCTTGCTGGAAGACGGTGGCCTGCCGCCCGACGACGGCGGCGCTCAGCTCCCCTGCAGCGCCACCTGCGCCGGGTGCTGCACGCCTGACGGCGTCTGCATGACGCCGGGAGACTCTCCCAGCGCCTGTGGGACGGGCGGCGCGGCGTGCGTCATCTGCGTGGGCGCGCAGGCCTGCACCGCGGGGCAATGCAAGGACTCCAGCTGCGCTGGGTGCGTCGCCTCCGATGGCGGCTGTCAGACGCCCGGAACGGCTGACACCGCGTGCGGTCTCGGCGGCGTCGGCTGCGCGGAGTGCCAGGGTGGGGCGGCGTGCTCGAACGGCACCTGCGTGGGCGGCAGCTGCCAGGGCTGCGTGAACAGCGCCGGCGCGTGCCAACCCGGGAACATCAACGGCGCGTGTGGGCTCAACGGCGCTGCCTGCTCGGCCTGCCCGGCCGGCCAGGCGTGCATCAGCAATGGCTGCCAACCCATCGTGGTTCCGGACGCGGGCAGCTGCGGCAACAACGGCAGCGCGTGCGCGGGCAACAGCGAGTGCTGCACCAGCTTCTGCCACGTGACCGACGCGGGTTCGGTGTGCGCCGCGCCTCGCCCAGACGGCGGGGCGTGCTTCCCCAACGGCACGGTGTGCACCAACAACCAGAACTGCTGCTCGTTCAACTGCGACGCGCAGAAGAACTGCTCGGCGCTGGGCCCCGCGGACGGCGGGGCGTGCGTCCAGCCTGGCCAGACGTGTACCCGCGGCACCGACTGCTGCAGCCTGCAGTGCCTGTTGCCGGCGACTCCGGGCGCGGCGCGCAAGTGCGGCCCGGCCGGCAATGACGGCGGGCTGGTGTGCAAAGCGCTGGGTGACACGTGCGCCACCAACGCGGAGTGCTGCACGCTCTTCTCCAGCTGCGACCCGGTGAACCACGTGTGCGCGGTCGGCCCGCCGCCCCCGCCTGACGCCGGCGTTCGCGCCGACGGTGGCTCGTGCACCAACGTGGGGAACTTCTGTCTCAACAGCAGTCGGTGCTGCTCGAACAACTGCGTCACCAACCAGTGCCGCCCACCGTTCGCCGATGGCGGCGTGTGCCTCGCGTCCAACGCCACCTGCGCCCGGGGGGCTGACTGCTGCAGCACGGTCTGCCGCAACAACAAGCGCTGCTTCTGAGCGAAGTGGCGTAGCGGTTGGCGTGGCGCACCGCCTGGCCTGGGGGTGACATTCGGCCTCGCAAGTGAACCAGCCTGAGCCGGGGGCGTCGCCGTGCGCTACACTGCGCGGTTCGAATGCGAACTCTCTTCGCGTGCTCGGTGCTGGTGTTGGTCGCGTGCGCCCCACCGCCCGAGGCCGCTTCCGATGCTGGTGACGGCGGCGCCACGCTGGACGCCGGCCCGGTCGATTCGGGCGCGGGAGGTGGGAGCGATGCCGGTGGTGTTCCCGACGGAGGCGTCGACGCGGGCCTTGACGCAGGTGAGGACGCGGGGCGTCCGGACAGTGGGCTTTCGGACAGCGGCGCGCCCGACAGTGGAGTCTCGGACAGCGGCGCGACAGACGCGGGTGGAGCCGACGGGGGCGACGATTGCGCCGCCGGCTTCGTGGGAATCGATGGAGGCCCGAGCCCCACCCAGGTCTCGAGCTGCCGGGTGATCACCGTCCCCGGCGACTACCGCCTGACCGCCTCCCTCACCGCGCCAACCGGGCAGCCCTGCCTCAACATTCACGACACCTCGAACGTTCGCGTTGATTGTGGTGGGAAGACGGTGCGAGGCAATCCGGCGGTGCAGCTCGCCGACGTGGTGGGGTACGAGTTCGTCAATTGCACCTTCGAACCGACCGGGCTCGGACCCTCGATCGACCTGAACCGTTCGCCTGGCGGCGCGTTCCACCACAGCCTGTTTGACGGCGGCTACGTCAACGCCGCGTCGTCGAACGGCACCCACGTCTACGCGACCACCATCCGCGGGCATTGGCAGCAGATGTACAGCTCAGACACCGTGTTCGCGTGCAACGCCCTGGTGGCACCTCCCACGGGCGTTACGGCCGGCCAGATTATTTCGAACGTCGGCCGGCGCACGGTGGTGCGGGACAACACGTTCGACGGCCAGTGGGACGGCGGGCCTTTGATGGGCTCGTTCGGCGACGGCGCGGACGACGGGGTGGTGCTCAGCTGGGAGTCTGAGGCGCTGGTCACACGCAACACCTTCGTCAACTACTGGGACTGCGGCATCGAGACCGCGGGGACGATCGAAAACAGCGTCTTCACCGACAATCGGATCAAGAACGCGCGCTATTGCGGAATCGGCGCCTGGTACTGGAGCAACCTGCGCGGCTGTCTCTTCGCGCGAAACACGCTGGAACAGACCCGCACTTCCTTCACGTTCTTCCGCATCTACGGAGTCAACGCCGGATACCCCGACGCGGGCGTCCCGCTGCAGACGGCGCTGGTGTTTCAGAACAACGTCTTCTGGGGAAACAAGTTCGTCTCCACCACCTCGCCCACCACCGCCTCCTTCCTGCTGCCCGTGTTTGACAAGCTCAACGCGGGGCTCGCGGCCGACGGTGGCTACGTGGTGAGCGGAAACGTCTTCGGGGGGAATGACTTTGGCACCTTCGCCAGCGCCCCGTTCTTCGGCCTCAGCGCGACCGTGCCCGGCATGATTGTCGACGACGGCGGGAACCGCTGCCCGTCAGTGCCTGACGCGAACTACCCGCTGAAGTGCACGCCCTAGCGCCGGCCAGGTCTGCGCGCTGTGGCACCCGCGCACGCTCGGCGAGCGGCCGATGCCTACGGGGCCCGGTGTTGCCGAACCGCGTGCTGGAGCAGCCAGGCGACAATGGCGCCGTTGACGAGGAGCAGGAGCGCGCGCGGCACGGAGAGTTCACGGACCAGCGCCACCACTTCGAACGGCACGAACAGCGAGGTCGCGCCCACCACCAGCCACGCGCCCCACTTCCAGCCTCGGTAGAGCGCCCAGGCTTCGAGCAGCATCACCACGCCGTCCAGGGCCACTGCCCCGGCGGCGATGGCCATGTGCCGCGGCTCGAGCGTGGTCGCGACCAGTTGGGTGAGGTTGAGCGCGAGCGCGCTGGCGGCGTGATCGTGCGCGGCGGCGACGGCGTCGTGCACCCGCGACGCCAGGCCCGCGAGGAGAAGCACGAGGCCGGCGATCGCGGCGAGGAGCGCCAGGGAGGCTCGCACGGCCTTGTACCCGATGATCAGGTTCAGCCCGAGGTCGCGCTTCATGGGGTCAGAGCTGTTCGGCTCCCAGGTCGAGGTAACTGCGTTCCGCCGACTCGCAGAGCGCGGCCAGCGCGGGGATACGTGGCAACTCGGTGGCGAACCAGTAGCGCCACGCGGCGAGGAGCCCCCTGGCGAAGTCGTCGGTTCGCTTGGCGACCGGGGTGGCGATTCGGGTCCAGACCCACCCGAGCACCAGCGTGGAGGTCAGATCCATGAAGTCGGCGGAGTGACCGAGCATGCCTTCGAGATCGCCCGACGCACCGCGCGCGCCCAGACTCGCGGTCAGCGCGACCCACGTCTGCAGCGCGCGCTCCAGCAGCGCCACGTCGAGGCCAGCGGCCCGTGCGCGAACCAGGTCCGCGTCGATCTCTTCCTGCAGCGCGAGGAGCGCCGCGCCGCCACCCGCGACGACCTTTCGCCCCAACAGGTCGAGCCCCTGGATGGAGGTGGTGCCTTCGTGAATGGAGTTCAGCTTTTGGTCGCGGAGCCAGGCCTCGGGCAGGTACTCGCTCGAGTAGCCGTAGCCTCCGTGAATCTGCAGCGCGAGCGCGTTGGACTCGAAGCCCCGCTCGGCGGGGAAGGTCTTGGCGATGGGCGTGAGGAGATCGAGCAGGAGCTTCGCGCGCGCCCGGGCGACTTCGTCGGGACTGTGCTCCGATACGTCCACGTAGCGCGAGGTGATCCCCAACAGCCCCAGCGAGCCTTCTACGATGGCCTTCTGGCGCAGCAGCATCCGACGCACGTCGGGGTGCTCCACGATGGCCACGGGCGGTGCGAGGGGGTCCGTGACGCCGAGCGCGCGCCCCTGCGTTCGCTCTCGCGCGTACGCGAGCGACTCGTGAAACGCCACGGAGGCCGTGGCCACGCCGTTGAGGCCAATCATGATGCGGGCCTCGTTCATCATCTGAAACATGCAGCGCAGCCCCTGGTTCGGTGGCCCCACGAGCCAGCCGCGGCAGTCGGCGTGGTCACCGAAGGAGAGGGCGAGCGACGGAATTCCCCGCCAGCCAATCTTGTGAATGACGCCAGTGACATGGACGTCGTTGCTGACCAGCGCGCCTCCTTCTGGACGCAGCCTCGGAACCGCGAAGAGCGAGATGCCCTTCGTCCCCGCTGGCGCACCGTCGATTCGTGCCAGCACCAGGTTCACCACGTTCTGCGTCAGGTCGTGGTCCGCGGCGGAGATGAAGATCTTCGCGCCCGAGATGAGGAAATGCCCGGCGTCGGTCGGGGTGGCACGGGTGGTGAGGTCGCCCAGGCTGGAGCCGGCGTGGGGCTCGGTGAGCGCCATCGTGCCGGTCCACTGGCCCTCGTACATCTTCGACAGGCACATCGCTTTCACGTCGGGAGAGCCAAAGGTCTCGACGAGGTGCGCCGCGCCCGTGGTGAGCCCGGCGTACCCGTACGCCGAGAGGTTCCCCGCCATCAGGTACGCCGTGGAGAGCGCCGAGACAGTGAAGGGGAGTTGCTGGCCTCCGACGTCGAGCGGTCGCATCGCGGCGATCACGCCCAACTCGACCAACTCCTTCCACGCGGCGTGAAGGCGCGGGTGGACGATGACCCGCCCGTGTTCGAACCGGGGTGGCGTCTCGTCGATCTCGCGGTAGGTGGGGAAGAGGACTTCTCGCGCCACGCGGCGGCAGGCGGCGAGCCAGGGACGAATGGTCTCGGGGCCGTGATCAGCGAACGCGGGCAGGGCGCACAGCCCGCGCACGTCGAGCACCTCCTCGAGGAGAAAATCCACAAAGGCGTCCGAGACGAGCGGGTTCATGGCGCCCGTATA
>CAZFXD010000135.1:0-12868 GCA_964522795.1 uncultured Myxococcaceae bacterium
TTGATGAACGAGCTGGCGCTCATCTTCGATCGGCTGGGCATTCGAACGCGCGACTTGCTCGCAGCCGCCGGGACCAAGTGGAACTTCCTCAAGTTCACGCCCGGGTTGGTCGGCGGGCATTGTATCGGCGTCGATCCCTACTACCTCACCACCAAGGCCCAGGAGCTCGGGTACCAGCCGGAAGTGATTCTGGCCGGCCGCCGGGTGAACGCGGGCGTGGGCGCGTTCGTGGCCCAGAAGTTGGTGAAGCTGCTCATTGGCTCCGACCTGCCGGTCAAAGGGGCGCGGGTGGGCGTGTTGGGGCTGACGTTCAAGGAGAACGTCTCGGATATTCGCAACAGCAAGGTCCCCGACATCGTCAAAGAGCTGAAGGATTTTGGCGTTCAGGTCCTGGTGCACGACCCCATCGCTGACCCCGGTGAGACCAAACATGAGTACGGCATCACGCTCTCGGCGTGGGATGAACTCAAAGGCCTCGACGGGGTGGTGCTGGCGGTCAATCACAAGGCGTACGCGGCCATGGCGCCGGCTGCGCTGGCGGACCTGGTGAAGCCCAAAGGGGTGATGGTCGACGTGAAGAGCATGATCGACCCCGCGAAGCTCCCGGCGAACAGGGTGTCGTACTGGTGCCTCTGATCGCAGACGTCGAAGCGTCGCTCCGCCGAGCGCCTCGCCGGTTTCTGGTCACCGGCGCGGCTGGCTTCATCGGTTCGCATCTGTGCGAAGCGTTGGTTCGGCTCGATCAACACGTGGTGGGGTTGGACAACCTGTCGACAGGCCGGCGCTCCAACGTCAAGGCTGTCAGCGCAGTGCCGACCCGGGGCACCTTTTCGTTCGTTGAAGGCGACGTGTGCGATCTCGCCGTGATGGAGCGGCTGTGCGGTGAGACCGACGTGGTGCTGCATCAGGCGGCGCTGGGGTCGGTCCCTCGATCGATCGAGAACCCCGTGGCGACCCACCGCGCCAACGTCGACGGGTTCGTCACCGTGCTGGAGGGCGCGCGCCGAACGCGGGTGCGCCGCGTCGTCTACGCCTCCTCCAGCTCGGTCTATGGCGATGACCCGGGCCTTCCGAAGGTCGAGTCGCGCACGGGCCGGGTCTTGTCGCCCTACGCGGCCAGCAAGGCGCACAACGAGCTGTGGGCGGCGGTGTGTCAGCGCACCTACGGGACTGAGCTGATCGGGCTGCGCTACTTCAACGTCTTCGGACCCCGGCAGGACCCGAACGGCCCGTACGCCGCGGTCATTCCGCGCTGGGCGCTGGCACTCAGTCAGGGCCAGGCCTGCGAGATCTTCGGTACGGGCGAAACGACGCGCGACTTCTGCTTCGTCGCCAACGTGGTGCAGGCCAACCTGCTGGCGGCGTGCTGCGACGCCTCTGCCACCAACGCGGTGTACAACGTCGCCGTGGGAACCCGCACCAGCCTGAACACCGTCTACGACATGCTGCGTGAGGCGGTCGGCGCTCGAGTGCCGGCGGCGCGGGCGCTCCGGCCCCAGTACCGCCCGCCGCGCCAGGGCGATATTCAGGACTCGCAGGCCGACATTTCGCAGGCCCAGACTCGCCTCGGCTACCGACCGTCACACACCGTCGCGCAGGGCCTGGCCCTGAGCGTCGGCTCATTCCTGGAGGAGGCGGCGTGACCACCACGTCATTCTCACTGGGGACTCGGGCCGTGGGCGCGGGCGCACCGTGCCTGATCGTGGCCGAAGTGGCGCAGGCGCATGACGGGAGCCTCGGCGCCGCCCACGCCTATATCGACGCCGCCGCGCGTGCCGGCGCAGACGCGGTGAAGTTCCAGACGCACATCGCCGCCGCGGAGTCGACCCCGGCCGAGCAGTTCCGCGTGAAGTTCTCGCGTCAGGACAAGACTCGGTACGAGTACTGGAAGCGCATGGAGTTCACCCTGGAGCAGTGGCAGGGCCTCAAGGCGCACGCGGACGAGAAGGGGCTTCTCTTCCTCTCCAGCCCGTTCTCCAACGCGGCGGTTGAGTTGTTGGAGCGGGTGGGCGTGCCCGGCTGGAAGATCGGCGCGGGCGAAGTCGCGAACGTGCCCATGCTCGAGCGCGTGGCGGCGACAGGGAAACCGGTCATCTTCTCGAGCGGAATCTCGAGCTTTGCCGAGCTGGACCGGGCCCTGGCGTTTGCTCCCGGTCGGGCCGCGGTGCTGCAGTGCACCACCAGCTACCCCTGTCCGCCCGAAGCGCTCGGCCTCAACGTGATGGAGGTCTTGCGACAGCGCTACCGCGTGCCGGTGGGACTGTCCGATCACTCGGGGACCATCTTCGCGGGGTTGGCGGCGGTCTCCCTGGGCGCGAGTCTGCTTGAGCTGCACATCGTGTTCTCGAGAGATTCGTTCGGCCCGGATACGAGCTCCTCGGTCACCATCGACGAATTGGCTCAGTTGGTCCGGGGGATCCGGTTCATCGAGGCCGCGCTCACGCACCCGGTCGACAAAGAGGCGATGGCCGCCCAATTGGCCCCCATGCGACAGGCCTTCGGGAAGAGCGTGGTCGCCGCCGGCCCCCTGACCGCGAGCACGGTGCTGAAGGCGGAGCACCTGGCCTTCAAGAAGCCGGGGACGGGGTTGCCCGCGGCCGACGTGGCGCGCGTGCTGGGGAAGAAGCTTCGACGGGCCATCGCCGTCGATGAGCAGATTACGGAGGCCGACGTTGAGTAACGCGAAACGAAGAAGCGTGGCGGTCGTGCTGGTGGACCGCGCCAACTACGGGCGGCTGAAGCCGGTCATGCGAGCCATCGCTGAACGGCCGGAGCTCGACCTCAAGGTCGTGGCGGCCGGGACCATGGTGCTGGAGCGCTTTGACCACCCGGTGGGCGTGGTGAAGCGCGACGGGTTCACGGTGGACGGCGAGATCTACACCGAGCTGGAAGGGTCGACCCCGGCCACCATGGCCAAGTCCCTGGGCATCGGCGTGGTGGAGTTCAGCTCGGAGTTTCATCGCTTGAAACCCGACGTGGTGCTGATCATCGGTGATCGGTACGAGGCGCTCAGCGCGGCGCTCGCCGCGGCCTACATGAACATTCCGATCGTGCATCTGCAGGGCGGCGAAGTGAGCGGCTCGGTGGACGAGAGCGCGAGGCACTGCATCACCAAGCTCGCGCAGTTTCATTTTCCGGCCACGCGCCGGTCCGCCGAGTTCGTGGAGCGAATGGGCGAGCGCAAGGACACCATTCTCGGCGTGGGGTGCCCGTCGAGCGACATCGCCCGGCAGCTCGACCGAACGCTGCCCTCGGAGATCGTCAACGGCCGCGGGGGCGGCGCGGAGATCGACGTGGCCAGGCCGTTCCTGCTGGTGGTCTTCCACCCCACGACCACCGAGTACGGCGGTGAGCGGAAACAGATGGAAGAGCTGCTGGAGGCGATCAAGCAGGTGGGAGAACAGACGCTCCTGCTGTGGCCCAACATCGACGCCGGCTCCGATCACATCGCCAAGGCGGTGCGTGAGTTCCGCCTTCAGACGCCCGCGCTTCGGCTGCGAACCCTCACCAACCTCACGCCGGAGAACTACCTCAAGGTGTTGGCCAACTGCGCGTGCGCGGTGGGGAACTCCAGCAGCTTCGTGCGCGACGCCGGGTTTCTCGGCACGCCCGTGGTCCTGGTGGGGGGACGACAGAATGAGCGCGAGGCCGACGTGCACGTGAGCCGGGTCGGCGCGGCGTCCAAGGACATCGCGACCGCAATTCGGGCCCAGCTGAAGCACGGTCGATACGCCCCCAGCACCCTCTACGGTGACGGCCGGGTGTCGGAGCGCATCGCCGCCGCGCTGGTCACCATGCAGCCCTACGTGCAGAAGCGACTGGCGTACGTCGGAACTGAGAACACCCGCTAGGTCGACCATGGGGCTGCCGAAGCTGCTCATCGCTGAGCCTGACGGGTTCACCCCCGAAGCCCTGGCCCGGCTCCGCCAACGGTTCGAGGTTGAGCAGCGAGCCGTGGACCGCGGCGGCCTTCAGGCTGCGCTCCGAACGTACGACGCGCTCTGGTTCCGCCTGGCGCATCGAATCGATGCCGAGCTGCTCGCGGGTCCGCTGGCCTGCCGCGCCATCGCCACGCCCGTGACGGGGATTGATCACATCGATCTCGAGGCCTGCACTCGGGCGGGCGTTCGGGTGGTGTCGCTCAAGGGAGAAGTCGAGTTTCTGCGCGATGTGCGCGCCACCGCCGAGCTCACGCTGGGGTTGACCCTGGCGCTGCTTCGCCACCTGCCGGCGGCCGCCGCTCACGCGCGCGATGGGGGCTGGAACCGCGATCTGTTTCGCGGGCGGGAGATCTACCAACACACCGTGGGCCTCGTCGGCGTGGGGCGGCTCGGGTCCATCGTGGCCAGGTATTTTCAGGCGCTGGGCGCGCGCGTGGTGGGCGTCGACCCACGCCCCGATGTTCCCAGCCACGTGGAGCGGGTGAGCACGCTTGGCGATCTGCTTCGGGTGTCGGACATCGTCTCGCTGCACGTCGCGTTGGATTCGTCGACGCGAGGGCTGATCTCGGAGCGCGAGTTCGAACAGATGAAGCCGGGCGCCGTGTTGGTGAACACCTCGCGGGGCGGGGTGGTGGATGAGGCCGCGATGCTGCGCGCCCTGAAGTCGGGGCGACTGGCCGGCGCCGCCCTGGACGTGCTGAGCGGTGAGCCCGACGTCGACGCGACGCACCCCGTGGTGCAGTACGCGCAGTCGAATTCGAACGTGATTCTCACGCCGCACATCGGCGGCAACACGTTCGACAGCTTCGCCAAGACTGAGCTCTTTCTCGCTGGAAAGCTGTGTGAGGTGTTCAGGTGAGGACCCTGGGCATCGTTCCGGCGCGCGCGGGCTCCAAGCGGGTCCCGGGGAAGAACATTCGCCTGCTGGGAGGCGTGCCGCTCGTGGCCCGCGCGCTCCAGGCCTGCGTGGGGGCGCGCCGCCTGTCGCGCATCGTGGTCAGCTCTGACGACGACCGGGTGCTGGAGATCGCGCGCGGCTTCAACGAGGTGGAGCCGCTGCGTCGTCCGGCCGCGCTGGCCACGGACACGGCGCTGGCCATCGAATACGTTCGGCACGCGCTCGAGTTCTTCCGCACCGAGAAGCACGAGATCTTCGACGCGGTGGTGATCGTGCAGCCCAGCTCGCCCTTCACCCGCGCGGCTGACATCGACGCCACCATCGAGCTCCTGGAGCAGGAAACGGGCGCGGACTCCTGCGTCACGGTGATGGAGGTCGACCACGCCCAGCACCCGGCGAAGCTCAAGCGCCTGTCGGGCAACCAGCTGTTGCCGTTGTACGAAGATGAAGCGGGACGCATGGCGGCCCACGAGCTTCCGAGGGTGTACGTGCGCAACTGTGCCGTCTACGCCACGCGGGTCAGGACCATCGAGGCGGGGTCGATTCTGGGCAACGATTCGCGCGCGGTGGTGATGCCGCGGGAGCGTTCGCTGGACATCAACGACGAGCTCGATTTCGCCTTCGCCGAGTTTCTCGAGTCGCGACAGCGCTGACTCGACATCGCGGGCGCTTAGAGGCAAAAGCGCGGCCGCATTCTCACCGAGGACACCTGCGCCATGGCTGTTCCGTTCTACCGACCTGCGATCACCGACGAAGAAATCTCCGAGGTGGTGGACACGCTCAAGTCCGGGTGGCTGACCACGGGGCCGAAGACAAAGTTGTTCGAGACCCGGCTCGCCGAGACGGTGGGGGCCAGGCACGCCGTGGCGCTCAATTCATGCACCGCGGCTTTGCATCTCGCGCTGGAGGCGATCGGCACCCGGCGCGGGGACCTGGTGGTGGTGCCGGTGATGACCTTCGCGGCCACCGCAGAGGTGGTTCGCTACTTTGATGCCGTGCCGGTCTTCGTCGACTGCGAGGCGGAGACGACCTGCATCTCGGTGCCGGCCCTCAACGCCACCCTCGACGCGCTCGCCGCAGGCGCCCCCGTGGCGGGGCTCAAGCCACCGTACGGCCCGGTGCGGGCCATCATTCCCATGCACTACGGCGGGCAGATGGTCGACGTCGATGGCGTGACGGCGGCCGCCCGCCGCGTAGGCGTGCCGGTGATCGAAGACGCGGCGCATACGCTGCCGGCCTTCTACCGCTCGAACGCCGACGCGCCCTGGCGGCAAGCGGGGACGACCGCCGACATCACCTGCTTCTCCTTCTATGCCAACAAGTGCATCACCACCGGGGAGGGCGGCATGGTGGTAACGGACAACGCCGCCTGGGCCGATCGCATGCGGTTGATGTCCCTGCACGGCATGTCCCGCGATGCCTGGAAGCGCTTCACCTCGGAGGGGAGCTGGTACTACGAGATCGCCGCGCCGGGATTTAAGTACAACCTGACGGACATGGCGTCGGCCGTGGGGCTCGTTCAGCTGAAGCGGGCGGACGCATTGTGGGCCGAGCGCCGACGGCTCGCCGAGCGATACCACGCCCTGCTGGGCGCCCTGGACGCGTACCAACTCCCGCGGGAACTGCCGAATCGCAAGCACTCCTGGCACCTGTTTTCCACGCGACTGGCGCCTGGGCGCTGGTCGATCGATCGCAATCGGTTCATTGAGCTGCTCCGGGGCAAGGGCATCACCCCCTCGGTGCACTACATGCCCCTCCACCTTCACCCGTACTACCGGGAGACGTACGGGTACGGGCCGGGCCTGTTCCCCTGCGCGGAAGACCTCTGGCCCCGCTCGGTGACGCTCCCCCTGTTCCCGGGCATGACCGAGGCCGAGCAGGACGAGGTGGTGGCCGCGCTCCGGGGGCTGGCCGCTGAGTACGCGAGGTGACACGCGCCGGGCGGGTGAGATAGGCCTTGGGCCAGGCCCCGCGGTAAAGGCGGGTGGATGTCAGGGCCGGTGGAGCCGTCGCAGGTGACGTTGAATCTGGGTCAGCGGTTGATGCTCAACTACCGGCGCGCGCTGGTGGTGGCCGTGCACCTCGGCCTGTGGACGCTCTCGCTGCTCGGCTCGTTCCTGCTCCGGTTCGAGTTCAGCATCCCCGACGAGTATTTCCCCATTCTCTACGTGTGGGTGGTGGCGCTGCTGACCATCCGCAGCGTGTGCTTCGCCTCGTTCGGCATGTTCTCGGGCATGTGGCGCTACACCGGCGCCCGCGACCTGGTTTCGCTCTTCAAAGCGGCCACCTTGTCCACCCTGGTCTTCGCCGCCTTCCTTCTGCTTGGGGGACAGCGCGTCTTCTCCCGGTCGACGGTGGTCTTCCCCCGCAGCATCTTCTTCATCGACTGGATGGTGACCACCGTGCTGGTGGGTGGTCTCCGCTTTGGCATTCGCACCCTCTGGCACCTGGCCAGCCAGAGCGCGACCGCACGCAATTCCAGCGATCGCCCCCGGCGGATCCTGGTGGTGGGCGCCGGAAACGCGGGCGAGATGCTGGTGCGCGAAATGTTGAAGTCGCACACCACGCGGTACGACCCCGTGGCGTTCGTCGACGACGACGCCCGGAAAATGGGGCAGCGGATTCACGGAATTCCCGTGGTGGGTGCGGTGGCGCAGGTGGCCGAGATCGCCCGGGCGCGCGAAGTGGAGGAAGTGGTGGTGGCCGTGCCTTCGGCCAGCGGGCGGGAGATGCGTCGGGTCCTCGAGGCCTGCAAGACCGCCGGCGTGCCGATTCGCACGATTCCTGGAATGGACCAGGTGATCGATGGGAGCGTCACGGTCAGTCAACTCCGCAACGTGGCCATCGAAGACCTCCTGGGCCGTGAACCGGTGACGCTCGACGCGCGGTCGATCAGCGATTTTTTGACCGGCCGGGTGGTGATGGTGACGGGCGCCGGGGGCAGCATCGGCTCAGAGCTCTGCCGACAGATCGCCCGCTACCGACCCGCGCAGCTGTTGTTGGTGGAGCGGGCCGAGAACGCGCTGTTCGAGATTCACCGGGAGCTGATTCGCCGCTTCCCCGAGGTGAACATCGTGGCCTGTGTCGCGGACGTGTGCGACCGCTCGCGCGTCGAGTCGCTCTTTCGCACGCACCGACCGTTCGCGGTGCTCCACGCCGCGGCGCACAAGCACGTGCCGATGATGGAGATGAACCCGGGCGAGGCGGTGAAGAACAACGTCGGAGGGACGCGACTGTTGGCCGACATGGCGGCCCTCTACGACGCCAAGCACTTCGTGCTCATCTCCACCGACAAGGCCGTCAACCCGACCTCGGTGATGGGGGCCACCAAGCGCGTGGCCGAGCTGTATGTTCAAGCACTCTCGGGCCGGAGCAAGACCCGCTTCGTGGCGGTGCGGTTCGGGAACGTGCTGGGGAGCGCCGGGAGCGTGATTCCAATCTTCCGCGAGCAGATCGCCGCAGGGGGCCCGGTGACGGTGACCCACCCCGAGATGCGCCGCTACTTCATGACCATTCCGGAAGCGAGCCAGTTGGTGTTGCAGGCCGGCGCCATGGGGAAGGGCGGCGAGATCTTCGTGCTCGACATGGGTGAGCCCGTGAAGATCGTCGACCTCGCGCGCGATTTGATCACGCTCTCCGGGCTGCGCCCCGATCACGACATCGAGATTCAGTTCTCGGGCGTACGACCGGGCGAAAAGCTGTTCGAAGAACTGAACTCAGTCGATGAGCAGGCCGACAAGACGCTCCACCCCAAGATCTTCGTGGGGCGGCTGCAGGCGCCGCGTTTCGAAGAGGTGGTGGAGGGCATCGCCGGCCTCACCAGCGCGGCCGAGTCACCCAGCGCCGAGACGGTCATCAGCGCCATGCGTCGGCTCGTACCCGAGATTCAGCGCTCGGACGCGCCGCCCGCCGCGGATGTCATTCCGCTGCGTCGTCCGGCCGACCGATAAGCTCGTATTCTTCCAGGTTGGCCATGGCCCGCTTGGCCACGATGCCGGGCAGGTGCTGTGGCGGCACCAACGTGGCGCGAAAGACGCGCTCGAACCAGGGCTGAACGGGGCCGTCCACCATGGCCTGGGCCCGCCAGGCCTCGGTCGCCAGTCGGGCGTGAAGCGACCGGGCCCCCAGAGCCGCGAGGGCCTCGGGGGGAATGGCCGCATCGAAGAGCGTGTGCGCCGCCTGCCAGCTCAGCACCACCGGCACGCGGACGCCGAACTCGCGCGCTCGCGCCGCTACCAGGGCCCAGTCGAGGGTCTCGCGCAACGCCAGACAGCGCAGGTCCCACAGCCATGACAGTCGCTTGAGTGCGTGCGTCGCCGCGTGCAGCGCGAGGTAGACGGCGGCGTCGTGCGGGTCCAGCGTGGGGAGCGCCTCGCCTTCCAGGCTTCGGGAGGTCCGACGGCTCAACAGGTCCTCGGTGGTCACGCCGAGCGCCTGATAGCTGGACACCTCGTGGTGCACCTCGATCAGCATCTGGTTGGACGCCGACACCAGGGACGCGTTGTGCGAATGCTCACCGCTCCATTTGACCGACTTCGCCACTCCGCTCTCCACCAGCGCGGCCACCGCGTCGCGAAGCCGCGCCGGTGGTACCAGTACGTCGACGTCCGACTGAAAGCGCGCCGAGGGCTGCTCCCAGAGGAGGGCGGCCGACAACCCTTTGAGCAGCAGCACTGGAATCTCCCGGCGCTCCAACTCGCGCACCACGGCCAGGGTCGTTCGTCGGCTGCGAACGAAGAGGGCCGCGGGGGCGAAACCGGCGTGACGAAACTCCGGGTGCCAGGTGGCCAGCAGGCCTGACAACCCGTGCCGTTCGGCGCACGCGAGAAGCTCGGCCCGCTCGGTTGGGGTCGAGTCGTCTCCCGAAGCGCGGCCGCACAGGGCGTCGGCCAACCGCAGTTCGGTGGCGGCCCGGCGGCGGGCCTCGACTGTTCCTACAGTTCGCTCCACTCGCTGAAGGATTCGGGCTAGGAATCGCCCTTTGTCGCGCGGCACCGCGCGACTGTACCAAGCACTCGGCGCGCGGGCGGGCCATTGACGACGTTTTCGCTGACAGGCAGCAGCCGCTCTCGACTGCGCACCTTGACGGCCGCGGCGGTGGTGGCCCTCGTCGTGGCACCCCTGTGCATGGCCGGAGTGCCGTTCTGGGCGCAGGGGGTGACGCTGGTGGTGGCGCTCGGCGCGCTCTGGGTGGCGGTGGTGGCGCGCTCCAAGATGGCGGTGCCGTTCCCGGCGTTGATTCCGGCCGTCGGCGTGGGGCTCACGTTGCTGCAGTTGATCCCGCTGCCACCGGCGGTGCTGAGCGTGTTCAGTCCTGAGGCCGAGGGCCTGCGAAAATTCGTGCTCGCGCCGCTTGGCGTTGATGGCTGGCGTCCCATCACGCTCGACGTGCCGGGCAGTTGCCGGGCCCTGGCTTTGGGGGCGGCGACGTTCGGGTTGTGCGTGGCCTCGTACTCCGGGGCCGCCGTCTCTCGGACCTTTCGCACGGCCGCGCGCGTCACGGTAGGTGTGATTGGCGTGCTCCTGATCGCGATGGCGATCATTCATTGGGTGCTGCAGCTGGACTCGTTGTTCGGCTTCATCCCGTTTCGCTACGGGGCACCGCGCCTGGTGACCCCGTTCAACAACAACAACAACCTCGCGGGGTACCTGCTCATGTCGAGCACAATCCTGCTCGGGCTGGCCCTGTCGGTGCGCGAGCGTTCGCGGCGGCTGTTGTGGTTCGGCGCGGCCGCCGCCACCTCCATCGGCGTGATGTTGACGTTCTCCCGAGCGGGTACCGTGGTTCTGGGACTGTCACTCGCGACCCTGGTGGCCGTACTTCTCACCACCTCGCGCGGCGTCTCAGACGAAGCCAGAGCGCGCACGGCGCGGTTCGGGGCCGGCCTGCTGATTGTCGCGATCTTCGCCGCGATGCTGTTCGTGGAGCCGCTCATGACGCGGTTCTCCGACACCGCCTCGGCCTCGGCCAAAGTGGCCTTCTGGCCCGAGGTGCTGAACGCGGCGGGCGACTACTGGCGAGCGGGAATGGGGCGCGGAGCGTTCGTCTACGGCTTTACCCACTACTTCTTCTCCCACGTGGGCAAGACCTACACCCACCCCGAGAACGCGGTGCTCCAATGGCTCACCGAATTTGGAGTGCCTGGGGCGGCGGTGCTGGTGGCGTTGGTGTTGTGGTCGGGGTTCCTCCTGATTCGGAACACCGAGCGGGCGGCGCAGCCCCTGGCCACCACCATTGCCCTCTTCGCGATCGCCGCGCACAACCTGTTCGACTTCAGCCTCGAGCGGCCGGCGTTGGCGCTGACCTCGGCCGTGCTGCTCGGGGTCGCCTCGTCGGACGCCGAGATGCGGGCGTTCCGGGTGCCTCCGGTGATCACGGCGACGGTGATTACGATCCTGGCGCTGGTCGGGCTGCGGGTAGGGCGGTCTGATCGCGACCTCTCCCAGAGTGAGCTCGTTGACTTGCAGGCGGCCACCACACCCGATGAAGTTGAGGAGCGCCTGATGGCCATCGTGGCCAAGCATCCGGCCGATGCCGTGCCCTACGGCGCCGCCGCGGCGCGACTGCTCAGCACCTCGCCGCCCGCGCCCCGCCGTGCGCTCTCGCTCGCCACCCGGGCGGTCTACCTCTACCCGAACGACTGGGCCGCGCACCTCACGGCCGCGCGCGCGCTGCGGATGTTGGGCTCGCGAAGGCAGGTCTTGCTCGAGTACCGCGAAGCGTGGGTCATTGCCCCCAACGCGGATTCCATTCTGCTGGAGGCCGTCGAGTTCGCGGGGGGCCCCGATGAGATCGAGGTCCTGGTGCCGAGCGCCGCGGCGCTCGTGGAGCAGTTGGTGACGGTCCTGGTGCAGGCCAGGCGGTTTGACGAGGCCGCTCGGGTGGCGGTGGTCGCGTCACAGGCTGCGAAAGAGCCACAGGCCAAAGAGTCATTCGTGACGCTCGCCGCCCTGGTGTGGGCGCAGTCGCCCCGGCCCGAACGCGCCCGTTCCTACCTCGAAGAGTTGAGTCCAGAGGGTCGGGTGAGCCCCCGGGCGCTTCACGCCCAGGCGCTGGTGGCCGATGCGAGCGGGGACGTCGATGGGGGCATCGCCGCGCTCACCCGGGCGCTCGAAGCGAAGCCGTCTGACTATCAACTGGCGGTGACGCTCGCGCAGCGGTTGATCGCCAACAAGCGATTCGACGCGGCGCACGACCTGATTACGCGGGCCGCCAACGCGACGTCCGAAGCGCACCTGCGGGCCAACCTCTCCGAACTCGACGCGGAAGCTCTGCTCGGGCGTCACCAACCGATCCTCGCGCTGGAAGCCCTGGCCCGTGCCGCACGACTGGACCCCCGCTCACATCGGCGGGCGCGCCTGGCAGAAGCCGAACACCGGGTGGGGCGCCTGCGCGAAGCGATTGGCGATCTGCGCAGCGCGATCGGCCTCGAGACGCACGGACCCACCATCGAGGCCATGCAGCGGGAATTGGAAGCGTGGGAAGCAGAAGCGACAGACAAAGCGCCGCTTCGCTAGGGTATGAGCACAGCTTGAGGAGACTCGCGTGAAGACATCTCGGTTGGCTCTGGTTGTTGGCTCGTTCCTCTACCCCCTGGTGGCGAACGCTGCGCCTTGTCCCGCCCCGGCTCCGCGAACCACCGCCGCGCTCGAGGAGAGCGCGAAGCGCGATGAGGAACTCGCCAATGGGTATGAAGGCGCCGCGACGGCGTGCTCCAAAGACGGACCGGCCTGTGGGGTGGCGAGGAGCGCGTGCGGCGACCTGCTGAACGCGGCGCTTCAGGCGCAGATGCGGGCCGACGAGAACGATCTTCTCACCGACATGCGCACCACGGTTGGCGGTGAGATCTACACGCCCACCGCGACGCTGCCGCGGGCGGTCCCGCCTTCGGCGCAAGGGTGCGTGGGCGACGTGTTCGCCATCAAAGCCGCGGCCGATGCGCGTCGTCAGATGGCGAGCCGGAAGACGGTGGTGGTGCAGGAGTACAAGCGCGTCCTCGCCTGGTTGCCGGTCGCGCAGGCGCGGTGC
>CAZFXD010000136.1:0-12750 GCA_964522795.1 uncultured Myxococcaceae bacterium
GCCCGCGCTGTGCGCATCGGCGAGCGCAGACAACACCTGGCTCATGATGCGAATGGTGCGCGCCTCGGGCAGCGGCCACTCGCGGGAGAGCACGTGGTGCAGATCCTTGCCCTGCACATATTCCATGGCGATGTACATCGCGCCGTCTTCGGCCTGCCCGAACTCGTAGATGTCGATGGAGTTGGCGTGTTTCAGCCGGCTGGCCGTCTTGGCCTCGCGCTTGAACCGGGCCACGGTGCGCTCATCGGCCAGGAGCGCTTGTCTGAGGACCTTGAGCACCACCGGGCGATCGAGATCGACCTGGGTCGCTTTGTAGACCTTGCCCATGCCCCCTTCGCCCAGCAGGGCGTCGACGCGGAAGCGCCGGGCAATGGTTTTGCCGATGTAGTCGTCTGGGCCGGCCACGGGATCGCACACTCTTTCATGCTTCGACTTCGGCGCCAACGACGTCCGAAGGCCTGATATATGTGGCGCCATGAACGCTCCCCGCCCGCAGGTCTCCATTCGCGTTGTGCGCGCCGACGGTGGTCCCGAAGCGATCGTCCCCATGCGCGGCGAGACGTTGATGTGTGGCCGCGTGGGCGATCTCTCGCTCCCCGACGATCCCTTCGTGGCCGAGCAGCAGGTGCGGTTCTTCTTCTCCGGCGCCCGCCTGGCCATCGAAGACGTGGGCGGCGGCAACGGGGTCTTCACCCGCGTCCGAACCGAGCGTGACCTGACCGTGGGGGGTGAAGTTCGCATCGGCCGCCAGCGGCTGCTGGTCGAGCCGATTGCGCCGTTGACCGCGGCGCCCGACGGGGCGGCGGCGTGGGGCTCACCCGACCTGGGTTATCGCTTTCGGCTGATCCAACTGCTGGAGGGCGGAGGCCGCGGCTGTGCGTACCCGCTCAAGGAAGGCGACAATCTGGTCGGCCGCGAGAACGGCGACATCGTCTTCCTGGGTGATGGGTTCGTCTCCGGGCGCCACGCCAGCTTCTACGTCGCGCCGGACCGGCTGCTGATTCGCGACCTCGGCTCGTCCAACGGCACGTTTCTGCGCCTGGCCGCGCCATCGTTCGTCGAGCAAGGCGACCAGTTCTTGATTGGCCGCCAGCTCGTCAGAATTGAGATGCAGTAGCGAACCGCCGCTCAGCCGTACGAGCGCTCTTTCCACTCCTGCTCTTCCTTGCAGCGAATGCAGAGCGTGGTGAACGGGCGGGCTTCGAGGCGCTTCACTGCGATGGGCTCATCGCAGCGCTCGCACACGCCGAAGGTGCCGTCTTCCACGCGGAGCAGCGCTTTCTCGATCTTGGGGAGCACCATCTTGTCCCGGCCGCGCAGGCGAAACACCAGGCCCTGCGCGTACTCGCTGGAGGCCATGTCAATTTCGTCCGGGAGGTCGTCGGTGTCGAAGTTCGACTCTTCCGCGAGAGTTTTCCGCGCGCGGCGAAGGATTTCCGCCTTGGTGTCTTCCAACATCTTCTTGAAGCGCTTCACTTCTTTCTGGTTCACGCGGCCATCCCTCCGGACCCGGGGCAAAAAGCGGGGCCAAGATCGTTAAGCAGCGCTCCCTCTCGTGTCAAGGTAAGCTTCGTACGCCATGTCGGATGCTTCGAAGTTCGACCGCGAGTTTCTGCGCAGTGCACTCACCCTGGGCAGCGCCGCCGAGGTCGATCACCTGCTGTACATCGGCGACGCGCCGATTCCTCCCGAGGACATTCGGGGGCGGCGGTGCCGCAAGAAGCTCCTCTACGCGGTGACCAGCGAGACGCTGGTGGCGGAGTTCGAGGCCAAGAAGCACCGTGCGCTGCTCATTCCCGCCTACGACTACTCCCGGGTGGAGCGCGTCAAAGTGGCGATGGTGTCGGCCCTGGCCCAGAGCGTGTTCAAAGAAGTCGACCTGGTGCTGTCGATCACGGGGCGAATCGGCCGCCACGTGGACACCATGATGCACATGCGCATCGGCGCGTCGCTCGACGATCGGGTCTCCATCGAGGGCGTCAAGCTGGGTGACGAGTTCAATTCGCAAGTGGTGGACGCGCTGATTCAGCTGGCGCTGCAGTTAGGCCAGGAGGGGTTCGAAGGACACCCGATCGGCACCATCATCGTGATCGGCGATCACAACAACACCATGGAGAAGAGTCGCCAGCTCACCATCAACCCGTTTCAGGGCCTGTCCGAATCCGAGCGCAACGTGCTGGACCCGAAGATTCGGGAGGCGATCAAGAACTTCTCGGTGCTCGACGGCGCCTTCATCATTCGCGAAGACGGCGTGGTGCTCGCCGCCGGCCGCTACCTGTCCGCCAGCGACGACGACGTGAAGATTCCGCTCGGGTTGGGCGCGCGGCACGCCGCCGCGGCCAGCATCACCGCCACCACCGGCTGTATCGCCATGGTGGTCAGCCAGACCTCGGGCGCCGTCCGCCTGTTCAAAGAAGGCAACATTGTTCTCGAGTTGCACCAGACTGCCCGCCGCACCTGATCACAAGGAGCCGTATCGATGGGGATGATGAAATTCGACGTGCCGCACACCTTGAGCGCCGAAGACGCGAAGAAGCGCGTGGAAGCGCTGCTCGCCTACTGGAAGAGCAAGTACGGCGTGAACTCCACCTGGAATGGCGACAAGGCCACCATGAACGGCAAGGTGATGGGCATCACCATCGAGGCCACCATGCACGTCGGCGCGGGCAAGATCGCGGGCGAAGGCAAAGACCCGGGCATGCTCTTTCGCGGTCAGGCCACCAAGTACATCACCCACAAGTTCGGGCAGTACCTCGACGCCTCAAAGACGCTGGACGAGATCGGCAAGCGCGAGGACTGACTCAGCGCTGCTGAGCGATCACCGCGATCACCGCCGCGGCGAGCAAGGCGACGATCACTGCGAAGGTGATCTTCACCCAGCTCCAGGGGGCCGTCCCGGTGACTTCGCCCGTCTGACCGTTGACGAGAAAGCGGAACACCTTCTCGCGGTAGCGATAGGCCGAGATCCACACCGGGAGCAGCACGAGCTTGAACGTCTCGTGCGTGAACTCGTTCTGCACCTCGAGGTTGCGGTGGGTGTCGCCGGGCACGTCGCCCGCGCAGCGTGACCGCTGCATCTGCTGCATGCGCTCGAGGGCGCGCTGGTACGCGTCGCGGAGATCCAGACCGTATTCTTCGGCCTTCCAACCGAGCAGAAACCGGGGGTCGTACGCGACCAGCGCGCGCGTATCGAACGTGACCAACTTCTCGGACAAGGCAGGCGGCACGCCCTTCGATCCGCACACCAGCAGATCGTCGAACGTGTCCTGACGCTGGCCGTGCGCCCACTGCCAGCGGGTCTTCTGCACGCGCTCGGTCTGCGCCTGCCCGTTCCGGTACACGGTCTGGTTCTCGTAATAGTAGGTGCCGCTCTCGGCTTCCCACCGCGAGGCGACCTGCGCGTCGAAGGTCCAGAACGGCACGTAGACCCCGTTCATCTCCTGCAGGCTGGCCAGCGCCCGGAGGTCATTGGGGCGAAACCACAACTTCGAGAGCCACCCCTTGAACTTCTTCGCCGCCACCTCGCGTTCAACGCCGAAGGGGAGCAACGACTCAGGTCGCAGGACCCGCCGCAGATCCTTGCGCTCCAACACGCGAGAGGAGCCGCAGAATTCGCAGCGGGTGGCGACCGAGGCGCCCTCGAAGGAAACGGTGGCGCCGCACTCGCCGCATTGTTTCCGACGGAGCTCAACGCCGAAGTCGAGGGGACGGTCCAGGGCCAGCCCGTCGCTGATGGCGTGCTCCACGGCCCCTGCCCGCGCTGGAACCGCCGCCGCGTGACCGCAATACGCGCACGTCGTTTTCTGGGTGCTGGCGGAGTACTCGAGCGCGGCGTGGCAGTTGGGACAGCGGTCGAGCAGCGCGGCCGCCAGGGGGCTCTGGGTCGATTCGGCCATGGGCTACTGCACCCGTCCCTGCGCGGCCCGCTCCAGTGAGGTGGACAGCTGCAGATCGCCGCCGATCAGCCCGTAGAACGCCTGCGTGGAGAGCCGCCACAAGGTGGTGGGTTTCGCCGCCCGCACCGTGGCGTTTCGGGGCGTATCGCGCAGCAAGGCGACCTCGCCGAAGTGATCGCCCGGCCCCAGCTCTTTGGCGACCGAGACGTCGTCAGCGCCGTGGACGTACACGCTGCCAGAATCAATGACGTAGAAGTAGTCGCCAGGATCGCCCTTCTGAAAGACGACCGCGCCGGCACCGAACTCTACCGGTTCGAGCTGGCTGACGTAGGCCGCCAGCCGTTCGGGCGCCACGTCCCGAAACACCGAGCTTTGGTGCAGCGCGGCGGTGGCCCGGATCATTCGCGTAAGATCAACACCCGGCAGCGACGCCACCAACTGCTGAAACACGGCGGCCGTGAGCGACACCACTTCGAGCGCCGTTTCTGCGCGCACCGTGGCCGTTCGCGGGCTCGCCTTCAACAGCGCCAGCTCGCCAAAGCAGTCGCCGGTCTGCAGGCGGGCGATGGTGCGCCGCTTCCCCGAGCGCTCCTCCAGTTCGACCACCGCGGTGCCGCGGGAGATGGCGAAGAACTCGCTGGCGACGTCGCCCTGTCGGACCACCACGTCGCCCTTCCGGAAGGCGCGGCGCTGAGCTCTCTCCGTCAGCGCGCGCAGGCTCGACTCCGGCAGCGCGGAGAAGATGGGGACCGACTTCAAGCCGAGATCCGTGCCGGCTGCTGGCGACAGCGCCTCTCCTGTCCGGGGCCGATTTCTCCAGGCTTGTGGCAACGCCGACATCAGCGCCGCACCGCCCATGCGGAAGAAGAGGAAGACCGCGGCGAGAAACAGCCCGGAGAGGATGAGCATCGCCACCACCGCCGCCGCCGCTTCGGCCCCCTGGCTGCCAGCCCACGTCACAAACAGTCGGGTCAGCGCCTCGGGCGTGTGCCGCAGGGCGAGGTCGAGCATCACCACGCACCAGAGCAGGGACAGGGTCGCGGTGAGGATGATCACATTCTCGCCCGCGAACGGCTCGGCCCGCCCCATGCGAACCACGTACCGCCGGGAGAGGTACGAGCGGGCGTGATCGCGCAGATCGACCTTGCGAGCGAGGGCGGCCAGCAGTTGCCCCATCGACCCGGGAGCGAAGGGACACGCGTCGAGCGCGAACACCAACCAGGCGCCCAGCGAGGCCGCCTCGGCCCAGGGCGCGGGCAGCACCACCAAAGCGACCCAGGCGGCCAGGACTGACCCGCCCAGCGCGGCGGCGTACGCGCCCATGCGGGCGCTCCTCCCCAGCCCAAGCGGCGCGGCGGGGTCGAACTCGACGGTGGGAACGCCGAAGTGGAGTCGAAGTTCCATCGCGCGTGGCCACGCCCCTGCGGCGCTGGCCGCCGCGGCGCGCGCGGCCGTTCGCCCGAGGAGCGCCAGCGCACAGCCCAGGAGGGCCGCGGCGATCGACCGGAGCGGAGACTCAAACACATCGGGCGCGACCGCGGCATCGCCCGCCACCACCGCACGGCCGGTCAGCCCGACCGCTGCGATGAGCGCCACCACGACCGCGCCCGACGCGAGGCCCAGCACGATGCGAAAACGCGCCAGGGACCAGCGCCCCAGCCGCATCGAGGAGACCCTCTTCACGAAGGCCACCGGCAGGTTGGGAACCAGGCCTTCGAGTTCAGCCGGCGAATTCAGCAGCGCGTGTTCGGCGCGTAAGCGCGCCAGCAGATCGATCAGCGCCTGGAACGGGACATAGCCGTGGGTACTGAAATGCTCCTGGATGATCGCAGCGACCGTTCGCTGCCCGTCGATGAACGCCAGCAGCCCCGCCTGATCGTGGGCGATCTCCACCGCGACGCCGCCGCCGTCGCAGAACAGCACTTCGCTCCCGTCATCGCGGGCCACCACCTCGGCGTCAGAGGGCAGACGCGGGACCAGCGCTTCCAGGCTGTGGGAGCTCATTCGAACCCCGGGTCCGGGCGATCGTTCTTCTTCTTCTTGGGGATGAGCCGCATCGCGAGATCGTCATCGGTGCCGCACTGACGATCGGGACCGCAGCTCGACAACGTCGGGTCGAAGGGGACTCCGGTCAGCTGCAGTGGCGTGCCCCAAGCGTCGAGTTCGGGAGAGACGCCCCCCTGCACATTCCGCTGAAGGAACAGGGTGACGTCGTCCGGCCAGCGATCGGTGCCGAGGAACTCCAGAATCAACGCCTGCTGGGCGGTGGCCATCTTCATCGACGTTCTCATCGCCGACGGGGCATGCCGAACCGACTTCATGGCGAGCCGCACCGACGCGGGCGCGCGAACCCAGCCGTACGCCACCAGCACCAGCGGGAACAGTTTGAACAAGAGCCCCACGCCGCGGAGGGTGGCGGCTCAGGCCCATCGGTGTCAAAGCAAAAGGAGGCGCCTACGGCTTCCACTCCACGACCTGCCAGGTCCAGCCGCTGGTGCCCTTGCCGGCGGCCCGGTCGACGGTGAAGCGATCGGCCAGAGTGCCGCCGTCCGTCGGCTCCACGAGGCGGAACACGCCGCTCACCGCCCCGAGGTTGTTGTCGGTGGTCAGGTTGTAGTTGCTCTCGCCATAGCCCTGCCCGGCGCCGCTCTGGCCCGTGGCGAGCACGATGCTGCGGCTGAAATCGACGGGGTTGGAGAGCGCCACGGAGATGGTGGTCGCCGAACCGCTGATCGACACACCGCCAATGCGAATGGTGCCCGCGTCGCCCAGGGCAATACGCTCCCACGTCACGTTGGGGATCTGCGCGCCGCTGCAGGCGGGGGCCCCGCCGCCGCGCTGGAAATAGAGGTTGCTCGTGGCGTCGGCGAAACCGCGAAGGCTGCGATCGCAGATCGAGCCCGTGGGGCCGGGGGCGGTAATTCGCCAGTTGTGCAGCAGCAACGGCTGATCGCCCCAGACCGTGCCGCCGATCCCGAACATGTCCCAGCGGATGGCGCCCGCGTCGATCGACCCGCTGTTGCGCTGGACGGTGAGCGGGCGGCTCGCCGCTCCCACCCACTCCACCAGCTGCATGGCCAGCCGGCCGCTGCAGCCACCGGGGGTCGTCACCTGCACCCCGCCATCGCTGTGGAGGTACACCTGCGTGAAGGTGCGGTCGCCGTAGCTGAGATCGGCGGTGTCGTACGTGAAGATCGGGAAGGTGCGGTTGTTGACGAAGGGCAGGTGCGACGTTGGGTAGAACGTGCCCACGCCCGGCGGGCACGGGAGCTCGACGTGCTGGACGCGAAGGCGTTCGGGCATTTCCAGGGTCTGCCAGCCGATCACGTGCGTGGCGCCGGTGGCCCCCGACTGGCGAACGCACCGCACCGTGTCGTTGAGCGCATCGGCGCTGGCGAATTCGCAGCGGGCGAGTCCGGCCGCCGGGAGGTCGTGATCGATCGACTGCTGAATGAAGACCACGGTGCGATCGAGCTCCACGGGGGGCCGCGCGATCTTGCAGTCCACAGATCTGGAGGTGTCGGGGTTGAAGAAACAGGCGCCGCGGGACACGGCGGGCACCACCGAGATGGGGGTCGTTACTGGCGGGTATTCGGTGACGATGGCGAACAGGCGCGTCAACCCCGCGTCGAATCCCGAGGTGGCACGCAGGTAGAACTTCGCCGGCGCCAACCCGGCGTCGAGGAACACGGTGTAGGCCGAGTTCCACGGAAGGGTGACGCTGCACGCAGGGTCCGCGTACCCCACGAGTCCGCCCGCGTCGGGGTGGGTGGAGAAGAACAGGTGGGTCGCCATGCCACCGTCCGCGATCTTGCTGAAGTACCCACGCCCGGCCACGCACTCGCCAGCTCGGAAGGACGGCGGGTACGCGACCCATGACTGGGAGGTCGCACCGGCATCCCACGGGAGGGCGAAATCGATGCTCTGCGAGGCAGGCGCGAAGCCAGAGGCCGTGGCGACCACGCTGGCGGCGCCCACGATGATGTCGGTGGCGTACGCGCGGGCGACGCTCGCGTCCGGGTTGATGAGCGTCCCCAGCGTGGGGCGGGCGCAGGCCGGATCGGAATAGAAGAACATGGTGCCGCTGTCGGACGTGAGCAGCAGCGTCAGTTGCTGCGGCGGCGCCACGGGAACCCCCGCGTCGTCGCGCAGCTCGAACGTGAGCGCGGGAGAACACCGACCTGGTACCACGCCGGTGCGAGGCGGGTTGGTCACGGCGAGTTCGTACGGAACCAGGGACGTCGTTCCGCCGCCGGATCCACCGCCAACGCCGCCGCCGGAACCGCCTCCGGTCCCACCACCTGCGCCACCGCCGACACCGCCCCCAAGCCCGGCATCGTCACCGCCGCCGACACCTCCGCCGGCGCCGCCCGCATCACCTCCGCCGCTGCCTCCTGAACCGCCGCCCTCGACGAAGAAGCCGCCACCTTCGCCACCCGCGCCTCCGGCGCCGCCCCCCGCGCTGCCACCCCCGCCCCCATCCTTGAGGACGCACTCGCCGTCGACGCAATGAGAATCGAGGCGGCACTGTTCATCGCTGGTGCAGGCAAAGCGCTGGCTGAGCAATTCCGATCGGCCGCAGACGCAGCCCGAGATCGACAGAAAGATGGCGATGGTCCAAAGGCCCCGCATGGGTCCGCCCAGTGTAGCTCAGGTGGCCGCGGCGCCCTCGTTTCTGGCCCCTCCGTGGCCCCACACAATCGCTTCTGTCGGTGGGGGCCGTCGCGTAGGTTTCGTGCGTGGACATCGACGCGGCAAACAAGACGGCCATGGCCGACAAGCGGGCGGTCGCCCACTACGCGGGCGTGACGTACCTGGACCCCGGAGAGGCCGAGCTCTACCGACGACTGAAGCGTCTGGCCGGCGGACAGCCGCTCCTCGACATCGGGGTCGGCGGCGGGCGCACCGTGGAGGCGCTGCGCGCGGTCAGCCCGGACTACGTCGGCATCGACTACACACCCGAGATGGTGGAGACCTGTCGGCGGAAATTCGCCGGCGTTCGCTTCGAGCACCAGGACGCGCGGGCGCTGGCGTTTCCCGGGGAGGCGTTCGGCGCGGTGGTGTTCAGCTGCGCTGGGCTGGACATGGTGTCGCGAGCCGACCGAACCCAGATTCTGCGCGAAGTGCTGCGTGTGCTTCGACCGGGCGGCGCATTCGTCTTCTCCACCCACAACAAAGACGCGGTGGGGATCGACTTCACCCTGCGCCGCCTGGTTCCCCTGCCCGCGCTCACGCTGTCGCCGCTCAAGCTGGCGCGAGGGGCGTTGGGCAGCGCCAGGCGCTCACTGGTGCGGGCCCGCAACCACTGGCGGCTGCGCGGCCTGGAAGAGCGGCTCCCTTCGCGGGCCATCCTCAACTCGGAGTACCACGACTTCTCGACGCTGATGCACTTCATCACCGCCGCCGAACAGCGGCGCGAGCTGGTGGAGCTCGGCTTCGCTTCGGACGTGACGGTGTTGGCCAATGACGCCGCGGCGGTCGAGGGCTCGACCTCTCCCACCCACATGTTTCACGTGCTCGCGAGGCGGCCCAGCTAGGGAGGCGCTGGAGCCTGTCGCTCCCACGGGGGGGCCCCGCGGGCAGCCCAGGAGCGACCGACAGGACGCGGCGTACCTTGACGGCTCTGGCGTCGAGTCGACGGACCCGCCTGGGTTGATTCGACAGTCGCCAGGCGGCGTTCGGGCAGTACTGGCAGCGCGATCAAGTCGCCCGGCAACACGCCCCCTTCTCGAAGACCTGAGTTCACGCAAAACGAGAGCCTCCCGACGTCGAGTGCTAGGACGTCGGGCCGATGCGCTCGCTGCGGTGGGGATGGGCAATTTGCCTGCTCGCGTCGCCGGTCTCGGCCGGCGAGCTGCTGCACGTCTACACGTCGATCGACGCCCAGGAGGCGAGCGAGTACTTCCAGGCGTTCACCCGGGCGAGTGGAATCGAGGTGCGCTCCGTTCGCTTGTCCGCCGGCGAGGCGTTGACCCGGCTGCGCGCTGAGCGTCAACGCCCGCAGGCCTCGGTGTGGTTCGGCGGGCCGTACCTCGACTACATGGTGGCCGCGGAAGACGGCTTGTTCGCGCCGTACCAGCCCCGCGGACTGACCACCTTCCCCGCCGGCGGGCACGACGCGACCTGGCGTTGGGTGGGCGCGTACCTGGGGTTGATCGGCTTCGTCTCCCACCCCGAGCTGCTCGGCCGCGGTGGGTTGAAGCCGCCGTCGAGTTGGGCCGAGCTGACCGCCCCGGGCATGAAAAACGAGGTGAGCCTCGCCTACGCCTACACCTCGGGCACGGCGTACCTCGTGGTGGCGGCGCTGGTGGAGCTGTGGGGCGAACGCGCCGCGCTGGACTACTTCGCGCGCCTCAACGCCAACGTGCACCACTACAACCGCTCGGGCGCAGCGTGCGTGACCCAGGTCGCGCTGCGCGAGATCGGCACCTGCGTCGCGTTCTCGCAGGACATCGTGATGAAGGGGTTGCGGCGCGGCTACCCGCTGCACATGAGCTTCCCCGCAGAAGGCACCGCGGCCGAAGTGGGCGGGCTGGCGATCATCGCCGACGCGCCCGAGGCGCAGCTCGCGCAGGTGTTGGTGGAGTGGCTGCTCTCGCCGGAAGCCCAGCGGCTGATGTCGGCCAAAGGGCGAATCCCGATTCGCGCCGACGTGCCGGGCCCGGACGGCATCCCCGCGCTGGAGGCGGTGAAGCTGATTTCGCTCGACGCAGCGAAGGCCGCGGGGAAGCGAAAGCACCTGATCGAAGCCTGGCGCGAGGCGACCGAACAATGAGCGGCTCGGTTCAGCGCCTCGAGTTCTCCTCCCGCCTGGCGCTGGCGGTGGTGGTGGTGCTCTTCGCCACCTTTGTCGGTTGGCCGCTGTGGCAGGTCCTGGAGCGCGTGCTGGGCCCTGCCCCGTCAGACGCACTACCGCTGGGCGAGCTGCTCACCCGTGCGTATGTGCTCGGCCCGCTCCGGAACAGCCTGCTGCTGGCGGCCGCCGTGGCCGCGGCGTCGGCGTTTCTGGGGCTCCTCCTCGCGCTGGGAGTGAGCCGCACCAGCCTTCCGGGCCGCGGGGTGATCGATCGCCTCGCCACGCTGCCGGTGATCGCCCCGCCGTTCGTGATCGCGCTCTCGGCGATTCTGCTCCTCGGTCGAAACGGCCTCATCTCGCGCAACGTTTTCTTCGACGGGCTGGGCATCGATCTTCACCGCGCCGGCTTTGACATCTACGGGTTCGTGGGGCTCTTCCTGGTCGAGACGCTCTCCTATTTTCCGACCGCGTATCTGGTCATCATCGGCGTGCTGCGCGCCCAGAACCCCGCGCTCGAGGAGGCGGCGCTCTCGCTCGGTGCGAGCCGGTGGACCACGTTTCGCCGGGTGACCCTGCCCCTGGCCGCGCCGGGGCTGGCCGCGGGCGCGCTGCTGGTCTTCGTGGAGTCGATGGCCGACTTCGGAAACCCGCTCATTCTCGGCGGGCGCTTTCACGTCCTCAGCGTGCAGGCGTACCTGCAGATTGTAGGCGTGGACGACGCGCGGGGCGGTTCCACGCTGGCGCTCCTCTTGCTGGTGCCTGCGCTCTCCGTGTACCTGTTTCAACACTGGTTGCTGGGGCGGTTTTCCTTCGTGACCGTGACCGGCAAGCCGACCCGGCCCCGCCCGTTTCCCATGACGCCGGGGACCCGACGCGCCCTGGCCGCTGCGTGCTGGAGCATCGTCGGCGTGGTGACGCTCTTCTACGGCCTGGTGCTGGTGGGGGCGCTCGTCCGCCGCTGGGGGTTGGACGCGTCGCTCACCACCGAGAACTTCGCCAAGGCCCTGTCGCTCGGCGGCCGCGACCTCGCTGACTCGCTGTGGCTGGCGCTCCTCGCCACCCCGGTGACAGCGGCGATGTCGGTGCTGGTGGCGTGGCTGCTCGAGCGAAAGCGCTTCTGGGGTCGGCAGGTCCTGGCGCTCACCGCGATGACGACCTTCGCCATTCCCGGCACCGTGGTGGGCATCGGGTACGCGCTCGCCTTCAACCAACGGCCGATCGTGCTCACCGGGACGGCGGCGATCATCGTGGCGCTCTTCGTGTTCCGGAACATGCCGGTGGGACTGGAAGCCACGCGCGCGGCGCTGCGCCAGATCGACCCGGCCATCGAAGAGGCCGCGCTGAACCTGGGGGCATCGCCGGCGCGCGTCCTCTGGAAGGTCACGCTCCCGCTGATCGCTCCGGCCGTCTTCTCCAGCATCGTCTACGGGTTTGTCCGGGCGATGACGGCGGTGAGCGCGGTGATCTTCGTCGTCTCTGGCAGCTGGCACCTGATCACGGTGGCCATTCTGGGGCTCGTGGAAGCGAGCGAACTCGGCCAGGCCTGCGCGCTCGCTTCGCTGCTGGTCGGCTGCGTGCTTCTGGTGTTTGAAGGCGGTCGGCTGATCACCAACCAACGCGTCCAGGCGGCCCCGTCATGAAGAGCGTCGGCATTCGCTTGCAGCAGGTGCAGAAGACCTACGACGGGGCCCAGGGCCCGGTGGTGGCAGTGGACTCGGTGTCGCTCGACATCGCGCCGGGCGAGTTCGTGACCCTGCTGGGTCCTTCGGGCTGTGGAAAGACGACCACGCTCCGCATGATCGCGGGCTTCGAGGAGATCACGTCGGGCTCGATTCACGTCGGCGAGCGCGACGTCACGCACCTCCCGCCGCAGCAGCGCGACACGCCGATGGTGTTTCAGTCCTACGCGCTGTTTCCCCACCTGTCCGTGCTCGAGAACGCGCTCTTCGGGCTGCGAACGCGCCACGTCCCGGAGACGCAGGCCCGCCAACGCGTACAGACCATGGCCGAGACGATGGGGCTGGGAGCGCTGTTGGGGCGCGGCGCGGGCGAGCTGGC
>CAZFXD010000137.1:0-12699 GCA_964522795.1 uncultured Myxococcaceae bacterium
ACGCCGGCACGTACAACGTCGAGGCGTTCCTGGTGAAGACCGTGGTCGACATCGGGCAGGAAACACTCGTCGCGTCGCGAACGCTGACGTTGACGCCGTAGGTGACGCCGTGCCCCGGGTCCGGCCGCGCTGACGCGACAGACCGATGACGCGCGTCAACTTCGCCCACTTCCCTGCCGGGTGGTCTGATGTGCGATGGGGCGCGCGCGCGCGGGGTGTTCCTTTGAAGTGACATGTGACGGGTTGATCATTTTCAGAATTCTGACCGGATGATCGGCGGTTACGACCACCCTCCGTCGGCTCGGTTGTTGAATTGTGATGGGCATGAACGCACGAATCCCCTGGATGCTCGCTGCTCTCGCCGCTCTCTCGATGGGGTGTGGTTCCGGCGTCCTCGAGACCGCCTCCATTGATGACGAGACCCAGTCGGACCCGACGGCGGTCGTCGCAGACGAGCTCACCCAGTCAGCGCTCTCAGTCGCGCCCGTCGCCGATGCCATGGTGCGCTCGGGTTCCGCTGCGGGTACCAACTACGGCTCGAGCGCCAACCTCCGGGCCGACGCTGACGCCAGCGGCGACGTCATTCGCGCGTACCTCCGCTTCGACGTCCCCTCGACCGCCGGAGTCATCAGGAAGGCGGTGCTCCGCTGCTACATCACGAACGGCTCGGCGAACGCCTTCGACGTCTTCGCGGCCGGCAACAGCTGGGCGGAGTCGACCATCAACTACAACAACCAGCCCGCGCGCGTGGGCGCGGCGCTCGGCTCGGTCATCAAGGTCTCGTCCGGTGCCTACGCCGAAGTGGACGTCACGGCGGCCGTGAAAGCCGGCGCCAGTGCGTCGTTCGCGCTCATCTCCCGCTCCGCCGACGGCATCACCTGCAACTCGAAGGAGGCGAGCGCCAATCGCCCAGCCCTGGTGCTCACGGTCGACTCGACGTCCGTCACCCTGGTGCAACCGACGGCGGGCGTGACGCTCTCGGGTTCGGTGGTCTTCGCCGCGCTGGTCAACGGCCAGGCCTCGGCGGCTGACGCGGCACGCGTGGACTTCGTGGTCGACGGGACGACGTATGGGCCGGCCGTCATCGGCCTCGGCTTCAACTACGTGTTCGACACCACGAAGCTCACCAATGGCGCGCACCAGATTTTCGCCAAGGCCACCAGCGCGACGGGCGCGGTGACCACCTCAGCGTCGGTCAGCTTCAACGTCTCCAACCAGCAACTGCCGCCTCCGGCTGTCGTCACCATGGCGCAACCTTCCGCCGGCGCGGTGGTGAGCGGCGCGTCGTTCGTCCTCGCGGCGTTGGTCAACGGCTCAGCTTCGAGCAATGACGGCAGTCGCCTCGACTTCCTCATCGACGGTACGGTCTACGGGCCGGCGGTGCTCGGCCTCGGGTGGAACTTCGCCATCGACACCACCAAACTCGCGAACGGTGCGCACAGCGTGAGCGCGCGGCTGGTCGACCCGTACAACCGCACGCTGTCGTCGGCCTCGGTGTCTTTCTCCGTCAACAACCAGGCGGCCACCGAGACGTGGGCGGATCACCTCGGCATCAGCATGGGCGGCGAGCTCAAGAACCTGCAGATGGCCAAGGCGCTCGGCGTGAAGTGGGTTCGCTTCGGCTGGGAGATGGGCTGGGGCCCCTACGACTGGACCGACATCACCAACGCGCACAACCTCGGCCTGAAGGTGCTCTGGGTCTGCCAGAAGGGCGCCGGGAGCAACGGACACGCCTATTACGACTCAGACATCTCCGCGTTCGCGGCGTACTGCGCGGCGGCGGCTGATCACGGGGTGGACGCCATCGAGATCGGCAACGAGTGGAACCACAACCCGTTCTACATGTACAACAACGTCGCGCCTGACTCGACGTTCGTCAGCCAGGCGAAGTTTCTCGACGCCACCACCGCAGCCATTCGCGCCAAGTCGGCCACCATTCCCATCATGAACGCAGGGTGGTCTCCAGAGGCCGGCGGTCTCTCGCCGTCCCAGGCTATGGCCAAGGTGCTCGACAACTCGACCACCTTCAAACAGAAGGCGACCCTCATCGCGAACCACCCGTACGCGTACTCCTGCGACTCGCCGCTGCGGTGCGACTACGCCAACCACCCCGAGTGGAACGCGTTCCTTCAGACGCAGGTCGTGTACTCGAACGCCAAGGCCCGTGGGTTTGATCACCCGGTGTGGATGACCGAAATCGGCGGCCCGTCTGGCAACGGTAACAACCCCTGGAACAACACCCCGTACACGCAGGCCAGCCAGGCGCAGCTGTTCAAGGACTACATCGCGGGCGTGGGCGTGCTTCGCGGGCAGGGGGTGCCCGTGGGCGTGCTCTTCTTCCACACCATTCAGGACGGGCAGTCGTTCACCAACAGCGTCGAGCAGACGTTCGGGGCCTATGACGCCAACTGGAACATCAAGCAGGCCGGCCAGGTGCTGAAAGACCAGGCGTCGAAGCCCTGGTGACGCAGGGCGCGTCGGCGAACGGCGCTCCGCTCAGCGAAGCAGCGCGACCGCTTTCTTCATGGTGTCGACCGTGCCGTTCTTCTGAGCGCGGAAGATGAGAAACGCGGGAATGGAGCCCGCCGGGTCGACGAAGAGCGTGAAGGTCACCCGGGTGGTCCCGCCCGCAGGCTCGAACTCCCACGACGTGCGCATGGTGTCGATGCGAACGAACCCTTCGGGAAGTTTGGGGGACTTGGCGTTCTGCACCTGCGAGGTGATGGTGCACAGACCGCTCGGCGTGTGGGATTTCTTGATCTCAAACGTCACCGCGCGGTTTGACACCACCGGCGCCTCGAGGTGGTCGTGCACGATGCGGGTGTCGCCGTGGTTCTCCAGCAGCGTGCGCTCCTTCACCTCAGGCGAGCTCTTCCCGATGGAGGCCCAATCGAACACCGCGTCACACAGCTTGTCGGCGGACGCCGCGACCTCAGCGCGCGCCTGAAACTCGGAGAACTTGCTCCCCGGAACCTCGCGCGAAAAAACCTCGATGCCGTCGTGGGTCCCTTCCAGGGTCCACGAAGGTTCAGCGGCGAGAACGGTCAAGGCGAGCAAGAGCATGGGGCGACCGGGCGCGAAGGTCGGCGCGGGTCATATTGCGGTCGATGCGGGTTGCCAAGCGACCCACGCTGTCGCGTCGGCCCTACTTCGCGGCCGGGGCGACGTCGGGTTTGGTGTCTGCGTTGAGCAGCGCGTTGCACACGTTCTGCTTCCCGCACTCGACGACGTACACCGCTTTCTGACCGCAGCCGGTGACGCCCACCACACTTCGCTCTGCACCGTAGGAATGCTCCGTTCGGCCGACGGCGGTGGTGGAGCCGAGCTGGGAGGCGGTGAGGGACCCTGCGGGGCAGCTCAAGTCGAACGCGGCGCGCTCAATCGCCGTCTGCCGAATGAGCTGCGGCGAGCTGAAGCAGCCGGCCATCGCGACGCCGAGACTGGCGATGACAAGGGTGGATACCAGCGGGCCTCGTTGAATCGACGTTTCCATTTTCGTCCCCTCCCGCGAACCCGCGTTGCCGGAACGTGTAAGGCGCGGACAGTTGGTTGCCAAGCGAAACCGCCGGCTCGAGACCTATGGGCAAAAGCCCGAGCTTCCTCTCCATTGATGACTGGGGTCGATGACCCGCCCGGCGCGGGGCGCGTCGGTGATGGGAAGCTGAGCCAGCGCGTTGGTCTCGCCGTCGTACCTGGTGTGGGTGTTGGGACCGAAGTGGTTCGAACAATCGAGGCCCGCGTAGGGGAGCGCGTCACGCGCAACGCTGAGCAACGCGTCGGGAGGCGGCGTCGCCACCACCGCGTTGTCCCGCACGTTCAGCCCCAGCACGCGCGCCGTGGTGGAAAAGATGAACGGCGGGTGGCTGGAGGCATTGCTGATGATGCGGTTGTCGGCGAACACCATCGGAGGCACGACGCCGGTCGAAGCGCGATAGCCCGGTGCACCGGGGACGTTCGGGACCGCCGCGCACGCCGGGCTGTTCGGCACCTCCGCCGCGAACAGCACCTTGCGGTCATTCCCCTGCGCGCCCTCCTCGGCGAACTTGTTCAAGCGAAAGACGATCGGTTCCGCCGGCGGTGTCCAGGCGCCCTCTTCCGGTACGACCCAGACATTGATTCCCCCGTCGTGCCAGAGGTCCTCGCCCGCATCGCCCTTCGCCGTTCCCAGCAGGAGCGTGTTGGCGGCCACCACCATGTCGTCCACACCGCGAAACTTGAGGTCCACCTTCACGACCGCGAAGTTGTTCCGTTCAATCAGCCCGTGGCTCGAGTCGGCGAGCACGAAGCCAGCGCTGTAGCCGCCGTCGGGGTTGTCGAACACGTCAGCGTTGATGTGATTGCCGACGATGACCCAGCGATCTTTTTCGCCGCCTTCATCGAGCACGGCCGCCTGACTGAAGTGAAAGAACCGATTTCGCAACACGACGTGGGTGGCGGGCCGAACCGCGATTTCTGAATTTCGCGGATAGTGCAGCACACCGGTGCCACCGCTGAAGGTGATGTCTCGCACGTAGGTGGCGTGCACCGCGCCCGCAGCTTCGACGGCGTATCCCTGGGTGCGGTTCTCGATGAACGTCTGCGACGCGCCGGCTCCGACGATTTCGACCACCCCGTTGTCGCACGGCGCCAGGGGTTGCTCATCAATCGAATAGTGACCGGGCGGCAGGTACAGGCCGGCCCGCTGGTCACACGCGGCCTGGAAGGCCAGGTTGAGCCACGAGTGCGCCCGAGGCCCCACGCCTGGAAGCACGGTGGTCGCATCCACCAGACGCATCGGCAACGGAGGGTCGCGGGTCAAGCGCCGAGCGTTGGGTTCAGCCGAGGGCGTCGAGTTCTTCGTCCCCCACCCGTCGGGAATGGTGAAAGCGCGGGGTTGAAGCCCACAATCAGGACCGAAGATATTGGTGCGCGAACGCTTGTCGGCGGCCGAAGGCACGGCGTCGGGCGCGGCGAAGGTGAGATACGACGTGGCGGCGGCTCCGACCCATTCGTTGTCGCCCGCCCGCAGCCCTTGAGGGTGATCAATCGCGCTGAAGATGAGCGGGAGGGCACCGCACGCGGGCTCCACGAAGGTGTTGTGGTTGATGATGGTCTGCGAGACGTAGCGGTCAAACCGCTGGGCCAGCACGGGCCAGTTCTCGTCCGAATTCACTCCCGCACCCGCGAGCAGTGGCGCATTGCGCCGCGACTCGGGCTTCTCAGTCTCCGCCAGCAGGATGAAGGCATCGCCGCGGCGGAGGTGGTGGCCGTCAAATCGGTTCCCGACGATGGCGAAGCCCTGACCGTTGTTCGACTCCTCACCCGCGACTGCCCAGACCGCCGCGCGGGGGCGGGCGTCCGCAGGCGTGCGGCTCCAGCGGAACTCGTTGTACGAGAGGGCGTCGTTCTTTCCTCCGGCGCGCGCCTTGATGTGAATGCGGTTGTCGATGAAGCAGTTGTCGTGGACGTCGTTGCCTCCGGTTCCGGCCAGCACCAGCCCCATGGAGTTCGTGTCGGGGACCGCATGGAAGACGCTGTTGGTCACCGCCCAGTTTGGGTAGTCGGCGGAGTTACTGGTGATGGCGGCCCCTGTGTATTCCTCGAAGCGGCAGCGGGTGACGAGCTTCGACGCGAGCTTGACGAAGTTCTCGTACGCGCGCGTCCGCAGCGCACCGCGGCCGCCGCGGATCGTCAGGTCCGAGACGTCGATGGCCGAGAACGAGCTCGGTGAGTCGATGAAGAACAGTCCCGGCGCCAGCTGAATCTGGGTGTGGTCGGCGCCTTCACCGCGGAGCCGCAACGCCGTGGCGCCCAAGGGAACGGTGACCTGGCTCTGCACCTGGTAGACGCCGCGAGGGAAGAACACGGTCGCCCCCTCGTTCGCAGCGACAGCCAGGGCGGCTGTGATGCGCTGCGCGTCGTCGCCGCCGTTGCCCGCGCCAAAGTCCGCCACGCTCACCATGTGCGCGCGCTCAGCGTCGGAGAGCGGCACCACCGGCATGGCGTTCCGCAGGCGGTCGCAGACCGTGCCGCCATCGGTCGCCAGGGCGTCGAACGAGCTTCCGTCGCCGACGAGGGAAGGTTCCATTTCGGCCAACGGCGAGCCGCACCCGAGCCCCAGAAGCGAGCTCCGCACCACCGTGACCCAGAACCAGACCTGCGTTTTTGAGGAGCGCATCTGGCCAGGTTGAGCAACGTCCAGGCCAACTCAGCGATGGCGAATCGGGAGATGAAACGCGAGACCGCTCAGCAGCTTGGAGCGCCCTGCAGGGTCAAGCATCCGACACCGTCGCACCTCGGGAAGGTCTCGCTGGAGGCGCGAACCGCCACCAACGGAGGGACCCAACGCCTCGAACCCGGAATGAAGCGAGCGCCCAGGGGCGGAATCGAACCGGCGGCACCGGGATTTTCAGGAGTCAGAAGCGTGGGTGATTTTTCGAGGACACATGACCGGAGCAGCGCAGGTGGCGTGAGCCTGTTTCGGCACGCGGGTGCTCCAGTTCGGTGATGGCGCGCGCCTCCAGCGGGGCGCCCGGCCCGCGGCCTTCCAAGTGAAGTCGCATGGCTGCGCGCGCCATCGGGCTGGCCGTGTGCTTGCTCTACGGACTCGAACCTCTCGTTCGGAGCCGCCCATGTCGCGAACCACTCGCGTCCACCTCACTGTCGCTCGACTCGTGCTGCTGCTCGCTTCCTGGGGCTGCGCTGGGAGGTCGGTCGGAATCGCGGATCCCCCGCCGTCTCCGACGCCCTCCGGCGCTTCGCCGACGGTGCTGCCGGCCGGTCCTCAATTTCCCGGCTCAGGCACCCTGGGCGCCGCTGAATTTTCGGGCGCGTCGATCGCGTGTTTCTTCGGGGGCACCAAGGTGACCCCCGCCGCCACGGTGCAGCACAAGCTCGAGGTCTTGCAGGGCATCAGCGTGGTGCACGTGCGCCTGACGCTCGACCCGGACTTCGTCGACAACACGTTTGGCCCCGCCGCTATCGGGTGGGCAGCCTCGAGCCACAAGGCGCACACGTACCGAGACCTCGTGGGAAGCGACCACGCTCAGCTCGCCCTCGTCGACGGCGCAGGGAAGACGGCGCTCGAATTCAAGCTCGACTACATCAGCGCCGATGCCACGGCGCCGTCCGGCTACCGCAGCCTTGGAGTGCTGGGCGGCGACGGCAAGATGATCAGCGGCGACGCGGCCGCAATTCTCGAGTGGTCGTCGTCGCTTGATCGAAACCTGAACGAGCGCGGCTACACGGCGTACACGGTGAGTTCGCCCGCCACCGACAGCGCGTACTCCCCCAACGCAGCCGCGCCGGGCTGGGACTTTCGCGTGGTCTACGAAGTGTGGGTGAAGACTGCGGCGCTTGGCCCCGCGGGCTTTGGCAAGGCCGCGCTCACGTTTCTCCACGCGTCGCCGAGCAAAGCGAGTTCGAACACGGTGACCGTTTCCGAGCGACCGTGCCCTCGGACGTGGAGCGGCGGGAAGTGCGACAACGACGACTGCGGCGCTCCTTCGGTGCCGCCGCCGCTCACGGAAGCGGGCGGGGCCTGTGTGAGCAGTGCTTCGTGCCTGTCCAACCGGTGCACGCAGGGTTTCTGCGAGGCGAGCCCGTCGGGAGGCGCGTGTCACATCAATGGCGACTGCGTGGTGGGCGGATGCACCGCCGCCGGTCTCTGTGCGACGCCCGACCTGACCGTCGCCGGACACGCGTGCAACCGAGCTGCTGACTGCTTGTCGGAAAAGTGCACGGCCGGCCTCTGCGAACAGAGCGGTGGAGGTTACGCGTGCGCTTCGGGGGCGGACTGCTTGAGCGGCCTCGCCTGCATCGGAGGATTCTGCGAGAGCGGGCTTCAATGAAGCGAGTGCCCAGGGGCGGAATCGAACCACCGACACGGGGATTTTCAGTGCCCGTGCCTCTCTGGCCAACGCCGCGTGTTGCCAAGAGAAAGGGCACTGCTCGGGTGGTGACTGCAGCGGGATTGCAGCAGCAATTGCGGCCGACGGGGGTTCTGACGCTGTCGGGCCCGGGAAGAAAACGCTCCGGGGGTTCCGCCTGACGTTGTTCCTCCCGCAACGGATCAAAATGGGGGAGGAATCGCCGCTGAGGTCTCCAACGCTTAGTAGTGCCACCAAAAAGGCGGCGGCTGAACAGGCAGGGGGCCGCCCGCTTCGTGTTCCCGGGCCAGCACTTCGCGCTCGCGCTTAGTAATCAACCAGGAGTTCCGAACGAGCCAGAGCGGAATCGCCCACCCGACAACAATGTTGAGGACGCCGGGGAACAAAGCGAGCAGCGGCCATTGCTCGAACGCTGGGCGGATGGCCCAAGTTATCCAGCCGTCCCCCTGTGGATTCTGGATGCTTCCCCCGCCCGCGAACAGGAGGGCCGCCATCACCTGCAGGCCACAGGCAACCGCCGAGCTGACCCAATAGTGCGTTCGCAGTCGCTTCGCGAACCCGAACAAAACGACCACTGCTACGAAAAGAATCACGTTTCCCCCATAGCGAACCTATCGGACCCTTCGCCAGCACGGCATCGATCGCGTCAGTTGGCTCCCGAAGTTTGTTCTTGGCCCGAAGCGGGATGATGGAGCCGTCGTTTCGATTCCCCAGGGAGACTGGAGCATCTCACCGCGACGAGTGCCAACGCCGGATGTGTTTTGACAGCGTGCCCAGCTGGCCGGGTGCGGCAAGCGCTTCCGCTCCATCGACCTGCACTTCGTTTCGAAACTGCACGCCGGGGTGGATGAAGTCGCGCCAGTCCCTCATCGTCTCTGCGAGAGGTCGTGCTTTGTCGTCGAGAATGCCGACGTCGGCACGCGAGCAATGCTTCACCAGCTTCCCGAATGTCGCGTGCAACAGGTCGTCCGAATAGTTCGGAGCGATCATCGCTGCATCGAGCAGGAGCGTTTCTGCGAGCGCGCCGACCACAACGCAGACAAGCTGGTGCTGATCCGCTCGTATGGCCCACAGCAATGCGGCGTAGTTTGAATCCACGATTGATCTGAGCTTGGGATTCGCAACGAACTCGAAGAGCCCAGTCGCCTCGCTTTTCAGGTCGCTGTCAGACGCAAGCTCGTAGAGGCGCTCCAGTCGCTGCCTGTCCAACGCAAAACCGTCTATGCCTCTTCGATCGAGCCAGTCGTGAACCTCCGCAACCACGTCCAGCCACTCTGCGCGCTGATTCGAATCGATGAATACCAGCGCCGGCTCCAGCGCCCCGCAAAGGCGCAGGAAGGCTGCGACCTTGTGCCCGTGTCCATTCGGGCTGATTTTGTTGAAGGCAGAAAATCTGCCCAACATCGCCTTGAGGTCCGCCACCGTCGCTTTCATCACGTCCCCCGTTTCTCTGCTTCAGACCTTCACCTGATGGCATGATAGCCGCGCCCGCACTTGGACGCGACGAGGGGGACCACGCATGTCAGCAGCCATACGTAGGAATCCACATGGCAGGGTCGTAGGAATCCATAAATACCTTGGCCCCATCGCAGCGGCGCTACTGTTCTTGCCTGCAACGGCAAACGCTCAAGCACGCCCGGGAAGAACCGCTCGGTTCCACCAACTATTCTTGCGGCTGTTAGACCGACACGCGCCGACGAAGCGGTGGTACGAGGGCCTTCCGGAGCGCGAAGGCGATCGCGAGGTGATCCGAGAATTCACGCGACTCGTCTTGAAAGGGGCACGCCGGCTTCCGTCCGATGCGCTGCTGCGCCGATCAAAAGCCCAGCTGAAGGTTGTGCTGGCTGCAAATGATGAATGGTGCGCACTGTTCTCCGAGAACCGCGCCGGCGTCGATGAGGTGCAACCGTTCGCTCGCATCACTGACTCGATCTTGGAGGAGATGCTGGACAGCCATTTTGAAGCGGCCGATGCCGAGTTAACGAACGTGCCGGAACCAAAGAATCCGACATCTGCCCAACGTGCCGCGGTGATTCAGCGAATGGTTGAGAGCTGGCCTGGCGCGGAGCAGGATCGCTTTCTGCGGATTAGTGGAACGTACGAACGCGCCAGCTCCACTGACCGTTGCTGGTACTCGCGAAAGTTCACGCAAGGTGTCCTCGATGCCCCCAAGGCTGATCAGCCCACGCTTCTCAGGACGCAGGTCTCAGATCCGTCGGAGTGAGAAAGCGCCTAACGGTAATCCGGGGACGCAATCGGTACCGTTTCGGAGGTGATGATGTGGTGGCTTCTTTTCAGCATGCCGATCGGCGTCGTCCTGTGGTTCGCCCGTCGCACCATTGCGTTCTTGTGGTGGCGCGCGTTCGGAGCGCCGCTGCCTGCACCACAGGTTCACGAAGACGACCGCTCGCTGGTTACCGATGAGGACCTGGCGGCCTGGAACCAGATGACCATCCAAGCGATGGCGATGCTTGACCACAATGACCAGGTTTCGGCCCTTGCGAGTTTCATCGCACTTCGAAAGCGCGGGTTGTCGGCCGATGAAGCGGCGTTGCGTTGCCGACTCTCATTCCCTTACTTCTACAGTTCCGTCAGCGAACGCGAAGTGGCTCAGTGGCGCGGCGAAGACTCAAACCTCCCCCTTGTTCTGCGAGAACGAGTCGACGCGATTGTCGCAGGCGTCCCGATGGAGCAACTGCGCGCGGGTCTATCGGATGCGACAACAATGAACGCAATGCTCCGTCGCTGGCTTCGGAGAGGACGGTCGCCGTCCATTGCGACAAGGGAGCACGTGCAGGTTCCCAACCATGAAGAATTAGCGAACGCGATAGACCGCACCTTCGGAGTGAAGGGGACCAACTCAGCCAACGCTTCGCCTCCCGACGACCTCACTTTCCAAGAGGTCAAATTCCCGGGCACAAGCACAACCAAGGAGCGCGGACACGTTCGCGCTATGTGGGATTTCAGCCTGCGGCGAGAAGGGCACTGGGAATTTTTCTATGAAAACGGACAACGACGTTCCGAAGTGACGTTCAAGAACGGAAAGGAAGAAGGGCTCGTGACCGTCTGGCACGAGAACGGCCAGAAGAGATCAGAATCAACCTGCGTCGGAGGCAAGGAGGAAGGGCGGGTATCCGTGTGGGATGAGAATGGCCACAAAGTGACCGATATCGATTTCCACGGGGGTGTGCCTGACGGACTGGTGACGAATTGGCACCCGAACGGGCAGAAGCGCGCGGAAGAAACCTACCGCGCGGGCGTTCTAGAAGGCCCGACCTTCACTTGGTACGCCACCGGGCAGAAGAACACTCAGGTGCCCTACGTCGCTGGCAAGAAGGACGGGCTCATGACGACGTGGCGTGAGAACGGCGACAAGCAGAGTGAGGCCACGTTCAAGAACGGCGTGCGGGACGGACCAGAGATTCACTTTCACGAGAGCGGTCGAAAGTCCTCGGTCGCGCTTTGGGCCGAAGGGAAGGTGTCGTCCGCGCTCGTTTTCGACGACGTCGACGATGCGCAACCTCGACCCGCGAAGGTGACCATGACGGAGGACGGTGCGGCTTTTTCAGATGACTTACTAGCCTCCACTGAGGCGTTTGGTCCCGGGGTCTTGATCAGGAAGAAGAAGTAGCGGAGGCATCGGGCGTCTGCGTGAGCGGTGCATCGCAGACCAGTCATTGGTACGAGGGGCATCAGGCCCTCGCCGGCAGTGCGGATAGCGAAACTGATGGCTCCGCTGCGGCGTGATCGTGAGCCTCACTTCGCGCGAAGCCTCGTTCGTTCGGCCTGCACGCGAGTCTCGATCAGCTGCTCAGCCTCAGCGCTGTCGAACGGCGCTCGACCCACGGACCAGCAGAGGTCATGGAACAGCTCCGAGAGCAACCGGTTCGGCTCAGCCAATTCGCTTGCGGAAACGTCCACTTCGGTGACCTGCCCCCCGAAAACTGGACCAGCTGAAGTGTGAGTCCTCCAATGCTGTAGCGGAGGACACATGCCCAGGAAGTCGCAGTACACCGAAGAGCAGATCATTCGAGCGCTGAAGGAAAACGAAGCCGGAGCGAAGGCGGAGGACGTCGCTCGGCGACTTGGCGTCGCCGTCACCACGTTCTTTCGATGGAAGTCGAAGTACGGCGGGATGGACGTCAGCGATGCCAAGCGCCTGCGCCAGCTTGAGGACGAAAACGCGCGGCTCAAGCGGATGGTGGCCGACCAGCTGCTCGACCTCGAGATGCTGCGGGCGGTGAATCGAAAAAAATGGTGAAGCCCACGGCACGCCGCCAGGCCGTGGGTTGGTTGCAGGCGGAGTTCAACGTGAGCGAGCGCAAGGCTTGCCGTGCGCTCGGCGCATCGCGGACCAGTCACCGCTACGAGAGCATCAAGCCCGCGCCGACAGAGTTGCTGGAGAAACTGAGGGCTCACGCGACGGCGCGCCCGCGTTGGGGCTACCGGCGACTTCATCTGCTTCTGAGGCGTGGTGGCGACCTCGTCAACCACAAGCGGGTGTACCGTCTGTACCGAGCCGAAGGCCTGTCGGTGAGAACGAAGCGACGTCGTCGCATGGCGGCGTCGCCTCGCACCGTCCTTCCTCCCGCGACGCGGCCCAACGAGCGCTGGAGCATGGACTTCGTCAGCGACGTCACGGAGAGCGGACGCAGGTTTCGCGTCTTCACCGTCGTGGATGACTTCACTCGAAAATGCGTAGCGCTCGAGGTCGACACGTCGTTCTCGGGAGAGCGCCTCGCGCGCATCCTGCGCGCGCTCGGCGCAGGCGAAAGCGTCTTCCCGATGCTCGTCAGCGACAACGGCCCCGAGTTCACGAGCAAGGCGATGG
>CAZFXD010000138.1:0-12689 GCA_964522795.1 uncultured Myxococcaceae bacterium
ACCGGTACTAATAGGTCGTGAGGCTAACTCTCCTCATTCTTTTTGGTGCGACGCGAGTCGGACTAATGGATTCGAGGTCAAGGTCGAGGCCACAGGCCCGATATGCATCAGGTTGAAATTGAAAACCCTTCGTATGAACAAACAAGTTTCCGGTGGCTATATCGGTGGGGTCACACCCGTTCCCATCCCGAACACGGAAGTTAAGCCCACCAGAGCCGATGGTACTTCGCGGGAAACCGCGTGGGAGAGTAGGTCGCTGCCGGATTTTTTCCTGAGCCCCCTGGTCAAATGACCAGCGGGGCTCTTTTTTTTGGCCACTCGGCCGGTCTCGAGCTCCGCGCCTTCGTCGTGTCCAACTGGGGACGAGCTCCCACTCCCTGTCTGAGGAATCCCGAGTGCTCCCAAGCGACCTGCGTCTGCGGCGCGCGGCTGTCGTCTGGGGTGTTGGCGTTTGGTCGCGCGCTGGGCCGCACACGTGCGTGGGGGCCCTCACGCGTCGCGGGCCACATCGAGCCCAGGCGCCCTGAGCTGAACAGCGGGTTGCCGGCACGCTGCACGAGGGGCGCTTCCGCGGCCCAATTGGGGAACATTCGAGCGGTAGGCGAGCCCTTCAGGACGCTGTACCGATTACCCTGCGTCGAGCTATTGGTGGTCTGAATCCACGATGAAGAAGCCCGTCATTTTCGGCAAATACCTGCTGCTTGAGCGGCTGAACGTCGGCGGCATGGCCGAGGTGTTTGTCGCCAAGGCGTTCGGCGTCGAAGGGTTCGAACGAATTCTCGCCATCAAGCGAATTCTTCCCACGATGGCGGAGGACCAGGAATTCATCAACATGTTCATCGATGAGGCACGGATCAGCGTTCAGCTGAACCATGCCAACATCGTGCACATTCACGAGCTCGGGAAGTACGACGACGCCTACTACATCGCGATGGAGTACGTGCCAGGTCGCGACCTTCGCACCATCGTCGAGCATTTCCGGCGAGACAACGGCGCGATGCCCGTGCCGCAAGCCGTCTACATCGCCTCAAAGATCTGCGAGGGGCTCGACTACGCGCACCGTCGAAAGGATGCGCTCGGCCAGGAACTCAGAATCATTCATCGGGACATTTCGCCTCAGAACATACTCGTCAGCTACGACGGGGAAGTGAAGTTGATCGACTTTGGCATCGCCAAGGCGGCCAATCGAAGTCAGAAGACCCAGGCCGGAATTCTGAAAGGGAAGTTCGGGTACATGAGCCCCGAACAGGTGCGGGGAAACCCGATCGATCGCCGAAGCGACGTCTTTGCAGTCGGCGTCATCCTGTACGAGAGCCTGACCGGCGAGAAACTCTTTGTGGGAGAGAGCGACTTCTCAACCCTGGAGAAGGTGCGCAATGCCGAAGTGCCCCGGCCGCGAAGCCTGAACCCCGAAATCCCCGCTGGACTCGAGACCATCGTCATGCGTGCGCTCTCGCGTGAGCCAGACGAGCGGTATCAATGGGCCAGCGAGCTGCAGGAAGATTTGATGAAGTTCCTGCTCGCGCGCGAAACGCTTTACAGCGGCAAGCACCTCGCGGCCTTCATGAAGGAGCTGTTCCCCGGTGAGCTGGCGCGCGAGAACGCGCGGATGAAGCAGTTCGCCGCGGTGCAGCGGCCGGCGGAGCTCGAAGCGACCGGGATCGTGGCGGCGCCCACCACGTCGTCGCGCGCAATTTCGCCGGCCCGGAAGCCCGAGCCCGACGCGAGGGCGGCCCCCAACTTTTCGGAACCGACCGCGCTGATCGACTCCAAGGCGCTGGGGCATGGGGCGGCCCCGGTGTCGCCGGTGCCGTCGGAGACCATCCTCCGACCGCTGGAGCCGAGCGGCGTGCACACGAGTCGCGGCGATCAGCCCTCGAACAGCGGCTCGGTGAGCGCCTCCAAGAAGCCCCGGGGCCAGGTGATTATCGGTGGCGGGGTGATGAACGACGGTGCGACGGCGATTCAGAAGTCCGACGCATTGTCCGGTGCGAAACCGTTCGACGGCGAGACGCGGATGCTCCCGGCGGATGACGCGACTTCAGGCGTGGCCACCGAGCGACCTGAGGTGGTGTCGGCCTCCTCCCCGAGCCGAGCTCGGCCTCAACGTGCACCTTCAGCTCAGGGGGGCGAGCCCAGTCAGGCGCGCACCGACCCGGGGGCGTTGACCGAAGCGCTCAAGCTGCGTTGGCGCGCCCTGTTGCCGTGGCAACAGCTGACGATTGGGAGCGCGGCGCTCCTGGTGCTGGCGATCGCGGCGGGGCTTGGACTGGCGCGCCTGGGGGGCAGTCCTCCCGCGCAGCTGCAGTTTGCCGTGGGGCCCTCGAATGCCCACGCCCGGGTGCAAATCGCCTCGCTCGAACTCGACGTTCCGGCCGATGGTTCGATTCCGGTGCCACCGGGCCGGTATCGGGTGGTGGTGGCTGCGCCTGGCTTTGTCTCGCAGACCTTCGAGGTCGACGCGGCGCCCGCGACCGCGGTGCGTCGGACGGTGGCGCTGGAGTCGACTGAGAAGCCTCCTCGGTCCGGCTCCACCGTTGCGACCGGGTACACCCTGATCCTGACGAGTCCGCAGCCGGACATCGTGCTCATGATGGACAACAAAGTCGTCGGTATGACCCCTGAGCTCCGGTTGTCGGACCTGGAGTTCGCTCGCACGTACCGGGTGCTGGCCTCAAAAGACGGCTTTCGCTCGCAGAGCATCATCATCGAAAACCCTGAACGGAAACCGGAGCTGCCCATCTCGTTCGAACTGCAGAAGGACGACGCAGAGTCAGGGGCAGAACCCGGGTCGGCCGATAAGAAGAAGACTCAGAAGCAACGAACCAACGTGGATGCGGACGGGCCTCGGAACCGCTCAGGCACTTCGAAGACGACGGAGCCGACCGGGTCGACAACGGCGAAGAGTACGACACCACCTCCGCGTGTGGAGGCGGGCTCGACCGGGGCGCGTGCGGCTCGGCCGTCGACTTCAGGCAAGACAGGCAAGTTGATCTGCTCCACCACGAAGGCGGGCGCCGAGGTCATCGTCGATGGGCAACCAGTGGGGGCCCGCACGCCAGTGGTGCTGTCGAACCCGGTCGTGCTCCCGGTGGGAAAACACTCGGTCAGTTTTCGTCTCAACGGGCGAACTTCTCGCGCCCAGGACGTCACCATTACGGAAGACGTGCCAAGCCGGCTGATCAACGTTCCGGTCGAGTAGTTCGCGCCGAGAGTGCGCTATACACGGGGCCATGTCTGTTCCGAAGACGACGTCAGCGGCCACCGGTTCGAACCAGCCGTTTCAGTACCCCGTGGCTCGACAGTTCGTAGAGCCGGACTGGAAGCGCATTCCCGGGTACCGGGACGTGACCCAATCGGAATGGGAGAGCGCGTTGTGGCAGCGCAAGCACACGGTCAAGAACCTGAAGGAGTTGCAAGCCGCGCTCGGCGCGCTGTTGCCTGAGCGACTCGCCGCGAGCATCGCGCGCGACGGGCAGGAGCGCGCCACGATGTCGATGTTGATTACGCCGCACATGATCAACACGATGGACTTTTCGGACCTCTGGGCAGATCCGCTTCGTCGTTACATGCTTCCTGCGTTCGACGACCGGAATGTCGAATGGCCGAATCACCCGAAGGCCTCGCGAGATTCGCTCCACGAAGCGGAGATGTGGAAAGTGGAGGGGCTGACGCATCGGTACCCCACCAAGGTGCTGGCGGAACTTCTTTCGACCTGCCCCCAGTACTGCGGCCACTGCACGCGCATGGACCTGGTGGGCAACGACGTTCCTCAGGTGGAGAAGTTGAAATTCCACACCGCGCAGCCAGAGCGCTGGCAGCAGATTTTGGAGTACCTGCGCAAGACGCCGTCGGTGCGCGATGTGGTTGTCTCGGGGGGCGACATTGCGAACGTCCCCATTCAACAACTGGAGGCGTTCGTCTCCGCGCTGCTCGATATCTCGAACATTCGTGACATTCGCCTGGCCTCCAAAGGGCTGATGGGGATTCCGCAGCACTTCCTGCAAGACAACGTGCTCGCGGCGCTCGAGCGCATCGCGAAGAAAGCCTTCGAGCGGAACGTGGACCTCGCGCTCCACACGCACGTGAACTCAGCGGCGCAGGTGACACCCCTGCTTGGAAAAGCCGCCAAGAAGCTTCTCGAGATCGGGTTTCGCGACGTTCGCAACCAGGGCGTGCTGCTCCGGGGCGTCAATGGAACCGCGAAGGACCTGCTCGACCTGTCCTTCATGCTGCTCGATCACGCGAAGATCCTCCCGTACTACTTCTACATGTGCGACATGATTCCCAACTCCGAGCACTGGCGGTTGGCGGTCTGGGAAGCGCAGGCACTCCAACACGACTTGATGGGGTACCTGCCGGGCTTCGCCACGCCGCGCATCGTGTGTGACGTTCCGTTCGTGGGGAAGCGCTGGGTGCACCAGTTGGCCAGGTACGACCGCGAGCGCGGCGTCTCGTACTGGACCAAGAATTATCGGACCGGCATCGAGGCTGCCGACCCCGACGCGCTCACCCGGCAGTACGAGTACTTCGACCCCATCTACACCCTTCCGGAAGCGGGCCAACGCTATTGGCGCGAACAGTCGGCGTGAGTTCGCGCCCGCGGCCCCCTCAGTTCGCAGATGTCACCGACGCCGAGTGGAACGATTGGCGTTGGCAGATGCGGCACGCGCTGCGCGACCGGGCTTCGCTCGAGCAGGCGTTGCCACTGACCGAGGACGAGCGACGCGGCTGCATCGACACCGCCTCGCAATTCCGCATCGGGATTTCGCCGTACTATCTGTCGCTGATCGACCCGGACTACCCGACCTGCCCGGTGCGCATGCAGGCGATTCCGGTGGCTGCAGAGGCCCAGAAGCGACCGGGTGAGCTGCGAGACCCGCTGGGCGAAGACAAGACGAGGCCCGGCGAAGCGTTGGTCCACAAGTACCCCGACCGGGTTCTGCTGCTGGCGACCGATGCCTGTTCGGTCTATTGCCGGCACTGCACGCGGCGGCGAATTACCAAGGGAGGCGAGGCGGAGTTGAGTCGCGCCGCGCTCAACGAGGCGGTCGCCTACATCGCGGCGCACCGAGAAATTCGTGACGTCCTCGTCTCTGGAGGCGACCCGCTCCTCCTCCGCGACGAGCGGCTGGACGAACTGCTCGCTCAGCTCCGCTCAATTCCGCACGTGGAGATGATTCGCATCGGGACTCGAATGCCGGTGTGCTTGCCGATGCGGGTGACGGACGCCCTGGCCACGACGCTCCGGCGCCACGCGCCGCTCTACGTGATCACGCACTTCAACCACCCGAAGGAGGTGACGGTCGAGGCGCGCGCGGCGTGCGAGCGGCTGGTCGACCACGGGGTGCCGGTTGAAAACCAGGTGGTGCTGATGCGCGGCATCAACTCGAGTGCGCGCATCATGACCGAGCTTGCGCACGCCTGTCTCAAGATGCGCGTGCGCCCGTACTACATGCATCAGATGGACGTGGCCGAGGGGTGCGAGCACCTTCGAACCCCGCTGCAGGTGGGCGTACAGATCATCGACCAGATGCGGGGATTCACCTCGGGGCTGGCTATTCCGCACTTCGCCGTCGATCTCCCTGGAGGCGGGGGAAAGGTCACACTGCAACCGCAGTACATGCTGGAGCGCCGAGAGCGCTCTACGGTCTTTCGAAACTACAAGTCTGAGCGATACGAATACCCGGAACCCGAACAGACCGATTGCGCCTGCCCCTACGACGCAGTGTGGACGGCGCGGACCGCGCCGCGGCCGTTAGCGTCGGCGACCGGGTTTCTTCGCGGCGGGTGACGGCTTCGCGGGCCGGGCCGTTCTCTCTCCGGGACCAGCTCCGACCTGAACTTCCACGTCCTCGGGCGCGCGCTCGGCGTCGGGGGCCCCGGCGGATTTGGCTGCCTTCTCCTTCGCCTCCAGGGCTTCCACCTTCGCCTTGAGCGCGGTGCGGTCGTCTCGCCCCAGGTGCGACTTTGCCCGCTCGACCGTCTTGGCGTCGACGCCGAATTTCTCGAGCACCGCCTGGTCGGCGGCCGCTCGCTTCCTCGCGAGTTCGGCGCGCTCTTCGCGCGACATCTCTTTGGCGTTCTTGGCCCCCGGGGCCTCGTCGAACGCCTTGCCCGCCTTTTCCTGCTGATGCTGAATTTCGGCGAGTTGTTCGACGGTCAGGTCGTCGGCGAGCGCTGGCGTGACGACGAGGGCCAGCGTGAGCACCATCGCCGGGGCGGGGCGCGTCACTTCTTGCACCCGCTGCATTGGTCGTTGGCGCGGGCACATTCCTCCTGCGCCTGCTCGCACTTCTTCTGAAAGTCAGCGCGGTCGGTCTTTCGACCGGCGGCGTCGCAGATGGCGCTGGAGAGGCCGCACGCGTCGGCTTTGAGCGCGCACGCGTCGTTGCAGTCGGCGATTGCCCCGCCGCGAGACCGGAGTTCCTCCAGTTTTGCGCCGAGTGAATCGAACAATTCGTCGTCGGTCCCCGCGATGTTGGTGGGGGCCTTCTTGGGGCAGCCGAGGGTGCCGACCACGAGGCAGAGGGCAGCGAGGCGAATGAGGGGGCGGTTAAGGAGGAGGCGCATTGAGGCTTCTCGGGATGAAGGTGGGGTGGGAAATTTCCGGCGGGCGATTGGCATACAACCAGGCGGTCACTGCAAGAAGTATCGCGATCAGAAGCCGCCGGACCACCGTCTCTCGCTGGGCCTGCCGAATGGCGGTTGGCGAGGTGTGCGCCTGCTCGAGGGCGGCCCGAATCTCAAGGCGGTGGGTCCGCAGGGCGCGTGCGACTTCAAGGGTGGGGGAGGTGTCGGCCGCACTCCCGGTGCGGAGAAACTCATGCAGGGCCGGTGCGACCGCCGCGTCGCCGGTCTCGTCACCGACCGAGGCAGGCTCGAGGCTGGAAACCAGAGGGGTGAGGCTACGCGCCAGAAGTCGGCAGAACCGCGTCTCGTCGATGCCGTACCGGCCGGCGTTGAGCTCAAGCGTCGCGTCGTCATCGAGCAGCGCGTGCCCGAGGACCTGGGCGGCCCGGGTGGGAATGGTCTGGAGACCCCGTGTGAGCTGGAGAGGGGACAGATTCACGTGGGCTGTCTGCCAGTTTCTTGGCCGACCGACCAGTGGCTCTACGATGACGATGTGCGTTCATGCCTCGGGGCAGCCGTGGTTTTTCTGGCGACATTCGACGTCGTTGCGGCGGAAACCATGCGCATCGCGCTGGAGCGAGGGGCGACGCGCGTCACCATCACGGGTTCTCGGCTCCGCGCGGGCCCCGACGCCGACGTGGTGACCTGGTCGAACCTGCAGACAGACCGGGTGGTGCTGGTCGCCAGGGACGGCGCGGTCGCCATTGAAGGCGGTGGCCGGTCGTGGCCGGCGGTGCAGGTGGCGGGAGAGACCGACGAGGCGGCGTTGACGGTGGGGAAGCAGGGGGTGCGTGGGGCGATCGCGGCCATCGCCAATGGGGACAAGCTGCTGCTCGTGAATGTGCTGCCGCTGGAGGCGTACCTCGAAGGCGTCTTGGGCAGCGAAATGCCGCCAGGCTTCCCCCTGGAGGCGCTCAAAGCGCAAGCGGTCGCCGCGCGCACCTATGCGCTGAGAAAGAAGATTGAGCAGTTCGGCCAGCCGGTCCACCTGGGGAGCAGCGTGATCAGCCAGGTCTACAAAGGGCTGGAGGCGGAAGATCCCCGCACGCGCCAGGCGGTGGAGCAGACCCGGGGCCAGATTCTGACCGCCGATCTGGAGCCGATCGAGGCCTACTTCCACGCGTCGTGTGGTGGTCGCACCGAATCGGGCGCGGAGGCGCTGGGCCGACCGTTGCCGTACCTCAAGAGCGTCAGCTGCCCCTGTTCGGGGATGGCTCCGTCGCGGTGGGAGATGCTGCTTCCGCAGCGTGAGATCAAAGAGCGGTTCGCCGGGGCAGGCAATCACCTCGAGGTCATGGGGCGGACGGGGGCCGGTCGGGCGCGCCGCGTCTCACTGGGCGACGGGCGCTCGATCGACGCGGTGACTTTTCGCGAGAAGCTCGGGTACGGCCGGGTGAAGAGTCTCTGGTTCGACGTCACCAAGGGGCCCGCGGGGTACACGCTCAAGGGGCACGGGAGCGGTCACGGTGCCGGCCTCTGTCAGTGGGGCGCCAAGGGCCTGGCGGAGCAGGGCCGGACGTACACTGAAATTCTTTCGCACTACTACCCTGGGACCGAACTCCAAACGTTGTATTGAGGAGCGGTGACTCGGGCGTCTGAATTCCAGTTCGACCTGCCGCCGGAACTCGTGGCGCAGCACCCGTTGGATGTTCGCGACGCATCACGCCTCCTGCACGTTCGGCGGCCGTCCGGGACGGTGACGCACCGCATGTTTCGGGAGTTCCCCGAGTTGTTGCGCTCGGGCGACCTGCTGGTGCTCAACGACACCCGGGTCTTCCCCGCACGGGTGCTGGGAAAGAAGGTGGGGACGGGCGGCCGGGTCGAGTTGCTGTTGTGCCGACCGGTGGGTTCGTCTCCGGAGGCTGCACTGGCGAGCCTCGAGGGGAGCTCGCAGTGGGTGTGTCTCGGACAGGCCAGCAAGGGGCTCAAGGCGGGCGCGGTGATCGATCTTGCGCCGGGGCTTGAGGCGACCATCGTCGAGGCCCGGGGAGAAGGCGAGTACCTGGTTCGATTCTCGAGTGTGGAGGGGCTGGGAGCGCTGCTGGCGCGGCATGCGCAGCTTCCGCTCCCGCCCTACATCACGCGGGCGCCAACGTCGGCTGATGATGAGCGCTATCAGACGGTTTTTGGCGCGCGCACCACGTCGGTGGCGGCGCCCACGGCGGGGTTGCACTTCTCGACGGCCACGCTGGAGGCCCTGCGGGCGAAGGGCGTGCGCACGGTGTTCGTGACGCTGGACGTGGGCCCGGGCACGTTCCTCCCGGTGCGCGTGGACGACGTCTCGCGACACGTGATGCATGCGGAGCATTGCGAAGTGCCCGCGGCGACCGCCGAAGCGATCAGCGCCACTCGGGCTGCGGGAGGCCGCGTGGTGGCGGTGGGCACCACGGTGGTGCGGACGCTGGAGACGTTCGCGCAGGGCGCCGGTGGGGTCGCTTCTGGGGCGCGGGACACGCAGCTGTTCATTCTGCCGGGATTCAGGTTTCAGGTGGTGGATGCGCTCCTGACCAACTTTCATCTGCCCCAGTCAACGCTGCTCATGCTGGTGTCGGCCTTCCTCGGGCGCGAGGCGACCCTGGCCGCGTATCGCCTGGCGGTGGAGGAGCGGTACCGGTTCTTCAGCTACGGTGACGCCATGTTCATCGAGGACGACCTGTCGTGACGATTGAGCCGGCCCTTCGGGGTGATCAGCGGGTGAAGCGTTCGTTGGTTCGGTACGAACTCCTTCGGCGAGATCCTGCGACGCACGCGAGACGCGGGCGGCTGCACACGCCGCACGGCACGGTGGAGACGCCGGTGTTCATGCCGGTGGGCACGGCGGGGAGTGTGAAGGGCGTAGCCCCGGATGATCTCGAGGCGATGGGCGCGTCGATGATTCTGGGAAACACCTACCACCTGATGCTTCGACCGGGGCCGGACCTGGTTGCTGACCTGGGCGGCCTGCACCAGTTCGTGTCGTGGAAGCACTCCATGCTGACGGACTCAGGCGGGTTCCAGGTGTTCAGCCTGGGGCCGACGCGGAAGATCACGGAGGAAGGTGTCGTCTTCAAGTCCCACCTCGACGGCGCCGAAAAGAAGCTCAGCCCTGAGCTCTCAATCGAAATTCAGGAACTGTTGGGCGCCGACGTGATCATGGCGTTCGACGAGTGTCCGCCCAGCACCGAGTCCATGGCCTACCTGGAGACGTCGTTGGCGCGGACCACGCGCTGGCTGGCGCGATGTGAGCGAGCGTGGTCGCGGCAGCGCTCGTCGTTGTTCGGAATCGTTCAGGGCGGCTTGTCCGAGGCGCTACGGCGCCGCCACGTCCAGGAGATCTGCGCGATCGACCTGCCCGGTTACGCGCTGGGCGGCTTCTCGGTCGGGGAGGCGCCTGCGGCGATGCACGCTGGCGTGGCGTTCTCGGCTCCGCTGCTCCCCGCCCAGAAGCCCCGGTATCTGATGGGCGTGGGGACGCCGCTCGACCTCGTTCGAGGGGTGGAAGCGGGCATCGACATGTTCGACTGCGTTCTCCCGACGCGTTGTGCGCGCAACGGGCTGCTCTTCACCAGCGAGGGGAAAGTCGTGATCAAGAACGCGCGCTACGCTCGTGACCGCGCGCCGCTCGACCCCGCGTGCGGCTGCTACACCTGTCGGAACTTCAGCCGCGCCTACCTGCGCCACCTGTTCATGGCCAAAGAGATTGTCGCGATGCGCCTGAACTCCATTCACAACCTCTGGTTCTACGGCGCGCTGATGGCCTCGATTCGTACGGCCATCGAGGAGAGCCGCTTCGAGTCGTTTGTGCGCGAATTTCTGGCCGGCCCGCACTCGGCAAACGAGGCGCTGACCGCCGGCGACGGTGGGGCGAGCGGAGACTGAGCGCCGAAGTCGGCCGCGCTCAGTTCGGGACGCACGCCTTCTTGTTGGAGCTGCCCACGGGGCTGCACACGTAGCCGCTGCGGCAGTCGCCATCGGAGCTGCAGTCATGGGAGCAGTAGAGCCCGCCCCCCGGATGCGTCGCACAGCGTGAGCCGCCGGGACAATCTTGAATACTGCCCAGCTCTGCGCAGCCCTTCGAGCAGTACCCGCCGGTGGGGGCCGTGAGGCAGAGCAGGCCGATGTCACAGGTTGCTGACGAGGTGCAGGCCTGTCCGACCGAGACCGGGCGGCCACAGGCGGAGGCCGAAACGAGCGCCGCGCCGAGGAGAAGGAGCAGTCGATTCATGCGCGGCCGTGTACCACATGCCTGATTTTGCGGCGGAATAATCCGTTCTCCGTTCCTTTACGGGGGCGGGGTCAGTTGCTAGATGCCCGGCCCCTCAGCGCGACGCGCGCCTGATGGAAAGGGACTCGTGACTCACCCACTGCTGCTGCTCGGCCAAGCTCAGGCGCAAGACCCCATGGGAATGCTGGTGATGATCGGCGGGGTGGGCGTTCTGGCCTACTTCCTGATCATTCGCCCCGAGGGAAAGCGCCAGAAGGAACAGACGGCGATGTTGGCGGCGCTGAAGAAGGGCGACGAGGTCGTGACCCAGGGCGGGCTCCTGGGAAAGATCTTCATGATTCAAGACAAGGTGCTGACGCTGGAAGTGGCGTCGGGTGTGAAACTGCGAGTGCTGAAGTCGGCGGTCACCGGAAAAGTGACCGTCAACGACGCGCCGGCCAAAGACGAAGCCGCTCCCGAGGCCGCCGACAAGAAAGAAGGGAAGTGAGATGGAACGAGGATGGTTGCCGAAGTTTATTCTGGTGGTCGCGGTGGCGCTCGGCGCCGTCTGGTACCTGATCCCCAGCTACTACTCGTTCTTCGTGCTCGACCGGGCTGACCGGAACAACATGAAGTTGCTCGACGAGAAGCAGCCGTCGTGGGCGCCGTCGGGTAAGCACCGCTTGTCACTGGGGCTCGACCTTCAGGGCGGCATTCACATGGTGATGCGCGTCGACACCAAGTCGGCGTTGATGAAGCGGACGGAGCGCCGCGGCCAGCAGATGGTCGGCTACGTCAAAGAAAAGAAGCTGGGAGACGTCGAGCTGCAGACGGACCCGGAGATTCACGAAGTCACGCTGGTGGCGAAGGACGCCGCGGCGATGGATGCGATCGAAAAAGAACTGGGCGCGATGTTCCAGGACTTCACCAAGTCGAGCCGCGACGGCGCCACACTCAAGCTTCGCCTGGGCGATGAGCAGGTCGGGCGGTTCGAGCAGGAAGCGCTCGATCAGGCGATGCTGGTGATTCGACGCCGCATCGACAAGTGGGGCGTGGCGGAAGTCGACGTGCGCAAGCTCGGCAACGACTCGATTCAGATTTCGCTCCCCGGTCAGCAGGACCCCGAACAAGCCAAGGAGTTGATCGGAACCACGGCACAGCTGGAGTTCCGCATGGTGGACGACACCTCGACGTTCTTCTCCGACACCTACAAGTCGACGCCGCCCGAGGCGGCCACGGGGATTTCGCTTGTCACGACCGAAGGCAGCCCGTTCCTCCAGGGGGCCGACCGCGAGGCGCTCTTGACCTACGTGAAGGGAAAAGCCCCGGCAGGGCGCGAAGTGCTGCTGGAGTGCACGCAGGAAGGCACGGTCAAGGGTAAGTGCCTCAAGTACAAGACGTACCTGTTGGAGAAGGACGCGCCGTTGACCGGCGAGAGCCTCGCGAGCGCGGACGCCTGGCAGAACACCCAGACAAACGAGCCTGAAGTGAACATCACCTTCGACGCGCACGGCGCAGTCGAGTTTGAACAACTCACGGAGAAAGGCGTTGGTCGCCGCATGGCGATCGTGCTGGACGACTCGGTGCACTCGGCGCCACACATCAACGAAAAGATCGCTGGTGGCCGGGCCCGGATCACCCTGGGACGCGGCGGTGGTCGGCTGCTCGACGAACGGCTGAAAGAAGCCCAGACCCTGGCGCTGGTGTTGAAGGCCGGTGCACTGCCGGCGCCTGTGACGACGGGCGAAATTCGACAGGTGGGCGCGTCGCTGGGAGACGAGTTGATCAAGAAGGGCAGCCTGGCCGCGCTGGTGGGGCTGGCGCTGGTGATCATCTTCATGGCGCTCTACTACAAGGTGTCTGGCCTGGTGGC
>CAZFXD010000139.1:0-12600 GCA_964522795.1 uncultured Myxococcaceae bacterium
GCGTCGGCGTGGGCGCCACGGCCGGCGGTGGGGGCGGCGGAATCACCACGGGCGTTGGAGCCGCCGCAGCGGGCGCGGGCGCGGGCGCGGCGGCCACCGGTTGCCCCGGCGTGCGGAACACGAGGTACAGCACGACCGCGAACAGCAGCATGATCACGGCCGCCCCTCCGCCCACGAGGACGAGCAGCATGCGGTTCTGCCCCGGGAGCGCTGGCGTCGAGGGGACGCCGTACACGTGCGCTGGAGGGAGCGCCGAAACACCTTCGAAGCTGGTGACGAGCGGCGAGGGTCCAGGTCGGGCGGCCGTTTCCCCCGTTGGAGCCGGAGGCAGATCGAGAAGCGACTTTGCATCGGCGGGGGCCGGCGGGTCGTAGCGTTTCGCCGGGGGCGCCGCGGTCATGGCTTCTGACTCTTCTTTCACCAGGGCAGCCAGCGCAGAGGCGGCGGCGGGCTTCCACACGCCGGTTTCTTCGCGACCGCCGCTGCCCAGTGCCGTCCCGCCTTCGTTGGAGGCGGCCACCACGGGGGCATGGCCCGAGGCGTCCCCGGACGCGGCCACGACCTGTCCCCCGTGGACGCCCGGGGCCATGATGACCGGTTTCTTCGGTCGAGGAGCGAGCACGGCCGCCAGCGACGGGACGCTCGAGACGGCGACCCAATCATCCATCCCCTCGCGCCAGCACAACGCGTCCGGGCCGATTTCGCCTTTGTCCCAGTGCTCTTTGAGCGAATCCAGGGTCATCGGGCCCTGCTGCTCGTCGTTGATGGCGACGAACCAGTCGTTCTGAGGGGCCTCCGGCGCCGCTGGCGGAGGGGGCAGCACAGGCTCGTTGCTGGTCTGATCCGCGAGCTTCTTCAGCAGCCCCACGTCGACCACGCGGGTGGACTGACGGTCGCTGTCGTCGCCGACGCTGGGGCCACCGCCCGCCCCCGATGCGTCGTTGGGCTTCGACTTCAGCGCTGAATCGAAGACCGCGCCGAGCTCGTCTTCATCGAGCGAGCCCAGCAGCTTATCGGGGTCATCGCGCTTCGGCAGCTTGGGGGCCTTGGGAGGGTCGGGCTGATCGAGGTCGCCAAAAATTCCGGCGGCGGTGCGTTCCTCGGATTCAAAAGGCATCGCGCCCGTGTTGGTGCGATCGGTGCCGTCCGTCGGGAGCGTCGCGGCGGGCGAGTCGAGCGGGTTCTGCATGACCTGGGTCGCGGTGGTGTCTTCGTCGAGGGGGGCGCCGGCGATGTCGTCCAGGCCCCCACCCTTGCGCACCACAATCACGTGGCCACACTTCTTGCATCGAACCTTGACGCCCTTAGGCCCAACCTTCTCCTCACTGATCATGTACTGCGCGTTGCAGCTGTCACAAGCGAAGCGCATCGTGCGTGGGATCAGGGAGAAAGGCAGTGACGAGCCTACGGTCGACCTCCAGGTGGGTCAAGGAAGTCGGACGCTGGTTTTCTCGAATTCGTTCCCTACTTCTTGAGTTGGATCTCGACGTTGTTGCCGACCGCGAGGCGAAGCGCGTGCATATCGCCCCCCAACGCGAACACCATCATGTCGCGAATCTTCGACCGCGACTGCACGCGGTGCACGGCGCCGGTCTCGGCGAGCACCATCTTCTTCACCGGCTCGACCTCGCCCGCGAGGAAGAACCCGGTGCGAACCGCAGTCAATTCAGCACCTTCCAGGTAGTGCCGAATGTCGTTGGCCGACGCGCGCTTGACGTACTCCTTGGCGACGCGGGCCAGGGCCGCCTTGGCGGGCTCCGGGAGTGACTTGTCGAGCAGTCGGCGCTCGGTCTCGAGCGCGACGGGTTCAGCGGTGAACCGGAACTTCGCGCCACTGATAGCGAGCGCCGCCTGGAAGATGGTCTCGAGTCGATCACTCGAGACACGCGTGGCGAGCACGAGCTCCGGGCGCAAGCCGGCCATGGCGCGGCCCAGCATGTAGAAGATTTCCTTCTGCCCGGTCTCGGCGAAGAACCGGCCCCCCACCCGCAGACACGGTGGCTGGGTGTGGCAGATCTCCACGCCGAGCGTCGGATCAGGCGCCGGCTCGGTGGTCTTCTTCGCCATCCGCTCCCGCGTGACGGCGAGGAACGGCGAGTAGACCAGCGTCTGCTCCATGCCGAGCACGCGCGCCACGTAGCGGAAGTGGTGAATCTGGTACTCGGGCGCGGCGGCCACATCAATGGCGTGCTTGCGGGGGTTGATTTGATATCGGACGACGTCGTCCTTGTAGAGGCTGCCCGCCTGCTCGTAGAGGATCGCCATGATGTCGGCGACCGGCCCGCGCACCTTGGGGTGAAAAAGGTGAGACTGCCAGAGGCGATCGTTGAGCGGCTTCTGCGCCACTTCGCGTTTCTTCGCGTAGGGCGACAGCTTGGCGAGAATCTCCCGTTCGTTCTCACCCGGCTCGCCGATCAGGCCTGAGACCACCTGCGCGGCCAGGTAGGCCGTGTCGTAGTCCTTCTGCCGCGCAGCCAGCTCCGCCAGCGCAGAAGCGACTTTGCCGGGGTTGGTGGTGTTGGGCAGCGCCCGCTGAAACGAGGCGACGGCCTGGGCCTCAAGCCCCGGCTGCTTCAGCGCCAGGTTGGCATATGCCTCCTGCGCCGCCGCGTCCTCGGGAAGATTCTTGGCCACCACGCTGTACGCCTCGATCGCCAGATCGGGGTGCTTGAGGACATTGAGGTACAGGTCGCCGAGCGCCTTCCACATCGCCATGCGCGCCGGGTGCATGTCGTCGCTCTTCGGCATGCGCTGGATCATTCGTTTGTAGTTGTCCTCCAGCGACCGCCACTGCTTGGAGGACCCCAACATTGATTCCAGCGCCGCGAACGCGTCGACGAACCGGGGGTCGACATCGAGTGCCGAGTTGAACGCCCGCGCCGCTCGCTCGGTGTCCTTCAAGTCGTCGCGGGAGATCTCGCCCAACGCAAACAGAACGCGCTTGGCCTTGGGCGGGTCGCGCATCACGGCCGGCAGCCGCAACAGCCGCTCCAGAACCTCGGCGGCCTTGGCGCCCTGCTTGGTCTCCCGATACGCCATGTACAGCGCGTCCAACACCTCGATCGCTTCCGGTCGCGTGGTCGCCGCGACGTTGTACGCGTCGACCGCCAGGAACGGGTCGTTCAACTTTTCCCGCGTGAGTTTTCCGAGCTCGACCGCCGCCTTGAACTTCTCGTCACCGTCGAGCACTTCCACCAGCGAGCGGCGGAGCTCAGCGGACCGCTCCCACTCCTGTTTTCCATCGGCGATGGAGATCATCGACCGCAGCGTCGGCTCATGGCGCGAATCAATTCCCAGCGCCTTTTCGAAATGGTTCTGGGCCCGGTCGGTCTGCTTCAGCTGCATGTGAATGTCGCCGATGGTCCAGTAGATCTCGACCACCTCGAGATCGGTCAGGTCATCGCGGTGATGAATCAAGATGGTCTGGTAGACCTTGAGCGCGTCGTCGAACCGGCGAGCCCCGACCAAGAGGTGCCCGTACCCTTCGAGGGCGGGAAGGTACGTCGCATCCAACTGGTAGGCGGCCTCGTACTGCTCCAGCGCCTTCTTCGAGTTGGACCGCTTCTCCGCCACGTACCCCAGGCGGTAGTGCTGGCGGCACAGGTCGCGGGTCACCCCATCGTCCGAAGACGCCTGCTCCCTGAGTCGCGCGGTGACGATGTCGAGCATGCGCTCGGCGAGCTCCCACTCTTCTTGCGAAACGTAGATGTCGGCGAGGGGCCGCGCGGCTTCCAGCGAATCCGGGACGAGGCGAATGGCCGCCTCGAAGTACTCGCGCCCCTTCTCGCGATCGTCCTTCGTCTCGGCAAAGTGCCGCGCCACCTCGATCAGGGCCGCACTCTTGGCCGTCGGCTCTTCGGTCGCGTCCGCTTCGCGAATCAGCGCGTCTTCGAACGCGGCAGCGTCATTCTCATTGGCGTAGAGGCTGCGCAGCGCCCGAATCGCGGGCACATACTTTTCGTCGAGGGCGAGCGCTTCCAGGTACGCCTTCTTCGCGGCAGCCGTGTCGAGCAGCATCTCCGCGTTGATCTTGCCCATGCGGAAGAACAGCTCCACCGCGTCCGGCCCGGGGCCCGCCACTCGGGCTTCCTTCTCCAGCATCTCCAGCGCGATGGGCCAGTTCCCGCTCCGTTCGTAGAGGGTGCCCAACGCGTGCATGGCGGGCCGGCAGTCGGGCTCGAACTCCAACGCCCGGTGGTACGACGAGGCCGCCCGGTCCGCCTTGTTGAGCGCGCCCTGAAACACATCGCCGAGCTCACATTCAATCGCCGCCTGCTCCGCGGAGCTCTCGGCGAACTGAACGTGTTTCTCCAACACCACCACCAACTCTTCGAACCGGCTCTGCGCGCGCCGCAGCCGCTCCAGGGTCTTGATGGCCTGGAGATTCTGCGGGTCGACCGCAAGCACGTGCTCCATGCACGTGTCTGCGTTGCCGAGGTTCTGATACCGGTCTTCCCAGATGGACGCGCACTTGAAGAGGAGCTTGACGCGGTCCTTCGCGTCTTGCGTGAGTTCGAGCTGGCGCTCGTACACGGCCAGCAGGTCGCCCGGGCGATCGAGCTTGGTGTACAGGCGCTCGAGCGCCTCCAGGGCCCCGAGGTTGGCGGCGTCAAAATCGAACGCGTGGCGGTACGCTTCAATCGCTGCCTCGTCGTCACCGATGTCGCGTTCGTAGACGTGCGCGATGTCGACCTGGTGCACGGCCCGCTCTTCGTTGCTGGCGGCGAGGTCACGCAGGCGGAGGAGTCCTTCGACCACGTCGGGGAACTGCCGCTGCTCGCGGTGGAGGTCCACCAGCGCGTTGAGCGTCTCGGCGTCGGGGTCGAGCTCGAGCGCTTTCTTGAGCGCGGCGATGGCCTTCTCTGGTCGCCGCAGCTCTTCTTTCTCGACGCGGGCAATCTCGCGCAGCGTGCTCTTGCGCTGATCGATGGTGGTGGCGACCTCGAGCTTTCGATCGAGTGCCGCGACGTAGGCATCGTTTTGACCGCGCCGCGAACGCATTGAGCCCAGGCGATCGAGCGCGGCGTCGTTGGTGGGGTCCACGGCCAAGAGCGACTTCAGCGTCGACTCCGCGGCATCGGCGTCATCGAGCTGTTCGTCCTGCACGCGGGCCAGCGTGAGCGACATCGATGTCTTGACGTCGCTAGGCCCGAGGCGATCGAGCACTTCTTCGTAGACCGCGGCGAGTTCTTCGTAGCTTCCGGTGTCTTGCGCCAGTCGCTCGACTTCGGTGCGGGTGTGCGCATCGGTGGGGTCGAGTTCGAGCGCGCGACACCACTGCAGGAAGGCGACGCTCTTGGCGCCGAGCTTCTGCTCCTGCACCGCCGCGAGCTGTTTCAGCGCGGCGAGCTTCTCCTCATCGGTGACGAGGTTCGGCAGGTAGCGATCCATCACCTGCGCGTAGGAGCGGTAATCCTTCACGCTCTCGAACTGAAAGAGCGCACGCTCGTACGCTGAGCGATTGGCCGGATCGAGTTCGAGGACCTTGAGCAACGCGGCGCCGGCGGCCTCCGGCTTCTTGACCGTGTCGCGCCAGAACTGGGACATCTCGAACAGGGTGGCGATGGCCGTTTCGCGATCGTCCGCAGCCACGGCCGCCTGGGCCTTCAAGTCGAGCGCTCGGGCCGCGTCCGTCCAGGCCTTCAGTTCGGTGAACACCCCGCGCGCGCGATCAAGCTGCTCGATGGTGTGGGGCTCGATCTCCAGCGCGCGACGACCGGCGTCCAGGGCTTCTTCCCGGCGACCAGACTTGGCGAGAATTTCGGCCAGTTCCAGCCGCAGCTTCTTGACCCCCTGCGCGTCTTCTTGCAGCGGAATGAGGCGCCGGGTGGCGATGACCAGGTCGTCGACCTTGCCCTGCCGCGCAAGCACTGCTCGGAGCGATTCCAGCGCGCTGCGGTGCCTGGGGTCGCGATCGAGCGCGGCCCGGAAATAGGTGATGGCCCCATCGGGGTCATTGAAGCGCTCCAGCGTCAACCGACCGAGTCGTTCGTTGAGCCGAACCAGTTCGCGGGGGTCAATCGAGGCCGACAGCCGGCCCGCGAGCAGCTTCTTCAGGTCGTCGTAGCGCCCGGCCCGATCGAGCATCTGATCAAGCTGAGAGAAGGCCTGTTCGTTGCGCGGGTTCTTGGCCAGCAGCTCCCGGTACAGCTCGATGGAGCGATCGAGGGTGCCCGCGTCTTGCGACGACAGGCCGGCCATCTTGGCCACCACCCGATCGCGTTCCGCGCCCTGGGCGACCCCTTTCTGCGCCTCCAGCGCGCGGTAGAGGTCCTCGACCTTCTCCGCCGCCTCGTAGATCTGCTCCAACGCCTTGGCGGCGCGCAGCTGGGTCTTGTCCGCGGCCAACGCCTGTTCGTACGCCACGGCCGCCGCGTCGGAGTTCTTGGCGTACTCGAGCTGGGCGTCGCCCAGCCTCAACCACAGCTCCACGCGTTCCGGGCCAGGTTTCGACGCGTGGGCCAGCTCCTCAAGAATCTGGGTCTGCTCTTCGCGCCGGTTCAACTTGCCCAGAATGCGATCGAGTGCCGCCAGCGTCTCCAGGTTGGGCGTTGCGCTCAGGCCTCGAGCTCGCAGAAGGAAGTCAACGGCCCGCTCCGGTTCATCCAGGCGGGTTTCGCAGAGCGCGGCCGCACTCATGCACACGCGCGCGGCATCGGCAGAGTCCGCGATGCGAGGAATGGCTTCCTCCAGCGCTTCGACCAGCTCCTCGAACGACTGCGCCTTGATCGCCGCCTGCTCCAGCTTCGCGCGCACCTCGGCGTCGTTGGGGTCTTCCTTGAACGCGCGCCAGTACGCCAGGTACGAGAGCTCGTCGTCGCCCTGCGCGGCACGAACGCCCGCGAGTTCAGCCAGCAGGGCCTTGCGTTCGTCGGGTTCTTTCGACACCGCGACGCGAGACTCCAGCAAGGCCGCCAGGGGCGCCACTTCGCCGGTGGCGCGGTAGGCGTTGAGCAGCGCATCGGACGCCACGCGCAGCTGGGGGTCTTTCTGAACAATCGCAGCCAGTGCGGCGCGGGCTTCACCGTCGCCGGGGTGGCCAGCCAGCAGCTCAGCGTAAAGCGCCGCAGCCCGGGGCTTTTCGTTCAGCTTCTGGCTGAGCAGGTTGGCAAAGCGCAGCGTCAACGCGCGCGCGTCGGCGCCCGAGGTGGAGGTGATGCGACGTTGAAGCACTTCTGCCAGCTCGGGCCAGCGCTCCGCTCGCTCGCACAGCGGGTCAAGCCGCTGCAGGGCCGCCGCGTGCGTGGGCTCGAGCTCGAGCAGGCGGCCGTAGGTGGCCATTGCCCCGGCCGGGTCGTTGAGTTTCTCTTCCTGGAGCGCGGCAATCTGCAGGAGCAGCGCGACGCGCTCTGGCGTCCCTTCCATCGCGAGCAGCTGTCGCCGGTACACTTCGAGCAAGTCACCATCGCGATTGGCCGCCTGCAGCCCCGTCACGACCGAAGCCAGCGCCTCCGGATCGGTGGGGTTGAGGCTGAGGAGCGTCTGAGACACAGCCAACGCCCGGTCGGCGTCACCGGCTTCGCGGTGCGCGGCCACCAGAACGCGCAGCATCGCGATGCGTCCGGGGCCCGAAGCGTACGGTTCCAGCTCTTCCAGCAACGACAACAACTCGTCTTTGGCGTCGGCGAGGGGAGCGGTGGTGACAGCGATGTTGAGCAGCGATTCATCTTCCGGAGCGTCCTTGAGGCCCCGCGCGGCCGTGACGAACGCCATCTCCGGGTTCTGCATGGGGCCGGCGTAGATCTCGGCCATCTGGCGCAACAGCGCGGCGCGCTGGCGCGCATCGCTCTCGCTGGCCGCGCGGGCGTCGAGGGCCTGGACCTGGGCCAGGTAGTCCCCTTCGGCCGGGACTGGCGCGTCAGGGGTGGTTCCTGCATCGGGGTTCTGCACGTTGTCGGATTCCGCCATCTCGTCCGTCCGTCTGGCCAGCGACCGCGCAGCTGCCAGACGCAAGTCCTCCGGAGCGCAAGACTAGTGCAGCGCCGTCAACTCGCGAGGCGAAAGTGTGACTTCGACTACGAAAAGAACCCCAGGTTCTTCAGGGGGTTTCGGGGCTGGCGGGCGCGACCGCGGCGCGAGGCCGGGGCGGGAGCGCTTGCACCCGCTCGGCGTTGGCGCGGTCTCCAGCTCGGTGGAACAGCTCAATCGCCTTCGGGTATTGGCCGAGCGCTTCAGCCAGCTCGGCGGCTCGCTTCCAATCGCCGGCCTGCTCGAAGAGGGGCAAGGCCCGGTCTCGACGCGACGCCCGGAGCCACGCCTCGCCGGCGGCGACTGAGTCGCCCATCAACTCGAACCACGCGGCCTCGTTGGCTGGTTTTCCGGCCGCTTTCGCTTCGTCGAGTGACTCGCGGGCCAGCGCGAGCGCCTCTTCGTCGAGCTTCAGCTTCTGCAAGAACCCGAACGCCTTGTTGGCTGGGAGCGCCTTGAGCAGCGCGACGGCCCCTGCCTTGTCGCCGGCGGCGAGGAGGACCTGCGCGGCACTCAACCGGTCTCCGCGCTTGGTGAACTCGACCACCTCGGCCTGAGCCAGGCGCTGGGCGTTCTCCGCGTCTCCCGCGTGGGCAAACGCCTTGCGCGCCGCGGCGAGCTTCCCCGCGCGTTCCCACGCCTGGGCCGCTTCGCCGTGCTGCCCCGCGCGTTCGTACAGCTTGGCAATGCCCACGAAGTCGCTCTTGGCCACGTAGTAGTTCATCAGGGGTTCGAAGGCCTTCTCCTGCTCGAAGACCTGAACCGCTTCGGCCGGGCGGAGCGCACGGGCCGCGACTTCGACCGTGGCCTCGATCTTCCCCTTCAAGCCCGCACGCAGCGCGCCCTTGAAGTCTTTGGCCGCAAGGTACAAGCGCGCCGCGTCCGCATAGCCCTGGTGATTCTCGTGCAGGCGCGCCGCGTTGCGGGACTTCCCCTGCTGCTCAAGCAACGCCGCTTCAGCCGCCCAGTCACCGGCGCGGTGCAGGGTTTCGACGGCTTCTTCCGCTGCGCTGATTCGACCGCTGGCGGCGAACGCCAACGCCGCGCGGTGCTCGTCCTTCACGGCCCGCCAGATAAGCCCAAGCAGGAAATGCACGTCTTCGTAGGCCATGCGGCGCTCGTCTTTGGCGGGCGGCGCAGCACTCGCGGGGGGCGCTGCGGCGGCTTCCGGCGCGGGGGACGCCGCGTCGGCCGCCGGGGCCTCCGAGGCGGGAGGCGCGGCCTGTGTCTCGGCGCCTTCCGCTGGCGCAGGCTCAGCCGCCGGGGCGGGTGCGACCTCGGGGGCCGCTTCCGCAGGTGAAGCACTCACCGCCGGGGCCGGCGCGGGCTGTCGACTGACACGCATCAGGGTCGTGATGAAGCGACCCTTGGCCTCGAAGCCCAGGGCGTCGACCGAGGTCAGCTTCAGCGGCTTCAGCGCCTTGAGAATCTCCTCCAGCGGCCCCTTCTGCTCAGCGAAGTCGACCCTGGTCAGGGCTTTCTCAAGCGTGGAGAGCTCGGTCTTGATCCGGAAGCTGGCGGAGCCGACGCCATCGTTGCGGTCCTTGCGGCCTCCGCCGCGCCCGCCTTTGCCCCCACCCTTCCCGCCTCGACCCCGGTCACCACCGCCACGCCCGTCGCGCGCGCCACCTCGACCGCCACCAGGCCCACCGCCGCCGCCGGGACCGCGCGGCCCTTTGCGGCCACGGTCGTTCGAGTCCGGAGTATCGAAGGAGAAATTGGACGAGCTGGGTGCGGGCATGGTTCTAACCTTGAGAACCGCGCGACACCGCGCCGCGCGGGGTTAGAACGCGTAGCGCAAGTTGGGCGTGATTGCGAAGCCCAACGGCAGCCCCATGTGCGGCGCCGATGACGGTACCAGGGGCATCAAGGTGAACGTGGCATCGACCCCGATGGAGAAGTGGCGCAGGCGGGTGAAGTACTCGACGCCCGGCCCGGCGAACACCAGCAGGTTCATGTCAGGCAACAGCGCCTTGGGGTAGGAGAACATCAGGCCAGCGCCGGCGCGAGCGTAGATCCACAGCCGCTTGACCTCCTGGCTGTCCTCAAAGCCCACGATGTTGATGCGCACGTTGGCGCCCGGCACATACGAGACGAAATCACCTGAGGCGAGGCCCGTCTCCGCGCCGGTCGACTTGTCGATGCCCAGGTAGTCGGAGTTCGCCCGATTCCCGGTCGCCATGAAGAAGATGCCCAGCGAGAGCCGCTCGACGATGTCGTAGCCGATCTCCACGGCCCCCGACTGCCCGAGGCTGAAGGGCTGCGAAGACTTGGCGCTGGCGGGTGGCGAGATGACCGCGAACAAGCCGCCGTAGATTCCGAAGTAGAAGCCGCGCTCGATCTCGTTGAACGTTGGGCCATTGCCTTCGCGCATGACCCGCGGCCCTTCGGCGAACGCCGCGCCCTGAACAAGTGCCCCGGCCAACACTACGAAGCGAAGTGCCTTCATGCGCGCGCAGCGTACCTCAGCCTGTGCCGAAGGGGCGAACAGAAGTCAGTCGAATTTCCTACTGGCCGCCCGGCTGGAAGACGAATGGGTAGGTCACCACCACCACGCCGCCGCCCTTGGGCTTCGGGAACACGAAGCCACGCATGCGACTGACGATGCAGGTCTCCAGTTCAGCGTTGTTGGTGTCCGTCCCCGGGGCCACGTTGGAGGCTGACACGGTGCCTTCGGCCGAGATGACGAATTTCACGGAGACCTTGCCGCGCAGCTTGGGCGCGCGAACCATGGCGTTCTCGTAACAGAACCGGATTTTCTGAATGTTCTCGCGAATGACCTTTCGGATGAGCTCTTTGTCCAACGAGCCGAGCACGGTCGCTTCTGAAGAGTTGATGCCGATGTCGACGTTCTGCTTGCCGCCCAGCACGCCGATGCCCGAGCCGTAGCCCCCGGTGCCACCGCCGCGACCCTTGGTGCCGATGCCGCCGATGCCGATGGTGTCACCCACGCCACCACCGCCCGAGCCCGAGCCGCGAATTCCAAGCCCGCCGAACCCGGCGGCGTCACCCGGGGCGGCGCCGAAGAGGTTCCCCATCGCCGCCTTCAACTCACCGCCAAGGCCCTGGTGCCCGAAGACACTCGAAATTCCGCCCGACGAGCCGCCGAAGACCTTCTGCATCAGCAAGCGCGCTTGATCTTTATTGTTCGGGTCGCCCTTCGGCGCCATGTGCGCCGACCGCTTGGGAGCGTCTTTCTTTCCGGCCTGTCCTTCGGCGTCTTTGTGTTTGGCCGCCATCTCGCCCGAGTCCTTCTTCTGCTTGCCCATGGCCTTCTGAGGTTCGGGGGGCTTGATAATCAGCTTGGCCAGTCGGGCCTGATCACCGGAGAGATCGTCCGCCAGGTCTTCACCTTCAAGGTCTTTGTTCACCGCGCTGATCACGAACATCGCACCGAGAAAGAGCGACACCAGCAGCGTGTTCATCCACACGTAGTCGATGGTCTCGGCGAACGGCACGAACACGGGCTTGGGGGCCGGCTGGTAGAAGGCTTCGACGGTGACGCCGCCGAGATCGACCCACATGAAGTCTTCTTTGCCGAGGTCGACGGCGTACGCGTCACCATCGGACTGCGCGTGGCGATTGCCCAGCGCCTGCTCGAGCGTGATGACCTCCTGGCCATTCTTGCGCTCGATCTCGCCGGCCATCTTCTTGGTGAATCGGATCCGCGCGTCGCGGCCATCTTCCACCACCGCCACCACGAACGAGGGGCCGCCCAGGCGACTGTCGCCCATCTCGAAATTCACCTTGGGCGCAGAGCCCACGGTGAACGAGACCGGCTTGCCCTTCTTGGGCTGCAGGAAGTGGCTCCCGACGAGTTGGTCACCCCAGAAGAACCGTAACTCCAGGCCCAGCTCTCCCCCGCCTTTTCGGCGAATGGGGCGAATGCGGGCAGGCGCACCGCTGGCTTCGTTCTGAACCACCGGCGCGGCGGCGGCTGGCTGGGTCGTGTTGGGAATGGCCGGCGCCGGAGGCGCGGTGGTGTGGGCCGGCGGCGCCGAGACCGCCGGGAACGCCGGCAGGGTCATCGCCGGAGCCGGCGGCACGAACTTCGACGAATCGACGATGCTGGTGGGCGTCTCTGAAATCGCCTCCACCGTGGTGGCGCCGCCCTGCACGAGGTGAATCTCGGTGTCGCCGATTCGGAAGGTATCGCCGAACGCGACCGGCACCTTACTGACCACCTTCTGACCGTTGACGAAGGTCCCCTCGACGCTGCCCATGTCGGTCAGGGACATACTGCCGTCGGAGGCCACTTCGAGCACCGCATGAATCCGCGACACCTTCTCGTCATCGACGGTCCACGCGAACGCCTTGTTGAGCGCCAGGTTCCCCATCGCGTACTCGATCTCCGCCGAGTGCACGGCGCCTGCGGGAAGCGACGCGCTGCTGGCTCCGGTCGTCGGCGCCGGGCGCGCTCGCGCGTAGAGATAGCGGTACGTCGGGATGCCGGTGCGTGCATGCTCATCGAGCCACTTCCACGTCCCGTAGCCGATGAACTGGTCGCCGGCGAGATCGGTGAGCGATTGCAGCGCCTCGGCGTCGCTTCCGATCGGATACGCGCGCGCTGCCTCATCTGCCTTCGATCCGAAGACGCGCGCCAGCACGGCCCGCGCGCTGTCCGGCGTCGGC
>CAZFXD010000140.1:0-12562 GCA_964522795.1 uncultured Myxococcaceae bacterium
CGGCCGCGAGCAACATGGAGTTCTTCCGCGCGCACGGCAGAGCGGGCCGCGTGGGTGCGCGCACTGCCGACGCCGTCTCCTCGAAAAACGCGCTGACGGCTACGGCGCACACTGGCGCGGGTTGAGAATCAAGGGTTCCCGCGGCGCCTGGGTGAAGTCGAACGCCTCCAGCATGCTGCCGGCCTGCCCGTCGCGCGCGTTTTCGTAGCGCGCCTGCATGCGGGGCAGCGAGAACACGTCCTCGATGAACTTGGGAATCGACGCGTGCTCGAGAATTCTGCCTTCCCAGTCGCGATGGAGGACGAAGCCCTTTCGGGCGAACGGGGAGATCACCGTGAACGGGAGCCGGAACCCGGGCGTGTAGGCCTCGCACGCTTCGCGCGGCGGCATCACGTGATCATAGAACCCGCCGTAGTCGTCATAGGCGATGAGAATGGCGGTCTCGTTCCACCGCGGGCCCTGCATGATCGCGTTCACCAACATCACCGTGTAGTTCTCGCCCCAGCACGGGTTCGCGGGCCCATGCTCGGAGTTGTTGTGGTGCGTCGGGTCAGCCGCTTCGCCCGGAAGGTCGGTGTAGAGCCCCGAGTACACGTGCGCGTAGACGAGGTCGGGCTGATCTCCCGCCTTCAGGTCGCCCAGGAGCTTGTCGAGATCGCGGAAGTGTTCCGCCCGGACGCCCGCGTCGCCGCCGATGGCGCGGATGAAGTTGAGCGGCGTGGTGATGTGCCCGTTGGCCGCCTTCGGACCGTACGAGCGCCACGACATGGTCGCAGGAATGCTGTCGACCACCGAAGGAATGTTGAAGCACGCCGGCACGGGGTCTCGCACGGCGCAGGTGATGCGGTTGTAGGCACTGTCGACCATGGGTGGGTCGGCCACCGAACAGCCGTCCGACGACGGCGTGTTCCCGAAGAAGGGAACCTCGGCCGCCACGGTGGCCAGGTGCCCCGGCGTGGTGGGGCCTTTGAGCGTCGAAAAGAACGCGTCGGCCAGCACGAAGTTGCGGGCGTACGCCCAGTAGTTGGGGAGCTGCGCCTCGGTGTAGTAGCGAAACGGCAAGACCGGGTCTGATGACTTGCAGCTCCAGGTCTGCCGGTCGAACCCGTTCATCGCTCCGTTGGCGTACGCCGTCTGTGCCTCGGCGTTGGAGTGACCGATGTCACAGAGGAGATTTCCATCGGGCATGGGCAACCGGGTGAGGGAGCCGCCGTCCGACAGCGGCGCGGTGGTCACCGTGTCGGCGCCAGGAAAGTTCGTGAAGTAGCTGTCGAAGGTGTGGTTCTCCTTCACGATCACCACCACCGAGCGAATGGGCGTCGGAAAGTTCCCCGCATCGCGTCCGGCGTCGGAGTGACCCGCGTTCCCGGCGCACGCCGCGAGGCACACCAGCGGCAGCCCGGCGAGGTGGTGGTGGCGTGAACCCATGCGCGCCACCGTACCGCACCGCGATGCCTCGCGCTCCGACGCCGCCCGGTCGACGCGGCAATCGTGCGAGCGGGAGCGGCAGACGCCACGAGGCGACAGCGGTCCCACGTGCGTTGTCTGCGACCTGACAGCGTGCGATGCGGCCGGGGTCATCCTCCCGGGAGTTCGCATGCTGCTCGAACTGACTCACCTGCGCGCCGCGTCGCTGGCCCTCGTGGCTGTCGTCGCCGTGGGGTGCGCAGGGCTGAAGAACCCGTTCGCCAGCCTGAAGGCGGCCCCCGCGGCGGACAGCGTGGCGACCAGCCCTCAACTGTCGTGCGGAAAGATCCCGGCACCGAAGTCAGCCGGGTACGACCCCGTGCTCCCCAACTACATCGCGTGCCTTGGGTCGACCCGACCGAAGCTCTACGTGGCGAGCGTGTGCGCGCTGGGCGAGGCGAAGGCGCAGCTGGTGCCCGGCATGGAAGTGGCCGTCACCGGCGCGAACCAGACGTCGCTGCTGGTGCGCGTCACGGACGGACAGACTGGCGCCGCCGACCCGACGTGTTTTTCCCGCAGCCCGCTCCACCTCGCCTTCACCGCGCCCCCGAAAGACGTGTCGGCGGACGCGGCGCTGCAGGGCCTGCTCAAGGGGCTCTTCGAAGACACGGCGCCCCTCGGCCTGGACAACTACGAGACGCACCGGGCGCTGAAGTTCAAAGCGCCCCAGTTCGCCGAGCCGGCCTTTCACGAGAGCGAACTGCGCCAGAAGCGCGTCAAAGAGTGGACCGACCTCGCGTTCAAGCTGGCCTACGAGGGCGCGGGCGATCAGGCGGTGCTCCTGCACGACCCGAAGTACGCCTGGCTCTCCGCGTGGCCCGAAGAGGCCGTGCAGGCCGTCACCACCGGGCTCAAGCGCGGCATGCTGCGCGAGAAGGCGCGCAAGGCGGTGGACTGCATGCAGCGCGCGCCCGACGTCGACGCGCTCGTCTCCAACCTCTGGCGCCTCGACGAGCAGACCGCGTCAGTGGAAGACGACGTGAAGTCCATTCCCGAGGCGGAGCGAGACGAGGCCCGCCAGGCCGAGCTGGGCGAGTTGAACGCGCGACGCCGCGAGATTGAGCGTCAGCTCACCGGCGCCGTCGATGGCCTGCGGTCGTGCCGGGCCAGCGTGAAGTTCTAGGACCAGGGCGCACTTCGACCCGAGGGGCTCACCCGCCCTCACGAGAGGCGAGGTTTGTTCTCCACCGGAGCCGGCGTCGACGCACCGTCGCCCGGCACCCCGTAGGTGCGCGTGAGGTAATCGACGATGTCCTGGCTCTCGAACATCGCCACCCGGGTGTTTGGGTCGACCAGGTAGGGGAACTGCATTTTGCCTGACCGGACCACGAACTGTTTTCGGCGCTTCGACCCCTTGGCGACGTTGTGCAGCATGTAGGGGAGCTCGAGCTCCGACAGCCGCGCGCGCGCGAACCGACAGAAGGGGGATGACTCGAACGACCACAGCTCCAGCGCCTCGGCCGGCGCCCGGCTGGGGCGAACGTGGGCGCCGATGCCCGAGGTGAGCAGCCGCATCAAAAGGCCCGTCAGTTGGACCACGGGCGCGAGCACCATGAACCGCGGGGGCCGCCCCACGCCGTACCGCTTGTGGAGGTACGTGATGATCGCGCGCGAGCCGCTGATCCGCTCGCCGGTGTTCGGGTCAAGCAGCCGCGGCACGCCTTCGCCGTTCAGCTCGGAGCGAAAGCGGACCCCACCCTTGGGGCAGGGACGAATCTCGGCGTCGATGTCGAGCGACGAGAGCGATTCGCGCACGGCGCGCGAGAACGGGCAGCGCTCGAAATCCCACAGGACCATCGGGAGCTCCGGGCGCGGCCCCAGGCGCCCCACCACGGTGCCCGCCGCGAGCCGAACCCCCGAGGCGAGAAACCCGCCCAGAATGCGGCCGCGGCGCGCGAGGGAGTTGCGGGGATCCACGAGCCCACGGGCCAGGACTCCCAGAATTTCCCGCGAGGTCCGGAGGAATCGCCCCATCAGGCCATCTTAGCGCCGGACCCGCCCCAGCACCGAAGAGATGGCCGGGCAGCCGCGGTCGCTCCGGCCCGGGCTTTGCTGCTCTCCCGTCGTGACGCCGCGAACCTCAGCCCGCTGGAAAGTCAACGCTCTGGACGGGCGGCCCCACGCAAGGCGTGCGTGGCACCCACGGCGCTACGCATCGCTTTCGCGGTCAGAACAAGGAGACTCCCCATGTTGACGCTCATCATGCTGTCGATGGCAGCCGTCCCCCCCGCTGCTCCCGTCGTCGACGCGGGGCGGCTGGAGACGCAGGTCACCATGCGGGCGGCGCTCAACGCCATCATGACCCTGCAGCCGCTGGCAACGTCGCCGAACGCTTTTCGAGATCCGGCCAACGCCACGGTGATCAACACCTCGTTGGAGATGTTGGTGCGGGTGAAGCACCGCTTCGACGACAAGAAGAAGTTCGAGCCGGGCGTCTCGGCGGTGTCGGCCATCTACGGAGAGCAGGTGGAGCAGGCCTGGCAGGAGTTCGGCACCGGGCAGACCGAAGCCGCCCGCTACCGGGTGCGGGGGCTGACCAGCTTGTGCTTTGCCTGTCACACGCGCGAGAGCGTGCCGCAGGACTTCGAAGATGCCGCGCTCTCGGTGCAGTGGCTGAACGTCAACCCGCTCAAGCGCGCCGAGCTGCTCGCGGCCACGCGCCAGTTCGACCTCGCCATCTCGACGTGGAACAAGGCCCTGGAGGTCGTGCCCCGCAACGAGCTCGAAGCGGTCGACCAGGCGTGGGCGATTCAGCAGTACGTCTCGGTGCTGGTGCGGGTGAAGGACGACGCCAAGGCGACCGTGGCGCTCTTGACCACCCAGGCCGCGCGAGCAGACCTCCCCAGCTACGCGCAGCGCTCGCTGGAGAGGTGGCTCAAAGACGCCACCGCCTGGCAGGGCGAGAAGTTCTCCGCAGCCACCAAAACGCCCAAACAGCTCTTCGACAAAGCCAAGACGCTGGTGGAGACGGGGACGCCCACGCACTCACCGCTGATGGACGACGCGCGCTTCATCAGCCTCCTGCGCGCCGGTGGGTACCTGCACGCGGCCCTCACCAAAGAGCCTCAGGCGAAGTTCCGCGGCGAGGCGCTCTACCTGCTCGGGGTGGCGAGCGTCGTCACCACCGACCCGCTCCTGTGGTCGATCGACTCCATGTACCTGGAGTCGTGCGTGCGCGAGAACCCACACACGCCGCTGGCGCTCAAGTGTGCGAACCGACTGTACGATCGCGCCTACTACAGCTGGTCCGGGTCGAACGGGTTCGAGATTCCGAGCGACGTGTCCAGCCGCCTGGCCGAACTTCGAAAGTTGGCCAAGTAACCGGGCGGGCCCTGGCGCCCCACTGGGCGGGTGATCACTTTGCGGGGAGCCCCCCCTGCCGTTATCCTCAGGGGATGGCATCTTGCTCGCACAAACCGACTTGTCCGATGTTCGCGCTCTTCCGCATGCAGAGCACCCTCCTCGTCTGGCAGACCCGGTTCTGCGACGGCGCGTACGAAACCTGCGAGCGCTTTCGGCGGTCGGAGAAGTGTGAAGACGTCGCGCCCAACCTGTTGCCCAACGGAACGATGCTCCCCATGCCGGCCGGCGGGGGGTCCAAGGGCTGATGGATTCCGTGGCGCTGTGGCCGTGGTGGGCGGGTGGCGCGTCGTTGGCGCTGGTCGCGCTTGGCTACTGGAGAGCCTTCGGTCGACTCCTCGGCGTATCGGGTTCAGTTGAGCGCGTCGTCCTCGCGCAGGAGACGCGACGCAACGACCTCGCCGCGGATGCGATGGAGAAGAACGCAGCAGCCATGGAAGCGGCCATGTTGGAAGAGACGCGCAAGGCGTTTCCGGACATGCCCGCCCCCGCGGCGCCGACCGCTGGTGGCTTGGCTGGGCGGCAGCCCCTTCGCTTGACGCTGTCGAGCCACGCGCTCCTTCTGGTCGGCATCGTGTTGGGCGGATTCATTGGAGCCCTGGCGCGCGGTTCGTTCGCGCTGACCTTCTCGTTCGGGGCGGAATTTGAGCGGCTGATCGCCCGGGGCCTGTGGGCGGTTCCCGTCCTGCTCGGCGGTGGCGTGTTGGTGGGGTTCGGCACGGCCATGTCCGGCGCGTGCACCACCGGCCACGGCTTGTGCGGGACCTCTCGGCTGCAGCGAGGCAGCGTCATCGCGACAGCGGTGTTCTTTGGGACCGGCATCGCTGTGTCACTCCTGCTCGAGGCGGTGCGTTCGTGAAGCGCGCCAGCACCCTGCTGGGCGGCCTCGCCCTCGGCTTCAGCCTCTCGTTCATGGGCTTCACCGACTTCAGCGAAGTGCACAAGATGTTCACCTTCAGCGACCTGCGCCTGTTCCTCAGCTTCCTCGCGGGCGTCACGCTGACGGGCGTGGGGTTGTGGGTGTGGGCTAAAGAGGCGCCGCTTCAGTTGAAGCCCTTTCACCCCGGCATCATTCCCGGCTCGGTGCTGTTTGGCGCCGGCTGGGCGATTACCGGCGCGTGCCCCGGCTCCGCCCTGGCGCAGTTGGGCGAAGGTCAGTTGCCTGCGCTCCTCTCGCTCATCGGAATCGCCGGCGGCATGGCCGGGTATCGCGCCGTGCACCAGCGCTTCTTCCGGTGGGACCGCGCCAGCTGCGCGGACTGAACCACGATCACAGAGACACTCAATGGACTATAGAGTCCATTGACTTGGTCGCCGCATTTCCTGCGTGGGCTTCACCCAGAACGCGGACGATGCGCCCCCAGGCGGCCCGGCTGGCGGCCGCCGGTGGTACGGATTCTGCTTCTGTCAGGCGAGGAGGAAGCGTGTGTCCCAACGCATCTGCCTGTTGCTGTGTCTGGTGGTCAGTGCCGCACCAAGCGTGAGCGCCGAGGAGGCGCCCGGGGCGCCTTCGCCCCCTACGGACCCATCCGGGTCGGCCCTGGCGCCGGGGGGTTCCCCGCCGACCCCGGCGGGTGAGCTGGGGGCACAGCCCGCAACGGAGCCTGTCGCGCCACCGGCGGCGCCCCCTCCGTGGAAGAAGAAGGTGAAGTACGCACTGCCCTTCATGCTGCGACCGGCAATCGCCCCGAATGTCGCCCGCATCGACGGAACGCTGGCACCCCAGACCACGGCGTTCACGGGGGCCAGTATCCTCACCGCAGGGGGAAAGCCGTTCTCTGTCCTTCCGGACCTCGGACTCTACGGGCGCTTCGGCGTCGTCGGGCAACACACCGCCACGCTGGACGGCGTCGCGGCCACCAACCCGCTCTTGTTCGGGCTGTGGACGCCAGAGATCGCCAGCGGCTGGAGGCTCCCGGTGTTCCTCGGTTTCACGCTCCCGGTGGGCATGGGCGGTGGTGACGCGCCGAACCCGGTTCACCGCCCGACGATTGGCGCGGGCATCTACGCGCGGCAGGCGATGGACAACGCCCTGATGGCGACGAACTACATGACGGTCACTGGCGGAGTCGGCATCGCCTGGTTGGGGCATGGGGTGACCGCGCAGGCCGAGGTGACGTTGCTGGAGTTGATTCGTACGCGTGGCGAAACCGTCGACCTCGAGCCCACCCGGACCAACCTCACGGCCGGTCTTCACGTCGGGTATCTGATCTTCGACTGGCTGACCGCGTCGACTGAGCTGCACGTCCAGCGCTGGCTGGTTCCGCCCGCAGGGGCCCTGACCAGGACAGCGCTGCTGGAGCAGGCGACGGTTGGCCTGGGGGTTCGCGCCAACATTCCGCTCACGGACAGCGTGTTGATCCGCCCGGGTGTCGGCGTCTTCTTCCCGCTCGACTCACCCATGACGACGAGTGGCTACAACATCGTTCAACTCGACGTCCCAGTCGTCTTCTGAAAGGGCCGCTCGCTCTTCACCGGCCGGGCTTCGGCGCGGCTTTGACCCTGGCCGCGAAGTCCGCGAACGCGTCGTCGAGCGACGGCATGCTGTCGACCAGGTCTCCAGTGGGCGAGAGCAGGAACACCTTGTTGTCGTGGAGAATGTCCTGCGTGTCGGGGTTCTTGGAGTACCGAAAGTCGAGAAGCAGCGTGATTTTCCGCAGCTCCTCTTCTGGCGCGACCAGCACGTGCCAATTCTGCTTGCCGGTCAGGTGGAAGCGGGCGCGGTATTCGGCCACGGCATCCGGCGTGTCGTGTGCAGGGTCGAGGCTCAGAACGACGAAGTGCGGCTTCTTCCCAGCTCTGGCCAACGCCGCGTCGAGCTTCTTCAACTTGGCCGTGGTCAGCGGACAGCTTCCAGGGCACGAGGTGTAGACGAAGGCGAGGACGACTTGCGCCCCCTTGAAGGTGTCGAGCCGAACCGAGGTGTTTGACTCGGTCCGCCAGGTGGTCGGCACGGCGTACGCGTTGACCGCTGGACCGGCCGTCAGAATCATCGCCAGGAGGGCCGTCATTTGCGTTCTCCTGGACGATTGTAGGCACAGCGGAATCCCAGGTTGGCCAACGTGCTGCGCGCGGAGAGACTGGAACGCAGCGCGTAGCGCATGAACGCCGCGTAGTCCTCGCGTCGCGCACTCCCCGTGGCGGCGTTCCCACAGAAGAACTGCGACTGTTTGTCCCCGTCCTGTCGGTTATCCCCGGTGACGAAGACGCCGTTGAAGTCGAGCGTCCATTCCCACACCAGGCCGTGGAGGCCACGCACACCCCACGCGTTGATCGGACTGCCTGGCAGCTTCAGGTCGGCGGGTGAGAAGGGGCGCGAGTACCACTTGAGGATCCGGTCGGCGAACGCGGGATCCCGCGAGGCATCGCGTCGGGTTTCATCGGCGGCGGCCACGTACTCCCACTCAAGCGTGCGGGGCAACCGGCCCCCCTTCGACTCGCAATACGCTTCGGCGGCGAACCAGGAGACCCACGTCACCGGGGCCGCCTCGAGCCCCGGAGGGGCAACGCCCCCGTCGAAATGGGAGAGGTAGCGCCCGTCGGCCAACGCGCCGGGCGTGCGAGCGGGTCGCCACTCCGGCGCCCCCGCCGCGAAGGCTGCGAAATCGCTGTTCGAGACGGGGCGTTCGTCGATGGCGAACGCCTCGACCGGGAAGCTCTCCTGCCCCGTATCGAGGCCGAACAGCGGTGCGAACCGACCCGCCTCAATCGGCACCGATGCATGCGCCTGCAAGCTGGTCCAAAGGGCGAGCGTCAAGGCAGCGACGAGCGGCACGGCAGCTCCACGACGCACGCGGCGCCGGGAACCGTCGGCTCGCTCTCGCCGCTCCATGTCAGGCTCAGTGGCCCTGTGGCGCCGCGGGCAACGGCGGCAGTGCCTCACGAAGCGCCTTCACTTCGGCCGCGGTGTACGGTTTGGCATTCGTGTTGCCCCAGTTGGTGGACACGAAATTGAACACCATGGCCAGGTCTTCGTCGGACAGGCCCGCGACGGGCGTCATCACGCCGTTGTACTCCGCCCCGTTGACCGTGATCTTCCCGGTCTTTCCACGCAGGACGAAGTTCACGATGTCGCCGCGCGCCTTGGTGACGATGTTGGCAAGGAAGTCGCTCTTGGCAAGAGGCGGAAACACGTTGGGAATCCCCTGCCCTTCGGGCTGGTGACACATCGCGCAGTTGGCGAGGAAGATGGACTTCCCGTCCTTCACTGTGGGCTTCGCGGCCGCCGCGGTGGCCGGGGTCGCGAGCGCCGTGGCGACCGATTCATCGCCCAGGTACACCTCGTCGACTTCCTTCCCGGAGTAGACCTCTTTATTGCCCTTTCCCTCCACCTTCATCATGCCGAGGGTCCCTTTGTTGAACGTGCGAAAGATCGAGTGGTCGACGAGGATGTAGGTCCCGTCGGTGTCGAGCTTGAACTCGACGATGGCACTGCCACCCGCGGGGACCAGGGTGGTCTGGACCTGCTCCTGCGCCTTCTGACCGCCCTCGGTGTAGACGCGGTCGAAGATCTCGCCAATCACATGGAACGAAGAGACCAGGTTCGGACCACCGTTGCCCACGAACAGCCGAATCGTTTCGCCGACCTTTCCCTTGAGCGCCTTGTCGCCCACGAGTGAGCCGGCGGCGCCGTTGAACACCACGTACGAGGGGTTCTCATCGATGGCACGCTTCATCGAAAAGGCCTGCGCGCCTTTCACACCGAAGTCTGCGTCCGTATAGAAGTCGCCCTGAACCACGTAGTACTCGCGGTCCACTTTCGGCAGGGGGTTCTTGGCCGACTGAACGTAGATCAGCCCGTACATCCCGTTGGCGATGTGCATGCCCACGGGCGCCGTCGCGCAGTGGTAGATGTACAAGCCCGGGTTGAGCGCCTTGAAGGTGAATCGGCTCTTGTGGCCCGGCGCGGTGAACGTGCTGGCGGCCCCGCCGCCGGGCCCCGTGACGGCGTGGAGGTCGATGTTGTGAGGCAGCTTGTTGTTGGGGTTGTTCTCCAACCAGAACTCCACGGTGTCCCCTTCGCGAATGCGAATAAACTTCCCCGGAACCGAGCCACCGAACGTCCAGTAGGTGTACTCCACGCCTTCGGCCAGCTGCCCGACCTTCTCAACCACCTCGAGCTCGACCAACACCTTCGCCGGAGTGGTGCGCGTGATGGGCGGTGGCACGTTGGGCGGCGCGGTGAGCGTGGCCTTCTCTACCGGCAACTCTCTGGCGGCGAGCGCCGCTCCGCTCACCAACAACCCGACAACCGCCGCAACCGATGCAACCCCCGACATCACCTTGACGCGCATAGTTCTCCTTGTATGGACACAATTATCCGTTGACTCAAACTCCGCAGTCCTTGTTCGTCTCACCCCGCTGGGGCTGACATACAACATCGCGGTGGAAGACGGCCCCGGTTTTTTTCACGCCCTGACGGCGCCGTGGTCGCTCATCGCTCGGGTCCACGCCAGGCGCTGAGCGTGCTCCCACGGCGGGGGACGCACCATGGTCGCCCGAGAAATCGAACGTCACCGTGCGACCGCGGCGGGGGCCTCTGGGCGACCCGTCGGGAACTCGTCCGGCCCCACCGCGCGAGCCTCTTCCGACTGACGCGCGTTTCGACCACGACGTCCCGCGGCCATGGTTCCCCACAGACTGCTGGCGACGAAGATGAATCCCAGCGACGAGAGAATCGCCGAAACGCCGGCCCCGGCCCGAGTCGCCGGGTGCACGCCCGCCAACTCGAAGAGGCGAAACGACACACCGAGCGTCAGCCCCACCACGCCGTTGGCGAACACCCGCGGCCAGCGCAACGGCACACCTTCGAAACCGGGCACCATGCGGGCCGCGAACCCGCACAACAAGAGGAGCGCAAAACCAATTGAGAACGCATGGCGAAGTGCGTCGTCGACGAACGGCCCTCGCGCCAGCACGCCCAGTTGGGTGATGGCGCTGTAGACGCACAGCGCGACGTACACCGCACCGAAGACAAAGCCGAGGCGAACGATGCGGCCCGGCGAGAACAGGCGTTGACCGTCGGGCTCCAGCATGCGCCACGGACGGGCTTCGCGGAGCAGCGCCGCCATCGCTGCGCCCGAGATGAAGTCGCTCGCCGCCGACCAACCGGGGCGCGAGACCCAGAGTGCGATCGGCGCCATCACCGCGGCCGCGCTCCACAGCCCAAAGATAAGCTTCTGAGAACGGAGCGTGGGCCGCGAAATGTGAAGCGTGCAGATTCCCGCGCGAAAAAAGACCCCCGCCAGCCAGAGCCCGACGCCGCCCTGCAGCGCCAGCGCCATTGGAATGTCGAGGCGCGCGCCGGCCAGGGGCCCCGGCGTCACCTGTCCCAACTGCCAGAACCACAGCAGCAGCGCCGCGACCACCCACGACGCGGTGCCGGCAAAGATGAAGAGCGGCAATGCATCTGGAACGCCGAGACTCTTGCGGTACCAGGAGGCGAGGAGCAGCGCCCACGTCACCACGGCCGCCACCACCAGCGACGCGCCCAGCACTCCGAATACATCGCTCCCCGGCAGCAACCGCCCGAACCGCCCGAGCACCAGGAGCGAGGTGGCGGTGATGGACAGCGCCGCCAGCCATTTCGCGTGTCGTTTGGGCAGCGGCGACGTTCCGAAGAACGCCGGCACCACGCGGAGCGAGACGCCCATGATGAACAGGAGGAACAGCCCGAACAGCTGCGCCATGGCGTGCGACTGGTGGTGCTGGATCGGCACCGGCGTCATCTGGGCGCGAACGAGCCATAGGTTCCACCCGCCGTTCAGCACCCCGATGAGGAGTGAAATGACGAGCCCACCCACGATGAACGGCGCGTGCGCCGCCGGGGGCGTGGTGCGAGGAAACATCTGCTGGGGAGCGGCTGCGGAGGAGGCGAGGCGTTGAATGATCATCGCGGGTGCTCCAAGCACAGACCATACCGACCGGGCTCCGCCCCCTGTGGGCCGGCAGCCGCGCAAACCTTGCGCTCCGCGCTGGGTGACTGCACATCGGACAGTCGTGAGTGGTCGGCGGCGACAGGCGGAGCCGATTCTGCTAACCGCGCCGCAATGCGCATGTCTCAGACGGCGGAGTACGCGCTCCGCGCGATGGCCCAACTGGCGATTCTGCCCAAAGGCAAATCCGCGCGCGCCGGAGACATCTCCAAGGCCGCTTCGATTCCGCCGCACTACCTCTCGAAGATCATGCGCCGCCTCGTCGCCAGGGGCCTGCTCACCTCGGAGAAGGGGCACGGGGGTGGTTTCCGCCTGGCTGCCTCGCGCAAAGAGATTCGTTTCAAAGACATTCTGGAGGCGGTCGACGAAGCCCCCCAGAAGAACCACTGTGCGTTTGGGTACGACCGCTGCGACGCCAGAAACCCGTGCGTCCTTCACCCGTTGTTCTCCAAGTTCAACCACCAGCTGAACACCTGGGCCATGGGCTGCTCGCTCGACGACCTCGGGCCACCGCCCCGCCCCAACAGCCGCAAGCGCGCGCAAATTTCGCGCGTCCGGCGCGGGCGAAAGTAGCAACTTTTTGGGGGCCGCCCCTCGAGAAGAATTGACACACAAAAGACAGAAACGTCTACTGACGCCGCATGAAGCGCGTGCTCGTCGGCATGATGGCGTTTCTGGTGTCCTGCGCTCCCATCGCCGGTCCCGGTGATGGCGGCGGTGGTGGCAGCGGCGGCGACGGCGGCGGCAACGCTTCCGGCGGCGCGGGCGGGGGCAACTCCAGCGGCGGCGGCACAGGCGGC
>CAZFXD010000141.1:0-12473 GCA_964522795.1 uncultured Myxococcaceae bacterium
GCCTGACGCGGGTTTGTGCAACGTCGTCAATTGCCCATCGTTCCAGGGGAGCTGCCAGGCGGACGGCGGCTGTGGGTGTGGCAAGAATCCAAGGTGTCAGCAGGGGCTGAGCTGCGACGGCACCTCGTGTTCGTGCGGGGCGTACTGCCCGACGTGCTGTGCCGGCCTGACGAACTGTCTGCCTCCATCCAACGTTGGTCCCTCGGCCTGTGGAAACACCGGGAACTCGTGTGACATGTGCGCCTCGAGCGTCTGCACCGGAGGTGGTGTGTGCAGCGGGGTCAGCATCTGCGGGGGATCGAACTGTCGCTCCGGCAACGGCTGTGTCTCGACGGCCTGGCCCCGGTGCGCCCCGCAGGGCGCGCTTGGGGGGGCCTGCGTCTTCTGCGACCCGCTGCGGAGCTCTGCCTGCGGGACTTCGGGCCCAGGCACGCCCGATTGCGTCTGCGGAAAAATGGGTGTGCCCTGCGGCGTGGATGAGCGCTGTGTCTTCATCTCGCCCAACTTTGTCTGTGTCAAAGGTGGGTGAGCGACGATGACCGGGCGAATGCGTCTGTTTGGTTCGGTCGCCGTCGCCCTGTTGGCCTGGGGAGCGTTCGAATCGTGTGGTGACCCCAAGGCCGCCAACGGCACCGCATTTCTCGTCACCGTGAGCTGGAGCGCCCCCACCGCGGACGTCTTCCAGATTGAGTTCATCGCGCCCAATGGCGGGTTCCCCACGGCGAAAAAGCCGGACGTGGCGGGTGGCAAACTGACGCTGCCGGCGACGGTGCGCATTCTGCTGCCGCAGGGACCTGACGCGGGTGGGACGATTCAGGTGCGCGCGCGAGCGTTGGGTGCAGGGGGCAGGGTTCTCGCCGTCGGCACGACGCCAGCGACGCCCGTCGCGGGGCGCGAAGTCGACGTCGACGTTCCCCTTGCCGGGGTCGACTCGTTGGACGGCGGCGTTCCAGATGGGGGAAAGCCGGACGCGGGAGTCGACGGTGGGAAGCCCGACGGCGGCAAGGCGGATGCGGGGCTGTGCCCGCAGTGCGGAAGTCAGTGTTGCTTCGTGGGCAATGGTGGAAACGTCAGCTGCCAATCGGCGCCATTGGGACGGTCAGCCGACGGTGGCGGATCGATGCTCTGTGGAAACCCGGGCGACTACTGCAAGGTCGTCGAGACGCTGTTGGCGGACCACTGCGACGGGCCCGTTGCGCGCTGCGGGAGCACCGGGCCGTGCGCGCGCGGCACGCGGTGCGACCCGATGACGGGCCAGTGCATCTGCGACCGAGAATCGGTGTGTGACGGTTGCTGTCAGACCGTCCCGGCGGTCGGGAGCATCTGTGTCCTCGGTGGAAGCACCGGGCAGCACCTCGGGAATTGCGGCGCCGCGAGCCAGGCGTGCGCGGCGTGTTCCGGCGGCACCTGTAACTCGGGCGGAGGGTATTTCTGCACCTCCGCGTGTGACGCCACGTGCATGGGAGACAACACCAAGTGCTGCGCCGGCAACAGCTGCCAGAAGATGGACTTCCCCGTCTGTCGCGCGAGCCCGGGGCCGCAGTGCAGCGCGTGTGACAAGGTTCGGTCTGATCGCTGTGGCGCCAGCTCCACCGGCTGCAATTGTGGGTCAAACCCCAGCTGCCGCGAGGGCGAATTCTGCTTCCGCCTGCCCGACGCCGGGGCGCTCTGCGCCGCCATCCCCAACTATTCGCTCTAGGCGCGCGCGACGGTTTTTCGCCGAACTGTCTTGGCGAGCGCGCTCCACTGACGAAGGAACAGACGCCGCGAACGTAAAGAGAATTGCCCTGATTTTCTGATCATTCCGGGGCTCATTTTCGTTCGTACGATGCCCCAGCAATTTCAGCGTGCTGCCGGTGTGCGCAGATGTAAGCGGCTGACAACACTGAATACTCGCGAGTTGGCATTGGACTTGGAACACTCCCCGCATGGTTGCCCCAGGCCGGATTCTGACAGTGAGTTTGATAGTGCTCGCCGCGTGCGGCGGGCCCCCTGGCGCCTCGGCGCTGGTGAACGCGAATGCGCCCACCCGCGGCACGTCGGCACTCGAAGCCGAGTTCGATGACGCGGCCCGGGAGTTCCTCGTGCCCGTCGAGTTGCTGAAAGCGGTGGCGTACGTCGAGACGCGCGTCTCGCCCGAAACAGACCTGAGCACCGTGTCGGGTGGCTTCGGCATGATGAACATCATCTCGCGCGAAGACTGGAACATGCTGGCCCGAGCGCGGGCGCTCACCGGCGCTTCAGAGGAGACGCTTCGTCACGTCAGCGCGGTCAACATTCGCGGTGCGGCCGCCGTGCTCCGAGAGTTGGGGGAGCAGTCGTTCGGCCAGTACAGCGACTTGTCCGCGCACCGCCTGGGCGACTGGTTTCACGCCGTCTCGCTCTACCCCGGCATTGATTCGGCCGAGCTCGCCGCGGACTATGCGAGCGACGTGTTCGACCGCCTGGACCGCGGCTTTGAACTTTCCCGTCCCGATGGAACGGTGGTGCTGGCGCCGACGCCGTCCGACTGGCGCGCACACGCGCCGGCGTTTGTTCGTCACGACGCGGTGAAGGAGTACCCGAACGCCGCGCAGTGGATTGCGTCGCCCAACTACACCAGCGGGCACGGCGCGTACGACTTCGTGCTCATTCACACCACGCAAGGCAGCTACGCCGGCACGCTGTCGTGGTTTCAGAACACCAGCGCCAAGGTCTCTTCTCACTACGTGGTGCGCTCTTCAGACGGCCAGGTGACCCAGATGGTGGAGCACCGAAACACGGCGTGGCACGCGCAGTGTTACAACAGCCGCTCCATCGGCATCGAGCACGAAGGCTTCGTGGCTGATCCAGGCAAGTGGTACACGGCGGCGATGTACCAGTCCTCCGCGAACCTCACGCGGTGGATCGCCGACCGCCACGGTATTCCCAAGACGCGCAGCCACATCATCGGGCACGTCGAGGTGGCGCCGAACTGCAACACGGGTGGCCACACGGACCCGGGCCCCGGGTGGAACTGGACCCACTACATGCAGTTGGTGACCGGGGCGGGCCCCACCACCACCACCGGCACGTTGATTGGCGTCATCTACACGGGCGGCAACAGCAACAACCGCGTCGCGGGCGCGGAAGTCACGCTCAACACCGGCGCCAAGGCGACGTCGGATTCGACCGGCGTGTACCAGTTCAACCTCGCGCCCGGCACGTACACCGCCACGGTCTCCAAGGCCGGCTACGGGAGCGCGTCGGTCTCCAAGGCCGTGACCGCAGGAGCCCAGACGTGGGGCTCGATGGAAATCAACCCGCAGGCCGCGGGCACGGGCGTGCTGCGTGGCCGCATCTTCGTGGCCAACGCCGCGAACCCGACCGACACCTCGCAGCCCATCGCGGGCGTCAGTGTCACCGCGGGCGGCCAGTCGCAGACCACCGACGCCGCGGGCAACTACACCTTCAACCTCGCCCCGGGCACGTACACCGCGACCGCGACCAAGGCCGGCTACGCGGTGGCCTCCGTGACGAAGGCGGTGACGACGGGCGCCACCATCTGGGGCTCCATGTGGTTGACGACGTCGGGCGGAGCTGACGCCGTTCCCCCGGACATCGCCGTGACGTTCCCGCCGGCCGATGCCCAGATGGACGTGGCGGTGGTGACGCTGACCGGGACGGCGAGCGACGACAAGGGCCCGCTGACGAAGGTGAGCGTCTCGCTGAACGGCGGCCCGGCCCAGGACGCCCCCGTGGCGAACGGCATGTTCCAGCTGGGCGTGACGTTGAAGCCCGGAACCAACTCCATCGTCGTCTCCGGAACGGACGCCGCGGGGAACAAGGGGAACGCGACGTCGAGCGCGACGTTCACCGCGGGCCTGGTCGGGTTCGTCTACCAATCCCAGGACGGCATCGAGCAGGAGAACGTTCGCATCCCCAACGCGACGGTCGAGCTGCGGGTGCCGGGAACGCAGGCGCTGGTCACCTCGGCCACCACCGATTCAACCGGTGCGTACGCGTTGTCCGTGGCTGAGGTGCCCGCGGACTTCGTGGTGGTGGTGAAGGCCGCGGGGTACCTGACCAAGTCAGAAACGGTGACCGTGCCCGCCGACCGACGGCTGTCGGTGAACTTCGGCATCGTCCCCGGCAGCGACCCCACGGGCGAGAAGGGCATTGAGTTCACCGACCCGGCCGAGGGCGCCGTCATCAACGCGGACAACGTGACGGTGTACGGCACCGTGACTGGCATGGAGCTCGTCGGGGTGAAGGTGAACGGCGTGACGGCCGAGCTGTTGGGTGCGGGCGGTTTCTCGGCGGTGGTGCCGCTTCAGATTGGGCAGAACTCGCTCGAGGCCGTGGCCACCGGTACCCAGGCCGAGTCTGCGACCAAGGTGCTGCACGTGGTTCGCCGCCCGAAGGACCTCGCGGCCAACGTGCAGTCACTGCAGCCGGTGACCGGCGGTTGCAGCGCGGTGGAAGGCACCTCGATGCTCTCGCTCCTTGGGCTCGCCGCGCTCGCACGTCGCCGTCGCCGTTGAGTTCGTCACCGCTCGCGGTACTGTCACCGCGCTTTGGCGCCCGCGCTCTTCATGGTGATGGTCCTGCACGTCCTCTCGCCCGCTGACGCGCCGCGAGCGGAGCCCCACGTGGCGCCCGGGGTGCACGTGGCGGCCGTTCTCCCGGGCGAGGTGCCCGAGAGCCTGGCGGTGGCCCGCAAGCTGGTGGGACAGCTGCGGTACGAAGAGGCGGTGGTGGAGTTGTCGCGCTACCTCACCCTGCCAGACCGGCCGGCGAAAGAGCGGGCCCTGGCGCTGTTTGACCTCGCCTTCATTCACCACGTGCTGGGCGACGACAAGAACGCGCACGAGCGAGCCATGGAGGCGTTGGCCACCGTGCCCGAGGGCGAGGAGCTGGAGCTCGCCACCGGTTCGCCCATGCGACAAATCGAATTTCTGAAGCGGAAAGCCACGGAGTTTCAGTCGCAGGTGCGCGTGCAGGTGGTGCCGAAGAAGGAGATGGAGGCCGCGAACGTGGTGCGGGCCACCCTGAAGGACCCGCCCGGCAGGGTGAAGCAGGTGCTGCTTCGCTACGCCGCGACGCCAGCGGGGCCGTTCTACTCCGCGCGCATGGTGTGCAGCGCGGGGGCGTGCACCGGGGCCCTGCCTGCGCCGTCTTCCAGCGACCTCACCGCCTACTACTTCGTAGAGGCGCTCGACGCCGATGCCGCCACCCTGGCGAGCGCGGGCGACGTGAAGACGCCGATGCAGATGACCATCTCCGGTGGACGCTCCTGGTACAAGAACCCGTGGTTCTGGGGCCTCTCGGGAGCGGCCGTGGTGGCGGTGACGACGGTGGTGTACCTGCTCTCACCGCCGGCGCCCCGGTAGTCGGTGGCGTTGACGCTGAGGCGCGCAGCCTGAACCTCGACGACGGCGTCGCGGCCGTGCTCAGTGAACGCTGGTGCTCCAGGCCCTGGTGTTCACGTCGTAGATGCAGATGGTGGTCTGGTCCGCGTACACGGTGACCGTTTGCGGCGACAATTTTTCGTTGTCGCGAAAGCGCACCACCACTTTGTGTGAACCGGCCGCGATTCCCTCGAGGCTGAGCGGAATCGAGCCCTTCTCTTTTCCGTCCAGGATGACGTAGGCGGCGCCCGAGGGGCGCACGTCGATGCGAATCTTTCCGAAGCCGCCCGTGGTGCTGGGCGGCGGTGGCGCCACCTTCTTCGGGCTCTTCACCACGCGTGGCGTGTCGTCGTCGGCGGGGGAGCGCTCCGGCGCCGGCTCGGGACTCTCACTGGGCGGCGGGGCCACGGCGAGAGGACCCGCGTCCACGATGTTCTCGACGGCCAGCCGGCCCGCGTCGACCACAACTTCCGTCGGCGCGACGACTGGCATGGCGACGCTCGCGTCGGTGGCCACGCCGGTTCCGGCATCGGCCACGGCGTCGGGGGCGGGGCTCGGGCGTTCGGCGACCGGGAGCGGCGTGGGAATCATCGTCAACGTGGCCTTGGGTTGTTCACCCGTGGCGAGGTTCAAGAGTACGGCACCGACGCCGCCCAGAAGCCCGAGGCCCAAAGCGAGCGCGGCCATGATGGCGCGACGTTGGCGCGGAGGCTGCGGTGCATTGCGGTCCACCCGCTCGGTGCGTTGCCTCCCCACGGGCGTGGGCTCCGGCGCGTGCTTCTTTTCCAGCGCCTGCTGCCGGGGCGGCTTGTCCGACCTCGTCGGCTCGCCGATTTGCTTGGTCTCCGGGGGTTGAATGGCCGTCGCCGGTCGCGCTCCGCTGGCCGTCACTTCGCCGGTGGGGGTGACGTAGCCCGACAGACACGAAGGGCCGATGCGCAGCCCCGCTTCGAACGCCCCTGCTTCCAGTGCTTCGCGCATGGCCCGCGCGTTGGGGTAGCGCTCGTCGGGCTTCAAGCGGGTGGCCTTCTCGACGATGTCGTAGAGCGCGCGGGGCAGTCCGGGCGTGACTTTGCGCAGCGGCTCCCACAGCCCGCGCACCAGCGCGCCGTTTCGCTCCTGGTGGGTGCGGTGTTGGTCGAAGGGCGTCTGACCTGACGCCAGTTTGTAGAGCGTGATGCCGACGGAGAAGAGGTCGCTCCGCCCGTCGAGCTGCCGCCCCATCGCCTGCTCAGGCGAGAAGTAGCCGGCCTTGCCCTTGGTGACGCCGGGCGAGGTGAGGTTCCGGTTGGTGGCCGCTTTGGCGATGCCGAAGTCGATCAGCTTGAGCGCGCCGGTCGAGCCGAGGAGCAGGTTGTGCGGGGAGACGTCGCGGTGCACGAGGTTGATGTGGCCACCGGCGATGCGGAGCGCGTGCACGGCTTCGAGCGCCGCGCAGGTGAAGACGCCCACGGCGAAGAGCGCCGCGTCAGAAAACCGCTCGTTGTCTTCGCGCAGGGTGCGACTGACGGTGGCGAGCGTCTCTCCCGAGACCAACTCCATCGCCATGAACAGCACGCCGTCGACGTCGCCCACCTCGTAGATGTGGACGATGTTGGGGTGGGAGAGCGTGCAGGCCGTGCGCGCCTCGTCGAGGAACATCTCGCGAAAGTCGGGAGACTCCGCGTACTCCGGGCGAATGACCTTCAGCGCGACCGGCCGAAAGATGCCCGCCGCCAGCTCCTGCTCTGCCCGGTACACCTCGGCCATGCCGCCCTGCGCAATCAAGCGCCCGATGCGGTAACGGCCGAGTTGTTGTCCAGCCTCAAGGGGCAAAGGTCACGTTTCCTGAAGACGACTCGAGGATAGCAGGCTCACCGCGCTCTCGAACTTCAACCCCGGTTGTTCGACGCCAACGGAACCGGACAAGGTTCCCGCGAGGGTTACGCCTCGTCGGCGGTGGAGATGCCCAGCCGGCGAAGCATGCGGTGCACCGACTGGCGCGGCAACCCGGCCCGCTGAGCCGCTCGCGTCACCACACCGTTGGCGGCGCGGAGGTGTTCCAGCAGGTACGTCTTCTCGAACCCTTCCAGCACCCGGTCTTTCGCCTCGTGGTACGGCAAGGAGAGGAGCTGCTTGGAGATCTCCTGCCGCTCGGCGGCGGTCGATTCGTCGAGGGGCTTGCCCAGCGCCTGCACCAGCGCGTTGGTGCCCATGTCCGGAAACGCCGCCAGGCGCTCCACCACGTTGCGAAGTTCGCGCGCGTTGCCCGGCCAGTCGTGGCGGGAGAGCATCTCGACCGTCTCTTCGCCCATCGGCTCGGCGACCTTCAGCTTTGACTCGAAGTGCCGCACCAACAGGGCGATGTCTTCTGGTCGCTCGCGGAGCGGCGGCACGCGACAGCGGAACACGTTCAGCTTGTAGAAGAGGTCTTCGCGGAACCGGCCCGCCTTCATCTCGGCTTCCAGGTCTTTCTGGGTGGAGACGATGAGGCGCACGTTGAACTTCTGCGCCGTGCCGCCGGGACGCTTCACTTCCTTGGTTTCAATCACCCGCAACAAGCGCGGCTGGAGCGCCTGCGACAACTCGGTGATGCCGTCGATGTAGAGCGTGCCGCCATCGGCCTCTTCGAAGCCGCCCGGGCGGGCCACGGCGCGGTTGCCGCTGAAGTTCCCCACGTCGTGGCCGAAGAGGTCGGCCTCCATCAGTTGCTCAGACGAGGCGTTGAGGTCGACGACCACGAACGGCGCTTCGTGCCGCGCGCTGCGATTGTGGACCGCGCGGGCGAGCACTTCTTTTCCCGTGCCGGCTTCGCCTTCGAGGACCACCGCAGAGTCGGTGCCGGCGGCGCGCTCCATCACCGCGAAGACGCGGCGCATGGCGGTGCTGCGGCCCAGCACGTCCTGGAAGTGGTCGTGGGTGGACAGCGGCCACTGAATTTCGTGACGCTCGGGCTCGAAGCGCAGCTCGGTGCGGCCGAGGTTCAACCGGCACTTGTCGGTGAGGCGACCTTCGACGACCTGAACGCCCTCCACCAGCACGCCGTTGGTCGACTTGAGGTCGCGCAGGCGGTAGCCGCCGGGGCCACCCGAGAGCTCGAAGTGCTTTCGAGACACCGAGGAGTCGGTCAGCCGCAGCTGGCAGGACTCGTCAGAGCCGATGACGACGGTCTGGCCTTCGAGCACGACCTCAGCGCCCTTGTCGGGGCCTTTGACAACGGAGAGGCGGGCTCGGGGGAACCGCGCGACTTCAGAGCGGACGACTTCGGTCATTTGTTCGGGAGTGTCAGCCATAGCGCGCGAACGCTAGCGCCGGTCTGTGGCGATGTCGTGATCTTCAGCATCTCCAACGCCACGGCCGGAGAGAACGCCCGACCCCCCATTGTCAAATTCCGTCGGTCGGCCAGGTCCGACCGCGGCGATGACGAGAGTCGTGTCCGACCGGGTGTGGTCGCCGCAAGGTTGCAGTGTCGGCCGCCTTGCGTGCTCCGGGCGTCGGCACTACACGGCGTTCGGTGCGTCGCGTTGCGCTGGCCCTGGTGTTGATGCTCTCCACCGGCGCCTCCGCGACGGGCGACGTGCCGGCGCCGGTCGAGGTGGCACCCGCGGTGGGTTCTGCCGCGCCCGAGGGCCCGGGAGACAGCGCCCGGGTGAGCGCCCGCCTCGCCACGCTGAAGTTGCTGCTCGACTCAGAGTCGCGTCGCGCCGCGTGGTGGACCTGGGGGTGGGCCGGGGCGTACGCGGCCATCACCGTCGCCCAGGTGGTGCCCATACCGTTTGTTGATCAGGACACGCGCACGGACCTCTGGGTGGGCGCTGCGTCCTCGGTTCTGGGAGGCGTGCTCCAGGCGGTGCTCCCGCTGCGGGTCGCCTCGTCAGAAGGACTGCCCGACGACCCGGTGGCGGCCCTGGCGGAAGCCGAGCGCCGGGCCCGGGTCGGCGCGGAAGACGAGCGACTGCTCGCGGGCTGGTACGCCCATGTCATCAACATCGGGGTGAACGCCGTCATCGGGCTGGTGCTCGGGCTCGGGTATCGCCATTGGCTTTCCGCCGGCGTCAACTTCGGGGTCGGAGCCGCGCTGGGCGAAGTGGTCCTGCTCACCCAACCCACGCGACTTCGCGACCTCGCTGACGAAGGAAGCCTGTGGGAGGCGCACCGGCTCCAGCTCATCCCGACGGTCGGCCCGCACGGGAGCGGGCTCGCGGTCGCGCTCGAGTTCTGAGCCGGCCGGGGTCGCTACCAGAGAATGTCCTGGTCTTCCGTGACGCCCGGGACCTGCTCGAAGGCCACAGTGCGCCCGTCCAGCTTCAGGGTGCCGGCGAAGGTCCCCACCGGCTGAATGAAGAAGCTCCGCGCGAACTTCAAGTCGCGTTCTTCGCGGTGCAGTCCGATGGGCGTGAAGGTCGCGTCGAGCGCGCCGTCCGTCGTGCGCACGTGCCAGGGCTTCTGCGGGTCATGTCGGTCGAAGGTGAACCGCGCCCGCCCGAGCGGAGACAGCCGGCCGCGGAACCAGAGGGCGTTCTCATTCACGTCATCACGCGTTTCGTTGAACCCCTCCACGAGGTTGAACGCGAAGGGGGAGCCGTCCCCGAGGCGGCCGCACGCGAACGCCCAACGCCAGGCGGTGTGACGCGCGAGGTAGCCGTTGGTGTAGTCGAACCCGCCCACGCCGCCGTCGAGCGAGAAGGTGCGGCCGTTCACTTCGAGCGAACCGAAGGACAGGAGCGCGGCGTGTTTCTGCGTCACATTCACCACGCCACCGCCGTCGACCGGCGCCACCACCGTGATGGGCGGGGGAGCGCCCGCCGCGAGCAGGTCGGCGGAGAGCTTCAGCCGCGGCGCGCCCAGTGGGCGCGAGCCCGCGTGCGTGGTTTCGATGTGGTACCGCTCTGCGCCAAACGCGCGGGAGGTGTGCATCTTCACCCGGGGGTAGCGGTACGACGCCTCGACGCCCTCGGCCGGGTAGTCCGAGACGTGCACCAGGGGGCGCGGCGACCCCAGCATGCTGTGGTCGTAGATGACGCGGCCCTGCGCCAGGTCGGCCACCAGAATGAAGGCGTTCGACGAGTAGCCCAGGTCGGCCACCGCCTGCAGCGTCAACACCTCGGGGGTGGCGATGAAGCTGTAGACCCAGCGCTTGTGCTTCTTCAGCCGCCCCAGGGGCCCCAGCCGATACTCGCCCTGGAGCGAGTGCAGGTTCACCTTGGGGATGGAGCCTTCGTACGTTCCGAACAGGGGCGTGCCCGTCTCGCTCGTCACGGCGCGTGGGGCTTTGGGGAGCGCGGCACTCATGCGGCGAAATCTAGCTGAACCGCTTTTTTGTGGCGGTGGAAGTTCCCGAGGCCCCATTGTCCGCGCATGGAAAACGTAAGCGGCGTACCGCCCGCGGCTCCGTCGTCTCCACCGGGCGCGTCACCGAGCGAGCAGGTGAGCTTGCCGGGCATCTTCCTCATGGTGCTGGGCGCGTTCGGCGACCTCGTCGGCGCGATGGGTCTGTTGCAGTCGGCCTTGAGCAAAGGCGACAGCGTTCAGAAGACCATCGCCGAGCTCAACGACACGCTGTCTTCGCTCGGGCTCGGCAACCAGGTCGACCAACACCTCATCGAGCAGCTCGTCCGCGCGAGCGAGAAGACGAGCGCGATGTTTGGCCTGTTCGGCATGCTCTTGTCTGCGGTGGTGTTCGTGGGCGGGCTGCAGATGCGCATGCTCAAGATGTACCCACTCGCGCTCGCGGCCTGCATCATCGCCATGCTGCCCTGCTACGGGTGGTGCTGCTGCATCGTGGGAATGCCGGTGGGCATCTGGGGGCTGGTGTTGTTGCTGAAACCCGAGATCAAGAACGCGTTTACGTAGAACCAGCCTGCGAACTACCGCGGGCGCGGCATCGTCGTTACAGCTTGAGAAAGGGGAGGGCACCATGGACGCAGGCATTGTGTGGCTCATCGGGGGCGCGGTTGGGGCGGCGGTCCTTTTGTGGGTCATCACCCGCATCGTGGTGAACGTCGGTCCGACCCAGATTGCGATTGTGGAGAAGCGATTCGTGGGGACTGAGCTCCCGGCCGGTCGCGCCTTCGCCGCGGCGGGTGAAGTCGGCATTCAGGCCGAGTACCTGAACCCCGGCCTCCACATTGTGCTGTGGCCGTTCCGACGCGTGGTGAAGCGCGTGGAGTTCGTCACCATCGGCTCAGACGAGCTGGGGGTGGTCTCCGCGGCCGACGGTGAATCCATGCCTTCGGGGCGCGTCTTCGCCGAAGACAAGGCCGGCGCGGAGCACGACAACTTCCAGGACCCGGTCGCGTTTCTGACGAAGGGTGGCATTCGAGGAAAGCAGCTCCGCTTCCTCACCAACGGAACGTACAAAATCCACCCGTACATCTTCCGCGTCGACAAAATCAAAAAGACGCGAATTCCCGAAGGGTACATCGGCACCGTCATCGCCGCCGACGGTCGGGCGCTGGGACACGGGCAGCTGCTCGCCAACCGCGTGCAGGGCGACCACGACAACTTTCAGAAGGCGGAAATCTTCCTCAAGTCGGGCGGCCAGAAGGGCCCGCAGATCGATTTCCTGCGGCCGGGTACCTACAACATCTTCACCGACATGTTTCAGGTGCAGCTCGCCGAGGCGGTGAACATCAGCGAGAACCAGATTGGCGTGGTGGAAGCGAAAGACGGCAAGTCGATGTCCACCAACGACGTGGTGGCGGCCACCCCCGACATGCCCGGCCACAACAGCTATCAGGACGGCCAGGCGTTTCTCGACGCCGGCGGACTCCGAGGCCCGCAGACGGCCGTGCTCCGCCCCGGTCGCTACTACGTGAACCCGTTTCTCTTCTCAGTGGCCATCAAGCCCGTGACGGTCGTTCGCCAGGGTGAAGTGGGCGTGCTGATTTCGAACATCGGTCGGGACCCGGAGACCCATTCGCCCAACGCGTCCCCCGGCGCAGCGCCCGAGGCTCGCCTCGACAAGGGTGGCGCTCAGCGGCACGTGGTGCCCGAGGGCTACCGCGGCATCCAGGAGAACGTGCTCGGGCCCGGCACGTACAACATCAACCCGCTGGCCTACACCATCATCCTCGTCCCCACGCCGACGCGGAGCGTGGAGTGGAGCCGCTCGCCCGACGCGGA
>CAZFXD010000142.1:0-12436 GCA_964522795.1 uncultured Myxococcaceae bacterium
TGGCGTCCCAGCCCCGCGTTTGGTACCAGAGCATCGGTGCGCGCGTTCATCGGGGCTCTCATGTTGCTGTTGCCGGCCATGGCGCTGGCGCACGACTTCGTCGGCCCGGAGAGCTGTCAGACCTGTCACCCCGATGCCTACCTGGCCTGGCGGCAATCGGCCCACGCCCGCGCCAAGGCCTCGTTGTCCCCCGCCCAGCGCAAAGAGGCCCGCTGCCTCACCTGCCACTCGCCCAATGAGACCGCCGATCGCCAGACCGACGTCGGGTGTGAGACCTGCCACGGCGGCGGGCAGTTCTATTCGGCGCGCTACGTGATGAAGGACGCCGAGCTTTCCCGGCTGCTGGGCCTGACGGACCCGACCGAGAAGCAGTGCAAGACCTGCCACGATGCCTCGTCGCCCTCGCTCAAGGCCTTCGAGTTCGAGAAGAAGCTGAAGCTGATTGAGCACTGGGCGCCGAAGAAGAAGAAGGACGTCAGGGCGCCGTGATTCGAGTCCTGGAGGCCCGATTCATCAAGAGCGCCACCGACATCGGTGAGTGCCCGCGAGGGTACAAGCCCGAGGTGGCGTTCGCCGGGCGATCCAACGTGGGGAAGTCTTCGATGATCAACGCGCTGGTCAAGCGCAAGTCGTTGGTGCGCGTCTCGAATACCCCGGGGCGGACGCGCGCGCTCAACTTCTTCGAGGTGGACGTCTTTACTGAGCGCAAGGAGACGCTCCGGCTGTGCGATCTCCCCGGCTACGGCTATGCCAAGGTCTCCAAGAAGGAGCGGGAGGGCTGGGGGCCGCTGATCGAAGGCTATTTGACCGAGCGCCACGACCTGGCGCTGCTCATCACCATCGTCGATGCCGAGGTGGGGCCGAGCGCCGCCGACATCGAGATGCTGCAGTTCGCGGTGAAACGGGTGAAGCGCAACCTGGTGGTGGCGACGAAGCTCGATCGCCTCTCCAAAGCGGCCCGCATTCCCGCGCTGATCGGCATCTCCCGGACGCTGGGACTGCCCTCGGACGCCGTGTGCGGGTTCTCCGCCACCGACGGGCTGGGGTGGGACCAGGTCTGGCAGGCGATTCTGGCCGCCACGCGTGATGCCAGGGGGGCCCACGTGGCCGAGGAGAACGCGCGATGAGCGGGTCCAGGGCGAGTGAGGCCCGCTTCGCGCTCGCCCGCCGACTCGTCGGCCTGAAAGCGAAGCAGCGCGTGGCGCTCCTGCTTGAAGATGAGGGCGGGCGCCCGGCGGCGCAGTTGGTGCCCGCGGAAGATGTGTACAACACCATTCTCGAGGTGGGCCTGGGTGACTCGGCCGATCTGGTGCGGGCCTCGAGCCCCGAGCAGTTCAGGACCTACGTGGACCTCGCCGCGTGGCAACGAGACCGCGTCGACGTGCGGGAGGTGCTCTCCTGGCTCTCCACCGCCCACGGAAGCGACGAGGCGGCGTTCCTGGCCAAGCTGAAGGCGATCGATCTGGAGCTCCTGGAGCTCCTGTTCAAGCGGCTGGTGGTGATTCACGACCTCGAGGAGAACCCCGACGTGAATCCTCCGGGGGCCACCATGGAGTCGGTCGAAGGCAAGTACCTGCTCGAGTTCAAGGTCGAGGGTGCCGAGGAAGCGGCGCTGCGAAAGCTGATTCGCGAGATGACGACGCAGCAGCCGTTCGAGATCGCCCGGTTCCTGGAGTCCGTTCGCTGGGAGATGCCAGCTGAGCTGGAGGAGACGGCCTACCGTTTTCGCGCCGCGCGCCTGGAGGATCTCGGCTTCCCCCCGCTGGAGGAGGCCCTGAAGCTCTACACCTGGGTGGACCCCGCGCCCTTCCGACCGGCGGCCTCGAAGGCGCAGGCGTTGGCCGCGGTCTCGCAGCAGCCCGACTACGTGGCAGCCGCGCTGGCCGCGCTCGACGCCAACGAGCGGGAAAACATGGAGACCGAGGTTCGGGGGCTGGTGAACGCCGCGTTGGTCGCCGAGGCTGCCGAGCCCGGCGATCCGGCGGCCATTCGGCGGGTGAGCGAGCACGCGCGCGACACCTTGAACCTGGGGCTGGAGCACGTGTCGGGCGGCGACCCGGCCGAGGCGGTGAAGGTGGTGCGGGAGCACACGCTGGTTCGCCTGTTTCAGGTGGGCTTCTCGCTCACGCTGCGAGTCCGCCGCCAGGTGGAGAAACTGGCCCGAGAATCTCGCGTTCACCGGGGCGGCGTCTGGCTGGCCCTCGATGAAGAGTCACACGCGCTCGCGGCTCTGATGCTGAAGCGGCCCAAGAAGGCGCTCAAGGTGCAGGGCGCCGAACCGGTGCCCTTTCGCTATGCGCGCGAGCTGGCGGAAGCGGAGCAACTGCAGGAGCGCGTGCGAGGACAGACCGCGGTCTTGCTGGCGCTCCTGGGAAACGACGCCAACGCGGCCGTGGCGCCCTTCAGCGTGGAGTTTGCGCAGCTGCGACCGCAGCGCTTCATGGCCGCCGCCGTGGCGCAGTCGGCGTTGGGGCACCCGCCGAGGCCTGTTCCGCTCGCTCCGGAAGAACTCACGAGGCTGTGCGCGGTGCTGTTCTCGGGCGATGCCACCGTGCTGCGAATCACCGAGCACGTCGCCGCCCGCGTCACGGCGGACCTGGCGCGCGCGACGGGGAAAGACGCCGCCGTCATCGGCCCGATGGTCGAGCGAATTCTCCGGTCGTTCGCCGATGACTTCGGAGGCACCTGGGTTCGCGAGACCCGAGTGGACCCCGCACGCGTGAACAGCCTGCCGGTGGCGGGGCTGCTGCCGGTCTGAGCGGCGCGCTACGGCGCCGTGCCCAACAGGCCGCGGCTGGCGTTGGGGAGCCCACCCGATGCGTCGCTGTAGGCGAGGTTCAACGCCGAGAGCACCGTGCCCGACATGAGCGGCTTGAAGGTGACGGTCACCGCGCACTGCGCGCCCTTGGCCAGTGAACCGCCGCAGTAGGCGAAACTTTGCCCGGCGATGGTCACAAGGCCGCTTCCCCCGGGGAACATGCTCGCCGCCAGCGGGCCGTAGCCGAACCCGGCCGCGAACGCCGTGCCTGCCTGCAGGCTGGTGACGTTTTGCCCCCCGCGGTTGCTGATGACGAAGTTGTACGTCATCGCGCTCCCGACCGAGGTGGCGGGGTAGTTCACCGGCCCACAGGTGGCGTCGGTACAGGGGGTCCAGCTCGGGTCGATGTCGGCGGTGAGCAGGCCCCGGGTCGTGGAACTCCCCGTGAGGCCTCGAACCACCGTACCGGCCGTGGCGTTGGCGAGGAGCAACGTCAGGGTTCCGGTCGCCGTGCTGGCCCCGCTGTAGCGGACGGCAATCGCACAACGTGCTCCTGGCACGAGCGAAGGGCCGCAGAAGCTCATCGACGTTCCACCCACTGACGTCGGCCCGAAACCACCCGGATACACACCGGTGGCATACCCGAACGGCGCGATCAGGCTCGCCCCATCGGCCAGTCCAGCGATGGCATTGCCGGTGTTCTCCACGACCAGCACCTTGTCGATGGGAGTGCCGGCGACCCCGAAGTCGACCGGGGCACTGCCGACCCCGCACGGGACGCAGTCTTTGATGTTGATGATCGCGAGGTTGGTCGGCGAAGCCGTCAGGCCGTACGTCGCGCTCGCCGTCGTCGCACCGGTGAACCCCAGTGTCAGGGTCGCTGATTGCGGAGTGGTACCTGCCGCCACGTACTTCACCTGGAGGACGCAGGTGCTGTTGCCCGCGAGCGATCCACCTGAAGTGGGGCAATACGTGTAGTTCGCTCCGTAGACGTTGACCGTCGAACCGGCAGTGCCGCCGGGGTACCCGGCGCCTGCCCAGGTGTAGGCGGTTGACCCGCTGAAGCCTGCGTTCGCCACGGTCCCCGCCGAACTCCCCGAGTTCACCACGAAGAAGTATTTGGTGAACGTCGCGCCCGACGCAACGGTGCCGAAGTCCTCAGTCGGCGTGCCGCCACCGCCCCCACCGCCGCCGCACGTGGGGCACGTGGTCACGTTCATGATCGCGAGGTTCGTCGGTGTTCCCTTGAGATCGTACGCCGCGCCTGACGTGGTCGCCCCACCGTAACTCAGGGACAGCGCACCGGATTGGGGAGCGGCACCCGATGCCGCGTAGAAGACGCGAAGAACGCAGGTGGCCCCTCCTGCGAGTGTTCCGCCTGACGAAGGACAGAAGGCGAACGTCGCGCCGTTGAGGTTGACCGTGGTTCCGGCCGTTCCGCCGGGGTATCCGGCGCCGTAGCTGAAGCCCGCGCCGGAGATGCCCGTATTGGTGATGGTGGCGGCCCCGCTCCCGCTGTTGCGCAGGAAGAAGTAGTTGGAGCTCGATGTTCCCGCCGCGACGGTGCCGAAGTCGTAGGTCGGCGTGCCGCTCCCGCCGCTTCCGCAGAATTGGCACGAGGTGAGCGAAACGATGGCCTGCGTGGTCGGCTGGGCGGTCAGGTTGTACGTCGTGCCGTCGGTGGTGGCGTAGTAGAAGTTGAGCGACAGGCTGCCGCTTTGCGGCGTGGAGCCGCTCGCGGCGTAGCTGACGGCGACCACACACGTCGTGTTGGGCTGCAGGAGCCCGCCTGCCGCACAGAAGGTCGACGCGCTTCCGTTGACGTTGACGTAGCCGCCCGCGGGTCCGCCCGGGAACCCCGCGCCGAAGCTGTACGCGCTCCCGGTCAGCCCACCGTTGGTGATCTGCGCAGTCGAGTTGCCGCTGTTCGTGATGAAGAAGTACGCCACTGTGGTGGTGCCCGAGGCGACGGAACCGAAGTCGTGCGTCGGCGTTCCAGGGCCGGTGGCCCCTGAGCAACTCGCGCAGTCTCGCACGCTGATGATCGCGAGATCAGTCGGCGCCCCGGCCAGCGCCACAGACCCTGAGGGCGTGGTGGCCCCGCCGTACAGGACCGTCAACGAGCCGATCTGCGGCATGGTCCCGGAGGCCGCGTACGAGATCGACAGTACGCACGTTGCTCCCGAGCTGAGCGTGCCGCCTGACGCGGGGCAGAACGGGTAGCTGCCCTGGCCGGTGTTGACGACCGCGCCCGCCGTTCCGCCCGGGTAGGTCCCTCCGGTGTACCCGTAGGCTGTCCCGCTCATCGACCCGGCGGAGAGGGTGGCCGCCGATGCCCCGCGATTGGAGACGAAGATAAACGCTTGGCGAGTGCTGCCCGAGGCCACCGAGCCAAACTGGTGGCTGGTAGGTCCCGACGACGAACCGCACGTCAAGCAGTCGGAAAGAGTCACGATCGCCAGTGTCGTGGAGGACGCCACCAGGGTCACCACCGTCTGCGCGCTGGTCGCTCCAGCGGTCTCTAGCGTCAACACCCCAGACTGGTTCGAGCTGTTATTGGGCGCCGTATAGGTCACCGCCACGAGGCACGCCGAACCAGGGGCGAGCACGTACGGTGCAGGACCGCAGAACGGGTATGACGTCTGCCGGTAGGTCCATTGGCCGGTCCCGCCCGGGTACGCGGCGCCGGTGTAGGCGAAGGCGCTCCCGGTCAGGCTGGAGGGCGTCAGGGTCGCCGCCGCGGCTCCGGTGTTGCGCACGAGAATGAAGTTCTGGTTGGTGGAGCCCGCTGCGCGAACTCCGAAATCGATCGCATTGGCCGGGTTGCCGCCAAACCCGCACGCGTCGCAGTCGATGGAGATGAGCGCCTTGTCGGTGCCGGAGCCCTCGAGGCTGCGCGTGGCCGTCTGGACGACCGGCGAGCCGTCGCCGAACGTCACCGACAGGTCGGCGTAGAACGTGCCGGGGGCCGGGGGGGAGAACGTCACCCGCACGGCGCAGCGGGCCCCGGCGGCGATCGAGCCGTTGGCCGTGCAGAACGGCATCGATTGCCCGTCGCGATCGATGTACGTGCCAGTCCCGCCCGGGAAGGTACCGCCGGTGAACGCGAAGCCCTGGCCCAGTGCCACACTCCCCAGGGCCGTGGCCGCCTGCGCCCCGCGGTTGGTGACGATGAAGCCGAGCGTGTTCAGCGAGCCCACGCCCACCGTGCCGAAGTCGTAGGTGAGCCCAGAACGGTTCGTGTCCTCGATGATGGTGACCAGCGCGTACGGAGAACCCGTGCCGGTGAGAGGTCGGGTGGCCGTCTGGCCCGAGCCGAAATTGATGGTGGCGTTGCCCGCGTACCCCTGCGCTTGCGTCGGCGAGAAGCGAACCCGGATCGCGCAAGAGGCGCCTGTGCCCAGCGTCGAGGTGCAGAAGTTGATGCCCTGCCCGACGTTGGCGCTTCCGCCGGGTGTGCCTCCGGGAAATCCCCCGGGGAAGGAGAAGCCGGCGGGCATGGTGCCCGCGGCGAGCGCTGACGCGGTGGCCGTGCCGGAGTTGACCACCATGAAATCGTGCTCGTCGTATTGATTCAGGCCCACGGTCCCGAAGTTCCAACTGGGGCCGATGTTGAGGCCGGTGCCGTTCGCCCCCGCCGAGAAATCGTAGAGCGTGAGCACCGCGCCCGTGGCGCCGGTGGCGGTGAGCGGTCGCGTGGCCGACGTCGACGTGCCGCCGGTGTAGTTCACCACCAGCGAACTCGCGTTGACGCCCAGCGCCGCGACGAGGGTGACCGTCACGGTGCACGTGCCGCCAGGGGTCAGCGGCGCCAGGCCGCAGGTGGAGCCGGTTCCGGGGAACGACCCACCCTTGTACGCGTAGCCACCGCTGAGGGCGCCGCCGCCCGTGACGGTCGCGTTCGCGCCACCGGTATTGGTGACGTAGAAGACGTGCTCGCCGGTCGCGCCGACCCCGAGCGTGCCAAAGTCGAACGTGCTGCCGTCCGCCGGGAGCCCGAAGTCGGTGTAGTAGACGGGCGGGAAGTCGGTGATCGTCAGCGCGGCGGTCGCCACCCCCGTTCCGCTGAGGGCGCGGTTGGCGACCTGGGCTTGCAGCCCGTCGTTGTACGCCAGCGCGATGGTCCGGGTGAACGTGCCGACGCCCGGCGGCGTGAACGTCAGCACGAACAGACAGGCACTCCCGCCGGGAATGATCGCCCCGCACGTCCCTCCCGAGCCGGGAAACCCGACGCCCTTGTTCGCGAACCCCATGCCCAGGCCGCTGGCGACGACGCTGGTGGCAGCGAGGTCGCCCGAGTTGGTGACTATGAACACATGCTCGCTGGTGGCCCCCGTGCCCCAGCTCCCGAAGTCGTAGGTCGGGGCGTCGGAGATGGTGAGCACGGCGGGTGCGGTGACCGACAGCACCAGGGCCGAACCGACCGACGGCCCGGCGGCGTTGGTGGCGGTGATGGTGTAGGAGCGGCTGGCGGTGGACGCGGTGGGCGTGCCGCTGATCACGCAGGTGGTCGGGTTGATGGCGAGCCCCGCGGGAATCGTCGGCGCGATCGAACACGCGGTCACCGCGGCCCCGTTCGCCACCAGCGCGGTGGGCGTGATCGTCGCCGGGACGCCCACGTACATCGCGGTGCCCGTGGCCCCGGCGTAGCTCAGCGTCGGCAGCCCGGCGTTCACCGCGAGGGTGACGTTGGCCGGGGTCGAATTGCCCGCGCCGTTGGTGGCGGTGACGGCGTAGGTGGCCGAGGGGGCCACCGCCGTGGGGGTGCCGGAGATCACACATGAGGTGGGGCTGATCGAAAGGCCCGCTGGCAGCGACGGGGTGATGGTACAGGCCGTGATGCTGGCTCCGTTGGAGGCCAGGGTCGTCGGCGCCACGGTCATCAGCACGCCGAAGGTGCCCGGACTGCCGGTGGCCCCCGAGAAGCTCAACGACGGCACGGCCGCGTTGATGGTGAGCGACACCGTGGCGTCCACTGAGGCCCCGAACCCGTTCGTCGCCACGACCGTGAAGAGCGTGGAGCCCAGCGTGGCCGTGGGGGTGCCAGTGATGGCGCACGTCGTGGGGTTGACGGAGAGAGTCCCGGGGAGCGCGTTGGTGCCGGTCTTGATTGCGCACCCGGTGAGGGCGCTGTTGTTGGTGACGAGCGACGTCGGGCTGACAGAGAGCGCGGACCCGACGGTCCCGGTGGTGCCGGTCGCGCCTGCGTAGGAGAGCGACGGGACGTCTCCCACGGTGAGGGTGACGCTGGCCGGCGTCGACGGGCCCTGGGCGTTGGTCGCGACGATGGTGTAGCTCGCCGCGGCGGCGAGGGCGCTCGGCGTCCCCGAGATGACGCAGGTGGTCGGGCTCACCGCCAGGCCGGCGGGGAAGGTGCCGGAGCTGAGCGCGCAGTTGGTCAGGGCCGCGCCGTTCGCCTGGAGGGTGGTGGGCGAAATGCTCGCCGCCACGCCCACGCGCATCGAGGTCCCGGTGGCGCCCGCGTAGCTCAAGGTCGGCGCGGCGGGGGAGATGTTGACGGTGATGGTCACCGGGACGAGGCCGGAGACCCCGACGCCGTTGGTGGCGAGGACGTTGAAGGTGGTGGCGGGGATCGCGCCGGGAGGAGTCCCGCTGATCACGCAGGTGCCGGGGTCGATGACCATCCACGCTGGCTTGGCTGGGGCGCCCGAGATGATGCACGCCGTGAGCGCCGAGCCGTTCGTCTTGAGCGTGGTGGGGGCGACGTTCATCGCGGTGCCCACCACCCCTGCCGTGTTCGCGGCCCCGGCGTAGCTCAGGGTGGGCGCTCCTGCGGCCACGGCCAGGCTCACGCTGGCGTCGGCGGACGCGCCGCCCGCGTTGGTGGCCACGATGGTGTACGTCGCCGAGGCGGCCGTCGTGCTCGCCGTGCCCGAGATGACGCAGGTGGATGGATTGACGCTGAGCCCGGCCGGCAAGGGGGTGGTGCTGGTCTTGATCGCGCAGTTGGTGATCGCGCCACCGTTCAAGGTGAGCGTCGTGGGCGCGACGTTGGCGGCGACGCCCGCGGTGATCGCCGTGCCCGTGGCCCCCGCGTAGCTCAGCACCGGCGGCGCGGGGTTCACTGTCAGGGTCACGAACGCATCCGCCGAGAAGCCCGCCGAGTTCTTCGCGTTGACTGCGTACGCGGTCGCTGGCGCCGCCACGCCCGGCGTCCCCGAAATCACGCAGGTGGTGGGGTTGAGGCCGAGCCCCGAGGGCAACGCCGGCGTCACCACACAGTTGGTGATGGACGCCCCGTTGGTCAGCAGCGACGTCGGGGACACCGTCATCGCCACGCCGAAGGTCCCGTTGGTGCCGGTCGCGTTGGCGAAGCTGAGCGTGGGGACCGCGGGCTGAATGGTCAGCGTCACGTTGGCGTCGGCGGACGCGCCGACCGCGTTGGTGGCCTTGAGCGTGAATCCCGTCGCGGCGATCGCCACGGTCGGAGTTCCGGAGATGACGCAGGTGGTGGCGCTGACCGTGAGCCCCGCGGGCAGCGCGGGCGTGCTCGCCTTGATCGCGCACCCGGTGATGGGCGAGCCGTGATCGAGCAGCGTCGTGGGGGTGACGGACATCGCCGTGCCGAACACGCCAGTCGTCCCGGAGGCCCCCACGTAGCTCAGCGTGGGGACATCGGTGATGGTCAGCGTCACCACCGCGCCGGCCGAGTCACCCGCCGAGTTGGTGGCCTTGATGGTGTAGTTGGCCGTGGCGGTCGCCGTGGTCGGGTTCCCCGAGATGACGCACGTCGATGGGTTCAGGCTGAGGCCGGCTGGCAACAGCGGCGCGGCGGTGCAGGCCGTGACCGGCGCGCCATTGGCGCTCAGGGTCGTGGGCGTGACCGTCATCGCGCTCCCCACCGCGCCGGTCGTGCCAGTCGCTCCCGCGTAGCTGAGGGTGGGAACGGCGGCGGTCACGGTCAGCGTCACCGGCGCGTCGGCCGACGGGCCCGCGGCGTTGCTCGCGACCAGCGTGTACGTCGCACTGGCGGCCGGGGCGGTGGGCGTGCCGGAGATGACACAGGTGGTGGCGTCGACCGCCAGCCCGGCGGGCAGGGCCGGTGTGCTGGCCTTGACCGCGCAGGCCGTGACCGACGCGCCGTTGGTGGTCAAGGTGGTGGGCATGATCGTCATCGCAGCGCCCACGGTGCCGGTCGTGCCGGTCGCGCCCGCGTAGCTCAACACCGGAGGCAGGGCTTGAATGGTGAGCGTCACGCTGGCGGGGGCCGAGTCACCCAGCGCGTTGACCGCCACCACGCTGACCTGCACCGTGGTCGCCACGGTGGGCGTGCCGGAGATCACGCAGGAGCTGAACCCGATGCCGAGACCCGCCGGGAGCGGCGACGATCCTGCGGCGAGCAGACACCCCGAGATGGCCCGGCCGTTGTCCTGCAGGGTGGTGGGGGCCACCGACATGGCGCTCCCCACCGTGCCGGTAGTGCCGGTCGCGCCCGCGTAGCTCAAGGTCGGCGCGTCGACGACGGTGACCTGAAGGGTGGCGGTGGTCTGCCCCGCGTCGTTGGCGGCCGTCACGGTGAAGGTGGTCGCCGCCAGAATGACCGTGGGCGTGCCGGTGATCACGCCCGTGGTGGCGTCGAGGCTCAGCCCTGTCGGAAGCGCCGGCGCGATGCTGTACGTCTTGACCGGGTCACCCGACACGGTCGGCGCGTTGGCGGTGATGGCATGCCCACGTTGGTAGACAGGCGAGAGCTCGGTGTAGGTCAGATTCGATGGCGGCACGCCCTTGCCGCCGTTCATGTCCGCGCCGGCGCAGCCCAGCAACGCGAAGGTGGCCAGGCCCCAGGTCCAGGCAAGGCGCGTGTTCGTTCGGTGGATCATGTTCGAAACCCCTCGGCGCGATGAGCGCGCGCCGCCCTTGAGATGGCCGGAGGGTACGGTCCGCCCGCGGGCGTTCGCAACGAAGATGTGAACGGCGCATGACCGGGCTACCCGGCGCTCTGCGCCCCCACCGCCTGCGCGAGGTGGGTGAAGCCGCGAGCGGAGAGCCGCGCTTCCACGTCGTCGAGAATACGCCTCGGCAGCCCTGGACCTTCGAAGATCAGCGCCGTGTACAGCTGCACCAGCGACGCTCCCGCCAGGATCTTCTCCAGCGCGGACTCGCCGTCCGAGACGCCGCCGACCCCGATGATCGGCAACCGGAGCCCAGCGCGTCGATACACCCGACCAATGACCGCCGTCGATCGCGCGCGTAGGGGCGGCCCCGACAGGCCCCCGTCGGTGGGGGCGTCCGCCGCCACACCCTCGCGACGTCTGGTGGTGTTGGTGGCGATGACCCCGGCGACGCGGTGACTGAGGCAGACGTCCACCGCCGCGTCGATCGCGTCGTCACCCGCGTCGGGGCTCAGCTTGACCAGCACCGGCGTCGTCCCTGCCGCCTGCTGGGTCGCGGCGACGATGGTCGAGAGCGCGCGCTCGTCGGCGAGGTCTCGCAGCCCCGGCGTGTTGGGACTGCTGACGTTGATCACCAGGGCCGTGCCGAGCGCTCCCAAGCGCGCCGCGGCTGCGGCGTAGTCGCTGGCGGCTTCCTCGTTGGGCGTGGCCTTGTTCTTCCCGATGTTCACCAGGACCGGGCAGGGAAACGGGGCGGCCGCCTGCAGCACCTCGGCCGCTGCCTCCATGCCCGCGCTGGGAAAACCGAGCCGGTTGATCACCGCCGCGCTCTCCGGCAGCCGGAACATTCGAGGGCCATCGTTCCCCGGCTGCGGGCGGGGCGTCACCGTGCCCACCTCGACGAAGCCGAACCCCAGGGCGTGCGCCCCGCTGATTCCGTGAGCGCTCTTGAGAAAACCGGCCGCCAGGCCAAGCGGGTTGTCGAACGTCACGCCGAAGGCTTCCACGGTCAGCTTCGATGCGCCCGTGTCGCGGCGAGCGAAGAAGGGGCGGACCAGCGGAGAAAACGCCCCCGCCAGTCGCAGCGAGGCCACGCCCAGACCGTGCGCGCGCTCGGGCGGGAGCGCGAAGAGGAGGGGTCGCGCGAGCGAGCGGTACGCGTTCACGTCGCGGAAATGAACGAAGACTCTTTCGCCCAGACCAGCGTCTGGTCGACCTGCTCGGGGGTGAGAATGCCGTTGCGCTCGACCAGCTCGATCTCCCGCCGCATGTCCGTGTCGAGCAGGTACGGACCGTCGGTGTTGATGGTGATCTTCACCCCGCGATCCCAGAACGTCTTCACGATGTGCTCGAACTCTTTGATCCCGTCGACCGCGCGGGTGTGCAGGTTGGAGGTGGGGCAGAGCTCGAGCACCACGTTTCGTTCTCTCAACAGGCGCATCGCGTGCTCGTCGTAGGCAGCGCGAATGCCGTGGCCGATGCGGTCGGGCTTGAGCCGCTCGATCACCGCGATCACGCCCTCGGCGCCCGTGCCCGCCGTCTCGCCGGTGTGCACGGTCGTCTTGAGCCCGGCCGAGCGGGCGCGCGCGAACAGGTCCTCGTACTGCGGCACCAGCTCGGCCCGTAGCTCGAGAGCGTTCTTCTCGGTGCCGGCCAGGTCAATGCCCAGCACGCCGCGATTTTTATAGCGAATGGCCTTCTCCACGATGATCGCGTTGAGCTTGTGGTCGAACTCCCGCGCCAGGCAGAAGATGAGACAGGCCTTCACGCCGCACTCGAGCACCGCGCGGTCCATGCCCCGGAGCGCGGCCTGAATGATGTGATC
>CAZFXD010000143.1:0-12286 GCA_964522795.1 uncultured Myxococcaceae bacterium
TCTTCGACGAGCGCGAAAGCGCCGTAGCAGACCTGCTCAGCAATCGCCTTCTTGCCTCGGCGCATCAAGTCGTTGATGAACTTGGACACGAGTCGATCGTTGAACTTCGGATCAGGGAGGATTCGGCGTTTCGCTACTACTCGGCGGCGCGGCATAGTTCTCTCGACCTCGTTAGCTCGGGCGCTTCGCGCCGTACTTGGAACGACTTTGCTTGCGACCTTGAACCCCGACGGAGTCCAGCGTGCCGCGAACGATGTGGTAGCGGACACCCGGGAGGTCCTTCACACGACCGCCGCGAATCAACACCACCGAGTGCTCTTGCAGGTTGTGACCCACTCCCGGAATGTAGGACGTCACTTCGATGCCGTTGGTCAGCCGCACGCGCGCGACCTTCCGCAGCGCCGAGTTCGGTTTCTTGGGCGTCGTCGTGTACACGCGAGTGCAAACGCCGCGTTTCTGGGGAGACTCCTTCAACGCAGGGCTCTTGCCCTTGAAGCGGAGCTTGGTGCGACCTTCTCGAACAAGTTGGCTAATCGTCGGCATAACACCCAATAGCGGCAAAGGTGAAAAAGGGCCGTCCTCGTACAAATTTCACCCCCAGCTGTCAAGGGAGCGTCCCGGAACTGATGGAACGAGCCATCAACACCGCGTCTTCACCGTCGTCAGAATAGTAGCGAGCGCGCACCGCCCCGCGGGCAAAACCCGACCTTTCGTAGAGCTTGAGCGCTGCTTCGTTCGACCGACGAACCTCCAGGGTGGCCGAACGGCACCCCCTATCAAGCGCCGCCGCCAACAAGGCCTCCAGCACGCGTCGTCCGTACCCACGGCGGCGCACGTCGCTCCGCGTGGCGACGTTCAAGATCTGGGCCTCGTCGACCACGACCCACGCGACGGCGAACGCGACCACCTGGCCCTGCCAGTCCCCGACCAGGAGCAGCGCGTTCGGTCGGTTCAGCTCGTCGACGAACATCTGCCGGGTCCACGCGGCATTTCGGGTCTGGGCGGCGATCGCGGCGATGGCCTCAACGTCGGCCGGCGTGGCCGCGCGCACCACGCATTGGTTCTCCTCGATCACGGGCGACCGGCATCGCCGCGAATGGCGAACGGGCCGAGAAAACGCACGTCAGCGTGCTGCCGAACGCGCTTCAGCTCTTCGACGGCAGCGGCGCGATATCGATCGGCCTGAAGCCTCTGTTTGACGAGCTCGGTTCCCGCCCCGCGAAGTTCGGGGTGGGTCTTGCGGAAGCGATCAACGTCCGCGGCGCTGACGTCAGTGACGATTCGCACTCGGCTCTGCAAGACGCGCTCAGCACGCACAGCGCGCGAAACGACCGCCCGAACCACCTGTTCGTCCGCCTCGTACCGTTGAAGCAGCTGGGAGAACACTTCAGGGGCGCCGACCACCGCCCGGACCTTCTGCAGTTCCTGTTCCACCAGCTCGGGATCGATGGCAAACGCGCTCAGGCGCTCCGCGTCGTGGACCAGGAGAATGTGGCCGACGATCGTTTCAAGCGCGCTCCGTAATGTCTCATCGTCGAGCGGTCCCCCGACCGCCCCGGCCCCCCCGGCCCGAATGAGCAGCAGGCGGGCCTCGAACTCAAGCTGAGAAAGGGTCAGCGTCTGGCCGTCAACGATGGCCACCGCACGATCGATGACGCGCTCCTCGGCCGCCACGGGCCATGCAACTACGCTGAAACAGAGGAGCTGGCACAAGCCGAATAAATGGTTACGGTGCACGGCAGCCATGGCGGAAGACTTTTACCAGCGACTGGGCGTTTCGAAAGAAGCCAGTGCAGCCGAGATCAAGAAGGCCTACCGGCAGAAAGCGCGTCAGACCCACCCGGACTTCAATCCGGGCGACAAGAAGGCCGAGGAGCGGTTCAAGAAGCTCACGGCCGCATTCGAGGTGCTGTCCGACCCCAAGAAACGCAAGATGTATGACGAATTTGGAGACGACGCGGAAAAGCTTGGCTACGACGAGTCGAAGGCGAACGCGTTCAGAGCCTACCGAGCTGGCGGCGGCGGGCGGCGCGGCGTCCCCTTCGGGATGCCAACGGGCGAGGCGGGGTTCGACTTCGAATCGATCTTCTCCGAGATGTTCGGTGGCGCCCGCAACGGCGCGCGCCCGGGGGCTGACCGCGAGGCGACGCTGACCATCGGCTTGCGCGACGCGGTCCTCGGAGCAAAGAAGCACATTCAGCTCGACGGAAAGGATCTCACCGTCTCCATCCCTCCCGGCGTGAGCCACGGTTCCCGGGTCCGCCTGGCCGGACAAGGCGCGGCCGGTTCACGTGGCGGGCGGCCTGGCGATCTGTACCTGACCATCGCGCTGGAGCCGCACCGGTTCGCCCGGGTCGAGGGGCGTGACCTGGTGGTCGAACTCCCGGTTACGGTGCGCGAAGCGGCGCTCGGCGGCCCGGTGAGGGTCCCGACCTTCAACGGCGGAGGGACCGTGACCCTGCAGCCGGGCGCGCAATCCGGGCTCCGCCTGCGCCTGCGCGGAAAAGGGCTCCCGCAGCTCGGGGACGAACCGGCAGGCGATCTCTATTTCGTCGTGCAGGTGCAGGTACCCATCGCCACCACGCCCACGGTGAAAGCGGCCCTGGACGCTCTGGAAGCGGCCTATGCAACAGACGTTCGAAAGGGCTTCGAGCTCTGATAGGTACACATCGGGCATCGCGTTCGGAGGACACGTGGGACTTTTTGATTTCATGGGTGGTGGCACTCCGGCGCAGAAGGCAGCGAAGCTGAAGACCAAGGTGACGCAGAAGTACGGCGACCCGCTCACCCGTCAGAAGGCCATCGATCAGCTCGCTGAGCTTCCCTCGTCCGACGCGATCCCCGTCCTCCTGACGCGGTTCACTTTCACGGTTGAACCTCAGACGACCGACGCGGATGAGAAGCAGCACGTCTTCGACCTGATCACCGATCAAGGTGCGGAAGCCATCGCCCCGGTGATCGAATTTCTGAAGAAGTCCGATCAAGCGAGCTCGTGGGGGCTGCGAATTCTGGAGAAAGTTCAGCCCGACGCGGTAGTGAATACCAGCTGCGAACTGCTGAGTGCGATTGGCGCCAGCTACACGCGAGACCCGGAGAAGAAACTCGTCCTCCTCCAGTATCTCGAGGGCAAACCCAATCCGGCGGTGGGCCCTGCGGCGATACCATTGTTGGAGGACATGTCCGACGAGATCAAACTCGCCGCGATCAAGACGCTGGCGAGCGTGAAGCACCAGCCGGCTCGAGACGCATTCCTCACGCTCCTGGTCTCCGAAGAGACGGCGAAGCGGGTCCGCGACGGCATTATCGAGGCGTTGGTCCAGTGCGAGTTTCCCGTGCAGGGCTTCCGGGAGAAGGTCGAAGCGCGCCTCCCGACGGGGTACTTTGTCGAACATTCGGGCGTTGTTCGGCGGCGCGAAGCCTCGGGCGCCGCGTAGCGCCCTGGGGACTTCATGACCGCACCACTCCTGCACCGTTACCGCCGCACCTTCGTCGACGCGCTCGCCGCAGCTCTGGAGAAACCTCGGGAGCAGATCGAGGCGCTGGTCAAACCAGCCGAACCTGCGCACGGCGATTTTTCGTTTCCCACGTTCGCGCTGGCGAAGGAGCGCAAGGCGCCCCCTCCGGCCATCGCGGCCACGTTGGCACCCCAGCTCGCAGTGCCGGGCCTGGCAGTCGTCTCCGCCGGCCCGTACGTCAACGCGACCATCGATGGGGTCGACTTTGCGACCCGTGTCCTCGGGGAGATGACCGCCGAGTTCGGCGCCAGCGATGCCGAAGCCGGCAAGACCGTGGTGATCGATTTCTCCTCGCCCAACATCGCCAAGCCGATTGCATTTCATCACATTCGATCGACCGTCATCGGCAATGCGCTCGCCAACATTCACCGTGCGTGCGGGGCGCGCGTGGAAGGCATCAACTACCTCGGTGACTGGGGCAAGCAGTTCGGGCTCGTCGCCATCGGGCTTGAGGCTTTCGGCGACCCTGCGCGCCGGCACGAGATGGCGCACCTGGTCGAGGTGTACGTCAAAGCCAACCAACGCGCCGAAGCAGAACCCGAGTTCGACGAACGCGCCCGCGGCTTCTTCCGCAAGATGGAAGCCGCCGACCCGGCCGCGACCGCGCTCTGGACCGAACTGCGGGACGTGTCGCTCAAGGACTTCAAAGCGATCTACAGCCGACTGGGCGTTCGGTTCGAGCACTTCGAGGGCGAGAGTCGGTACCAGAACAAGATGGATGGGGTCATCGCGGAGATCACCCGATCGCCGGGAACGAAGATTTCCGAGGGCGCGCTGATCGTCGACATGCCCTACGAAAAGAACGAGCCGCCGGTGCTGCTGAAGAAGGCGGACGGTTCGACGCTGTACGCGACGCGCGACCTCGCGGCGGCCATCGACCGATTCGAACGTTTCAACTTTGACCAGGCGCTCTACGTGGTGGCGACGGACCAGGCGCTGCACTTCCGCCAATTCTTCCGCGTGCTCGAAGCCATGGGGCGACCGTGGGCCAAGCGCCTGGTGCACGTCAACTTCGGCCACGTGCACGGCATGAGCACGCGCAAGGGGCAGATTCACCTGCTCAACGACGTGCTCGACGAAGCGAAGAATCGCGCCCTGGAAAAAGTGCAGGAGAACATCACCGCAGGAAAGATCGACACGGCAAACCCAGACGAGCTCGCCGAGCCGATCGGTGTGGGGGCCATCGTCTTCGGCGATCTCAAGAATCGTCGCGCGACCGACTACAGCTTCGACTGGAACGACGTGTTGTCCATGGAGGGACACACCGGCGTCTACCTGCAATATGCCCACGCGCGAGCGTGTCAGATTCTGGAAAAAGGCGGTGGCAAGCCGAAGGCGTTCGACCCCGCCCTCCTCACGCTCCCGGAGGAGCAATCGCTGCTCCGGGCCGTCGCTTCGTTGCCGGTCGCGGTCGTCGATGCCGCCTCGCAGCAGGAACCCAGTCTCGTGGCCCGTTCGCTGCTCGACCTCGCGGCCGCGTTCAGCCGCTGGTACACGCTGGGCAACCACGATCGATCGAAACGAGTCCTGGTCGAGGACAACCCGAGCGTGCGCGCGGCGCGGCTGGCGCTCACCGACGCGGTGCGTCTGGCGATGCACAACGGCCTCGCGCTCCTGGGCATCCGCGCGCCCACGCGCATGTAGTCGCTATTCGGGGACTCGAAACGCGACGCTCTGCGACGCGATCGTGGGCCCGAGTTGGTTGGGGACACGCCAGAACTGCCCGCTCGACGCGAACGCGATCAACTCGTAGTCGCCCGCGGGGACGGTTCGCAGGACGAGCGTTTCGACCATCCCGTTCTGCAGTTGCTTCACGTGGGTGGCCGTGCCGAGGCAGGCCGCCACCAGCTCCCTCACGGCGACGAAGTGCGAGGCAGACCCGGCGGCCCCCCGAACGACAGGCGACGGGTCGTACAGGAGGGGGAGGAACACGTCTCCGTCCATGGGCGCGGTCCCTGCTGGCGGGCGGTAGCGCAACGCCAACTGGAGGGTGGTGTCTGGAAGACCATTCCGGTCGGCATCGTCGGCCTGCCCGTCGCCGTTGGCATCGACAATGCCAATGTGAAACGCGGCCTCGCCCCGGAGCGTGCCGCTCAAGTTCTCCGCTGCGAGCGTGAACAGTTCATTCCGCTGCCCGGGGTGAAGTTCGCGCACACCGGTTTGGCCGACCACGCTGAACGCGGGCGGGTTGAAGTCGACGCGGTGAGCGAGCGAGACGTCAGCCACGAAGGCATCCTGAGGCTGCACGTTGATCTCCTGGCCGCCCGATACGGCGTCGCCCGCGGTGGGTTGCCCGAGAACGTCCACGTCGGTGCGGAAATTGGCGTCACCATCGGACATGGCCCACAGGCGCCACGGGTTCGGTTGCACCGCCGCGAACACGAAGTGAGGGTCGCCGCGTTCGATCCGGGGCCCCGAAACCGCCGTGGCATAGACGGGCACCACGGGTGTGCCGGGGAACCCCGCTCCCGGGGGGAACAGGAAGAGGAACGTGTCGGCCGGTGCCGAGACGGGGTTGGACACCAGCCCGCGCACGCTGGCCACTCCCGTGCGCGGGTTCTCTTCGCTGGGCACACCACAAGCGCCAAGAGCGATGGTGGCGAGCAGCGTGGGGCCAAGCCGTGACACGGCTCCAGTGTACGACGCCGCGATGTTTCGCGCGCTTTCGTTCATCGAAACGTTCCGCTATGGCGGCAGCGCAGTTCACTGTGGAGGTCTCCATGAAGATGTCCGAGCGTGTGACCGATCTCGGCGGCCGTCGCACCCGAGCCAGACAAATGGGCGGCGCTGAGCGCGTGGAGCGACAACGCAGCCGCGGCAAGCTCGACGCCCGGACGCGGGTGCAGACCCTGTGCGACCCCGAGTCCTTCGAAGAGTTTGGCGCGCTGGCCCTCGCCAACGGGAACCTCCCCGAGGAAGACGATGCGAGCCGACCCTCGGCCGCCGACGGGGTGATCACCGGCGTGGGCGAAATCGACGGTCGGCCGGTCGCGGTCGCCGCCTACGATTTCTCGGTCCTGGGCGGGACCATCGGCGAGATTGGCGAGCGCAAGGTGACGCGCCTGCGCGATCTCGCGCTCAAGAACCGCATTCCCATCGTCTGGTTGGTTGATTCGGCCGGCGCGCGACTGGACGCCTCGGCAGGCATCGACCCCCGGCGGCTGGCTGGTTTCGCCGATACCGGCTACCTCTTCCGCGAGCAGGTGACGCTTTCAGGGGTGGTGCCTCAAGTCGCGGCGATGGTCGGACCGGGCGCTGCGGGTACCGCCTACATCCCAGCGCTGGCTGACTTCGTCCCCATGGTGAAGGGCAACAGTTCCATCGCCATCGGCGGCCCGTATCTGGTCGAGTCGACCGTCGGCGAAAAGGTGAGCGAAGAGGAGTTGGGCGGGTCGAAGATCCACAACGAGATCTCCGGCGTGGCCGACCAGGAGTACGCCGACGACGCCACCTGTCTCAAAGCCATTCGCGAGTACCTCTCATTCTTCCCGTCGCATTGTGACGATCGTCCACCGGTTCGTGGCCCCCGTGACGCTCCGCTCGCCATGGGTGACGCGATTCTCGGCGTGGTCCCAGAGAACCCTCGCCAGGCCTTTGACGTTCACAAAGTCATTCTGCATCTGGTCGATGAGGGGCAGTTCTTCGCCATGAAGCCGAAGTGGGCGCGAAACATCGTTACCGGGTTCGGTCGGATTGGGGGATTCCCCGTCGGCATCGTGGCCAACAACTCCATGTTCTACGGCGGCGTTCTGGACGTGAACGCGTCGGACAAGGCCGCGCGTTTCGTCAACCTGTGCGACGGGTTCAACATTCCCCTGCTCTTTCTGCAGGACGTTCCCGGCTTCATGGTGGGCACGAAAGTCGAGCAGGCAGGAATCATTCGGCACGGGGCCAAGATGATGTACGCGGTGGCGACCGCCACGGTCCCAAAGCTGACCGTGGTAATCCGCAAGGGGTACGGCGCCGGCTACTACGTGATGAACGGTCGAGCCTTCGAACCGGACCTGCTGGTGGCGTGGCCCGGAGCGGAGATCGGCGTGATGGGCCCCGAGGGCATGGTTTCCATCGCGGCCCGGAAGTTGTTGTCGGGCGCCGAATCGCCGGAAGCCGCGGACACGCTCAAGAAAGAGATGGCGGACAACCTGCGCGCGCAGATCAGCATCTACCGAACGGCCGCGTTGGGCATGATCGACGACGTGATCGACCCTCGAGAGACGCGGCGGGTTCTCTACCGGGCGCTCAAGCGGACTCAGAACAAGCGCGTGGAACGGCCCCGGCGACGCCGAGAAATCGCCCCCGTCTGACCGGCGGCCGCGGTGCCGCTCTACCGCGAGGCCACGGAAGGCCCGAGCCGCAGCAACTCGCGGGCCTCCGTGGGCGAGGCCAGTCGGCGTCCGGCCCCCTGGGCCTCCCTGGCGGCCAACGCGACCAACTCGTAGTTGCCTTTGGCGAGCACGCCTTTCGAGACGTAGATGTTGTCTTCAAGCCCGACCCGAGCGTTCCCTCCGCGCGCAGCCGACAGCGCCACGAATGGAAGCTGATGTCTCCCCATGGCAGCGCAGGTCCACGTGGAGCCGGCGGGCACGTACTGCCTGAGAAAATCGAGCGCCGCCTCATTCGCTGCCAGCGCACCGGGCACACCCAACACGAAGTCAAAGTGCGTGGGGAAGGCGATCAACCCTTCCTTCTCCAGCGCGCGCGCCTCATCAACCATGCCCGCATCGAAGCACTCGATCTCGGGTCTGATGCCGAGCTTCTGGATGCGCGCAGCGATGTCGCGAACGACGGCCCGCGGGTTCCAGAACACTTCTGAGCCGAAGTTCACGGTGCCCGTCGTGAGCGTGGCCATGTCCGGTCGATCGGCGCCGGTGAGGGTGAGCGGGCCGCACCGCTCTTCGACCTGCATGCCCACAGCGCCGCCGGTCGAGACTTGAACCAGAATGTCGCACCGCGACCGGATGGCCCGGATCGCGGCCCGAAACAGCTCGGCGTCCTGGCTGGGAGCCCCAGAGGCCGTGCGAGCGTGGAGATGCACCATCGCGGCGCCAGCCTCACGGCAGCGGGCCGCGTCCTCCGCGATTTCATCAGGCGTCAGCGGCAGGTACGGCGTCTGCTCCCGGGTGACTTCGGCGCCGATCATGGCGGCGGTAATCACCATCGGAGGCGCAGCGCTCACTTGGGGCCTCGCTGTTGCGCGAGCGGCGTGACACACGTTCCTGACGCTCGGCAGACAACCACCGGCGGGCTCAGCACCACGGCTGCCGTCGGCCCCAACTCCGGAGCGGCTCGAATCACTTTGCGCGCTTCAAACTTCATGGTGCGGCTGGTCTTCCCCGATTTGACTAACTCCGCATCCACCTCGACGTAGTCACCCGCAAACACTGGCGCGAGAAACTCGACCGAATCGTAGGCGCGAAACAAGCCTTCATCGCCGTCGGCTCGGATCAACAGCTCGGTCGCCACGTCGCCGAACAGCGCCAGCATCCGGGCCCCGTCGACCAGGTTCCCACCGTAGTGCGCGTCTGCGGTGGACATGCGGAGTCGTAGCGATGCCTTCACGTGGGCTCTCCCTCCCAGTGTTCGGACTGGGCTGCCTTCCCCAACTTCTGCAACACCCGATGAAAGATGAAATTGGCGACGTCCGACGGTTTGGTCCCGGGACCGAACCCGGCGTCGAATCCGAGTTCGCGAGCGAGCTTGTGGTCCACCCGCGGCCCACCGAGCAGGAGCAACATCGAGCCGGCCGCCCCCAGGCGACGGGCCTCTTCGATGAAGTGGCGCGAGTTGTCCTTGTGGACATCACGCTGGGTCACCACCTGGCTGACCAGCACGGCGTCTGCCTTCGCCTCGATGGCCTTCTGAAGCAGCTGCGAATTGGGGACCTGACTGCCCAGGTTCGTCGCCGAGAACCACGGGTAGCGTTCGAGCCCGTAGTCGCCCGCGAACCCCTTCATGTTGAGAATGGCGTCGATGCCCACCGTGTGCGTGTCGGTCCCGGTGCAGGCACCGAACACCACCAGTTTGCGGCCGATCTGGCGCTCGATCGCCTGGTTGAGGCCATCGAAGTCGAGCTTCTTTCCCACCACGACGGGCGCTTCAATCTTCGAAATGTCGATGGTGACGGGCGATCGCGCGTAGACGATGAAGAAGGTGTAGGCCTCGGACGCCCGCTCGACCGCCGCCACCTTGATGTCCGTCAGGCCCAGCGCCCGGCAATACTCCGTGGCGGCCTCGCGGGCCCGCTCGCCAACTTCGATGGGGAGCGTGAAAGACAGCTGGATGACGCCGTCATCACGCCGGTCTCCGTACGGTCGAATGAGCTGTGCGGTCGTTCCGGCCATCGGCATCACTTCTTGTACGTGAGCGACTCAGCCATGCGCTTCACCAGGATTCCGTACTTCGCCGCCAACGTTGCTTTGTAGTCAAACGAGAGCGCCCAACGCCGTTTGCCGTTGCACCCCACGTACTGAACGGAGGTCACTTTCTCGGCCGCAGCGGTCCCACCATCCTCGCTGAGGAGCGCGGAGGACACCTTGCGGAGGGCCTTGCCTTTCCCCAACTGAACCTCCGTCCATTGGCGACCGTCTTTCTCATCGCGGGTCACCGCCGCTTTGATCTTCTCCAAGCACACCTCCGCGGTGTCAGGAGGGTCCTGGACGTAGACCGACAGCGAACAGTTGGCGGCACCATCCTGCGAGAACCATGATCGTTCGTCGGCGGTGGCCGTCTGTTTCCACGTGGCCGGTGCCCGGATCGAAACGCCGTTGGTCTCCGTGTTGACCATCAGATCGACTCCCGTCACCGACGCCATCACCACCCACGAAACGCCAAGCATCATGACGCCTCCATCAACTCGAGGAACGGGTTGAAATACGTTTCACTGCGCTTCACCACACCATCGAGTCCCTTGCCGCCCGTCTCGGTGCGTTTCACGTCTCCGAACCGACCCTTCCCGATCGCCGCCACCATGCCTTCGCGCTCACATTCCTCAAGCAGCGCGAGCGCACGCCCGAACACCTCGCGTGCCCGATTGGCGATCAGACCGTCTTCCCGCACGGTAAATTCAGCGCCAATGCTCCGCGCCGCGCGATGTATGTAGTCGGCCGACTTGAGCGCCACATAGCGATCTGCCAGCAACGGAGTGTGCATGGCTTCGGTCATCATGCCCAAGAGCTGAATGCCCTGTTTCGTCCACACGGCGACGAGGTCCGCCATCACGTCGTACGCATGCGAGAAGAAGATGTCGGTCTGTTTGTGCTTCGTGGGCGGCATGTACTTGAGCGGCGCATCGGGGAAGCACCGCCGCACCAACATCGCCTGCGACAGCTCCAAGAGCAGCGTTTCAGGCCGATCGGTGTCGATCTCATAGCTGTGCCCGAGCCCGAGTTGCCAGTCCTTGAGCCCAGCGCGTCGTGCAAACGCTTCGTTGATGAACTGACTGGAAATGACCGTATGCGCGGCCTCATAGGCGTCAGCGGTGGTGATGTAGTTGTCCTCACCCGTGTTGATGATGATCTCCGCGGCCGCGCAGACACGCCTTGAGAAGTACTGGTCGATGAAAGTGCGCCGCATGTTGATGTCGCGAAAAAGAATGCCGTACATCGCGTCGTTGAGGAGCATGTCCAATCGCTCCCACGCCGCGCAGAAGGCGATCTCCGCCATGCACAACCCCGACGAGTAGTTCGTCAGCTGCACGTAGCGACCAAGCTTCTTCGATTCGGCGTCCAACGCCTCACGCATGATGCGGAAGTTCTCCTGCGTGGCGTACGTTCCGCCGTACCCTTCGGTGGTTGCCCCCTGGGGCACGTAATCAAGCAGCGACTGCGCCGTGGACCGAATGACGGCGATGACATCGGCGCCTGCCTGCGCGGCCGCCCGGGCCTGATCGACGTCGTCGTAGATATTTCCCGTGGCCACGATCACGTACTTGTGTGGAATCTCGGACGGCCGAAGCGACGCGCGGAGTTCTCGACGCTGCTTCACACGATTCTTCAATTCGGCGAACGCAGCGCCTGCCTCGGCCTTCACGCTCGCTCGCAGCGACGCATCGTCCGCGGCAGAAATCGCGAGCAATCGGTCGAGGGGGCCAGTCGTCAGCAGGTCTACCACCGCGCCGGGGGAATTGGCCCCCATTTGGAGCGCACGGCCGTACCACCAGGCAGCCCCCCGGCCGAGCACTCCCGCGGCATGCAGCCGGTCGATGAGGAGGTTGACCAACGGCGCGCCCATTGCGCCGGCGCCATCGATGCCGAACCAACGCAGCACGGTGCGTTCGACCGAGACGGTGGTGTGAGTCGAGATCAACGAGAAGATCGGCTCGATGATGCCGTTGGCCAGCGCTCGAGCTCGCGCGATTTCCGCGTCTGAAATGAACACGCCAGACACAAGGTTCGTGTAGCACGACTTGCCCTCGGAAGCCGCTTCCACTTCCTTCGCTTTTGACGCGAATCAGCCGTAGCGCGATTCGAACAAAGCACGCAGCGGCGGCATGCTGCGCAACAAGTCGAGGGTCAGGTCGGCGTGACCTTCTGAGTACCCATTCCCAACGATCATGGTGATGTCCTTCCCCACCCCCTCAGCCCCGAGCGCAGCAGCCGTGAAGCTCGTCGCCATGGAGAAGAAGATCACGTTGCCACGGGAGCGGGTGGCGAGAATGGAGGACATCTCGGTGCCGGGGACTGACGCGCAGTTGATGACCACGTCGCAGAGGGCGCCGCCGGTCGCCTCGGTCACCAATTCGAGGACTCTCACGGCGTTGGTGGCATCGGCGG
>CAZFXD010000144.1:0-12147 GCA_964522795.1 uncultured Myxococcaceae bacterium
CCCGTACATGTCCTTGTGAACGAGGCTGTCGGTCATCAACGTGGGGCGGAGCCACGCCCGCGTCGCGCTCTGATGGCTGCCGTAGCGGTACATCGCCTGGTAGTTCGTCTCCGGGTTCTTGGCGAGGCCGTCGTTTCGACTCTCATGGCCGCGAACGCTGCCGATGGTCGCCCCGTACATGTTGTGCCACGTGCGCGCGATACCTCGCGGCGTGCCCGGATAGAATCTCGCTCGCAACAGAAGCCGGGCGACCTTCGCTTCTTCCGAGCCCGCCTGCATGTTGCGGTACGGGCGATCTGACGGGTCGGCGTCGATGAAGACGTAGTCGCCGTCTTCCAGGCCCAGGGCGCGAGCGTCGAGCGGGTTGATGTCGACGTACCCTTCGGTCACGGAGGGCAGCCGCTTGTCGTGGCGGTACACATCACCGAACGGACCGAACAGCACACCTGTGAAGTCGGTATCAACCGGCGTGGTGTGTGCACCGTGTCGGTACTTGGGCGTGTGGTAGACGTGCGTGAAGTTGAGCGCCTTCAACGGGTGTTTCGTCTTCAACAGTTCGTCGACCGTGTGCTGCACATTGCGCACCTGTCGAGGCTCACTGCCCAGGTCGGAGCTCTCGAAGCCCCAGTCCTCGGGCTTCTTTGACCTGATGGCCGGATGGGCCTTCCCCACGATCACATTGGGCTCGTAGTGCGTCGAGTCCACCGGCTCCCGGTAGATGACCAGGTTCTCGCCGTGCTCCATGAACTCGGTCTCGGGGCGATAGAACTCAAGCCGACCTGACTTGGTGTACCAGGGTTGTTGGCCCTGGGCCTGCTCCCAGCTGGACGCTCTTGGATACGTGCGTGAGTTGATCAGCGCCGGAACTCCGTCCGCCGCCTTCCTCAAGAGGTCCCCGATCTTGTAGCCCTTCGTTGAGGCGGAGGTGTCGAGGATGCGCTGAATGTACGCTTCGACGTTGTTGTCATCGACGAACTTGAAGTACTCGCCGAAGCGCGGGTCCGCGTAGAGCTTGCCCATCGCCTTAGCCACGCCGGCGATAATCTCCTGATCGGTCTTGGTGTCGAAGACGCGGGGGAGTGGTGTGGCGGGAAACGCCTGCAGGAACGGGTTCGTGCACGACGCCGTGAGGTCCGGCTGCTTCATTTCGGCCCAGCTGTCGCAGCCGAACACCACGTCCGAGTACTCACAGCTCCCGGTCCACCACCAATCGGCGTACGCGATCAGCTCAACCTTCGGCAGCGTGTTGTTCACCACGTCGTAGTGCCACTTGATGTTGCCGATGACGGAGTTCGAGTTGTTGCTCCACATCGCCTTGGTGGGCGTCGGCATGTGCTCTTTGGGCGTGAACAGCTTGGTGCCCGCGCGGAGCGGCCGCATGCCGTAGTTGAAGTAATGGAGCGACTCGTAGTGGATGTACTTCTTCACCGCGGCCTTCCCTGCGGGATCCTTCTGAATGTTGAAGGGGTCTTCAAACGTGTAGGTGGGCATTCCCGAGAAGATGGCTGCGCGGTAGTTGCCGGCGTAGCTGCCGACGTTGCCGCCCGGGAACCCGACGTTTCGCGTGAGCGCCGCGACGAGGAAGATGGCCCTGTCCTTCAGGTCGGCATTGAAGAACTGGTTCGGTCCCATGCCGACCGGGAAGAGCGTCCGCTCGGGGTTCTTCGCAATGAGCTCGGCCAGCGCCTGCACCCCTTTGGCGGTAGCCCCGGTCACCTTCTCGACCTGGGCCGGGGTCATGTTCTGATCAAGGTACTCCTTGAGCAGCGAGAAGCCGGTGCGAACCTCGACTTCGCCGCCCCCAAGCAGCTTCACCTTGCGCCTGGCCTCCAGGTCGGGAGCGCCATGAAACGCCGGGCCCCAATCGTCCCGGGTGACCGCGGTCAGCGCGTTCTTGCTCGAGTCCCAAACGACGTGTGCGTGAAAATCGCCCTCCATCGACTCGGCGACGTACTGACTCTTCTGACCGACCGCCGGGGGCGGCTTCTCACCGGCCTTCACAAAGGTCAGGTTCTTCGGGCGTTCGAAGGTGTAGCCAGCGATGCACTCCTCCGGTCGGAGCGGCTGGAGCGTGTCCATGCGAACGAGGAACGGCAGGTCGGTGTTCTTCGACACCCATGCCTTGTCGAACAACTTCTTCGCCATGATGTGCTGGGCCACGCCAAGCGCAAACGCGGGGTCAGTCCCCGGGCGAATGATGTGTACGTCGTCGCACTTGGTCGCGGTCGCGGAGTACTCAACCGTAATCGCCACCAGTCTGGCGCCCTTGAGGCGGGCCTCCGTCAACCAATGGCTGTCGGGCATCTTGGTGGTGATCCAGTTCATTCCCCAAACGACAATCAGCTTCGCGTGCTCGGTGGAGAACAGGTCGAAGTCGTTGGTCTGGGCTCCGGTGACCATCGGGTGGCCCGGTGGCAGGTCCGTGTGCCACGAGTAGCTGTCCCAGCCACGACCGCCTTGCGCCTTGTCGGCGCCGACGTTGCGAATCTTCGCGTCGGCCAGCGCCATCAGGTTGGCGAACCGGTAGAGCCCGAAGATCCGCGTGGCGCCGAGAAACGCCATGCCGCCACGGAACTTGAGCGTCTGCGTTCCGGCACCCTCACATGCCTCCACGGTCGCGGGGTCAAACCCCTGCGCACGCAAGAACTCTGCCCCGCGCTCGCCTGAGTACGTGCGCGCGATGTTGTCCATCGCCTTTGCCATGGCGTCGTACGCTTCCGGCCAGCTCACCCGCAGCCACTTGTCCTTGCCGCGCTGCAGGTACTTCGGGTCGACCGCGCCCGTCTTCGCGTCCCGAGGGAACCCTGCGTCGACCCAGTCCTTAAACCCCTTGCGCAGCATCGGACCTTTGACGCGACGGTCGCCGTAGATGCGCCGAACGAGCGCCAGACCTTTCTGGCAAACCCGCGGATCCCAGCGGGGCGACGCCCTGTTCCCGTACAGGTCCTCGGCTTTGCCGTATCCGTACGTTGGCCCGATGCGCGTCACGACGCCGTTCTTCACGTGCGCGCGCAACAGGCAATTGTGCGTATCGTTGGGCGCGCACAGGAACACGAACGAAGAGTCGGGCTTGAAGATGTTGCGATACGTCTTTTCCCAATCTCGATTGGGGTAGGCCTTCAGTGGATTCTCCACCGGCATCGGCTGGAAGAACTTGAGGGGCGCGGCGCCCACTTCGCGGGTCGCCACCACGCCGGCGCCGAACAACCCTTTCAGAATCGCTCGGCGTGCGACCGGATTCCCGTTGCGTTCACTCATCGCGTCATCTCCTCATGCCTCGTGGTGGATTCCGGTGCCGTCTCAAAGACCGATCGCGGCGAAAGTTCTTTGAAGCGCAGGGCCGGAAGCTTCTTCCGTAAGGCCTCATCGACCACCGCGCGCAGACCGACAGGGGGGCCGGCGCACCCCTCAGACGCGAGCCGGTAGAGCAATACGTTCTCGGAGACGCCGAGAAACTCGATCGAGGCGCCTCCTCGAAACGCGGCCACCAGCCGCCGGAGGCCCTCAAGCGATCGGACCAACTGTTCCGGCAGCACGCCGAAGCGCACGGGGTGTTCTGGGTCGCTGTAGAGAACGTCAACGCACGACTCGCCACCGCGACCGCGACTGGAGTGGCGCGTGTGTCGGTGCTCTGGCCCCAGGCCCGACGCCAGCCCGTCGATCGCCTCCCGCCAGTAGTCGCAGAACGCCGGCGAAGCATCTTCAGCGCACGGCCGACGCTCGAGAAACAGCACAGCCTCAGGCGCGTCGCCCCGCCACGCTCCAGCCAGACAGGGGCTCTCGAGCGCCGAAAGCCACTGCGGCAACTCGGCTCGGGTCAGCGGCTGCCCTCGCAGGCGAGAGAACCCGAGGCCCAGCTTCTGGGAGTTCTCGAAGACGCGCCGCATCGTCTCGACGGGAGCCACCTCACAGGCGGCCTCGACCAACGCACGCTCCGGGCCAACGACCTCGGCGCCGAGAACGAACCTGAGCGCCGACAACCGCGCCCCCGACCATCGGCGTGACAATTCGCGAGCCTGATCGGCGTCAACCCCGGCACCCAACCCCCTGGTGGTGGTCGTCATCCGAACCCCGAACACAACGAGAACCAACACCAACCGGGCCACTCTTAATAGACAAAAAGGTACATTGAAAAGGGACAACACTTCAGCAACACAACTTCAACCCATGTCTGGCGCTTCTGATGGCCGACCACGAAGGGGCACCCGGGGCGTGTCTCCTCGATCCGCTCCCCCAGGTTCCCCTCGTCTGGTAGCTACGGCCTGTGCAGCTGGACCTCTTCCCAGAGCCGCCGCTCGACCTGTCGGCCGACGCCGCCCTCGCCGCCGCGCGCCCGCCGCATGTGCGCTTTGGCACGTCGAGTTGGACGTTCCGCGGGTGGGCCGGCATCGTCTACCGCGGTCGTCCCACCCAGGAAGCGCTGGTGGAGAAGGGGCTTCGCGAATACGCCGCGCATCCGCTGTTTCAGACCGTGGGCATCGATCGCTCCTTCTACGCCCCGCTCGACGAGGCGGCGCTGAAGGCGATGGCAGCGCAGCTCCCACCGCACTTTCCGACCGTGATGAAGGTGTGGAGCGCCATCACCTCGCCTCTCGATTCGAAAACCGGCGGGCCCGGGCCGCTCTTTCTCCACGGACCGACGTTTCAGGAAGCCGTGAGCGAACCCGTGCGCCGTCACTTCCTCTCTCACCTGGGCGCGCTCTTGTTCCAGGTGCCTCCCTTCGGCGGCGCGGCCCGCTTGTCGCCCGAGGCGTTCACCAACCGCCTGGGGGCGTTCCTGCGAACCGTGCCGCCCGAGCTGCGCGTGGCGGTCGAGGTGCGAAACAAAGAGCTCCTCACGCCCGCCTACTTCCGCATGCTCCATGAGGTGCGCGCGTCGCACGTCTACAACCACTGGGAGAAGATGCCCCCCTTGTCCGAGCAGCGGCGGCTTCCGGGCGCGGCCACCACCGACTTCGCGGTGTGCCGCCTGATGTTGCCGCAGGGCGTGGGCTACGAAGAGGCCCGCGAGGCGTTCGAGCCGTTCGATCGACTGCAGGCCGTCGACGAGCCGATGCGCCGAAGCGTGATAGACCTCATTGACGATTGCGCCATCGACGGGCGCATTCTCTTCGTCCTGGCGAACAACAAAGCAGAAGGGTCGAGCCCGCTGACCATTCGAGGCCTGCTCCAGAAGCTCCACGACCGGTCACGCTCAAGCTGACTGCCCTCGGCGCGCTCGGCGTCGTTACGGCCCGAGGCGGCCAACCTCAAACCGAGTTTCACCGTTCGACGTCGCCTTGTACGACCGTCCAAGAACAATCTGGCCGGACGGGTTGAGCGTGAACCCGACGTAATCATTCGTCCCCGAGAGGGGCCAGGTCGCGACGTCCATGTCCAGCACGCCGTCCGCCGTCCAGCGCGAGACGTTGAACGGAGCCGCCCCGATGCCCCAGTCGCCCACCACGAACTTCCCGGTGCTCAACACCTCGAGGCCCCCGAAGGTCCCGGTGGTGGAGAACTTGAGCTTTCCCGGAGTCCCGCCTGCGGCGGCGAAGGTTGAGTCGAGCGCGCCGTTCGCGTCGAGGCGGAGAACCGCGCAATGGTAGGCACCCGGCGAGCCGAAATCTCCGCTGAGGAGCAGTTTGTCCCCGGCGACGACGTTCACCGCGAGCGCGTAGTCCGGGGTCGTTCCAATGTCGACGCTCGCCGTCCCGCCGGTGCCAAAGGTGGTGTCGATGGCCCCCGCGGCAGTGAAGCGGGTGGCCGCGAAATCAGCCGTGGTGGTCGCGAGCGAGTGGGCGACGACGAACTTGCCCGACTGAATGGCGAGGTCGGTCACCTGTTGCCCGCCCGACAGGGCCAGCGTGGCGTGCCCCGCCGTCCCGAACGTCGTGTCCCAGACCCCGGTCGTGCTGAAGCGAAGGAGCGAGACGTCGTCGCCCATGCCGTCGACCGTCGCGCCGACGATAATTTTTCCGTCGGTCTGCACCACCAGGGCCTGGCCGCTCTCCCACACTCCGCTCGCAACCGGGACCGAGACGATGCCCCCCGTACCGAACGGCGTGTCGAGCGAACCGTCGACGTTCAAGCGCGCGACCGCGACCGAACGGTCGCTCCCCACGGGGTACTGGCCAGTCAGCGCCAGTTTTCCGTCCGACTGAATCGCCACGTCCTCGAAGGTCCGGAACGCGTTCACCCGCACCACTCCGGCGTTGCCGAAATTCGGGTCCAGCGCACCGGCGGTGGTCAACCGAAACAAGATCCCGCGATACGTGGTGGTCGAAGTGGTCTTTTCGTACCCCCCGACCAACACCCGGCCGTCGGGCTGCGTCCGGACAAACCGCATCGTGATGGAGGAGCCGGCCACGACGACGTCGGCCGTGCCGTCGGTGGCGAACGTCGTGTCCCACGGCACGTTGGAAGCCGTCACGTTGAGGGTGAACGTCGTCGAGCCCGTGTCTGCCGAGTTCGCGCTGGAAACACCGTTGACCGTCACGGTGGATGAACCCACCGTCGCGTTCCCGGCAGCCGTAAGCGAAATCACCACCGAGTTCCCGGTGAGCGGGATCGCGGTCGCCTGCGCGGTGACTCCGGTCGGCAGCCCGGAGAGCGTCAGGTTGATGGTCGAGAAAAAGCCGCTGGCCCGGGTGGCTGTGACCGCGACATTCGCGCTCCCGGACTGCACCAGCGCGACCGGCGTCGTTCCAGCGCTGAGCGTAAACTTGGCCGCCGTGACGGACGTGGTGAGCGCGATGTTCGCTGCATGCGTGAGCGAACCTGACGTCGCCACCAACTGCCCGTTGGTGGTCCCCGCCGCGACCGTCGAGGCCACGGAGATCGAAATCTGCTGCGAGACAGCGCTGGTGCCCACCACCACCTGGGTGGGGGAGATGGTGACGCCGGCCGGCAAGCCGGTCACCGAGAGGTTGACCACCCCGGTAAAGCCGTTCACCGGCGTCACTGCCAGCAGCGCGTTGGCGGACTGTCCGATGGTGACCTGCACCGTCGTGGGGAACGCGATGGTGAAGTCGGGAGCAGTCGCAGACTCAACCCGGAACGTGAGCGACGCCGTTCGACGCGTTCCGTCCGAAGTTCCGACCACCGTGAGGTTGTACTCGCCAACGGCAGCGCCAGAACCGGCCACCAGTTCCAGCGCGGTGACCGGCGATGCGCCCGTGGCGACCGTGGTCGAGGCCGGGGTCAACGTGATGGTGGAAGGCCCGCCCTCAATCGACCAGACGACCACGCCCGCAAACCCGTTCACGGAGGTCGTCGTGACGTCGACAGACGCGGCGGCGCCGGGCTTGGCGGAAATGAGGCTCTTGGAGAGCGCGACGGTAAACGTTCCGCCGCTACCGCCTGATCCGCCGCTCCCGCCACCACCATCGTTGTTCCCGGTCATCGCCGGGGCTCAGGAGAACAGGCTGAGAACTCCAACGGCAGCGGTGAGCGTGACGCGATTCATGGCTTCTCCGGTCGGGTTTTTGGACGCGCCCCGTGTGCCACACGCTGACGGATGCTCCCACCGCGTCCGACGCCGCTGTCGCCTCGGCGCTACAAGCGCGCCCTGCAGGGTGCCTGCCCGCCCGCCGCCCGGCAGCTTCATGGCGCTGCGAACCTGGTCGACGAAGCGTGATAGAGCACGTGCGGCACGTCGTTGCTCAACGGCGCATGCGCTTGAAACTCCAGTCGAGGCGACCACGTGACTGACACCCTGGAAGCTCTCAAACGCGCACTCGTTCACCGTACGGGCTTCGACGTGGAGCCGCACACGGTGCCCTTCCGGGCCTTTAACGGCTTCACCGAGGGCGACAAGTCGCTGGCCATCGACGTCTTCGGGCGGTCGGCCGTGTTCTACGACTTCGCCGACGCGAGCCTTGAGCGCGATCGCCGCGACGCCGTCATCACCACGCTTCGGGCTCAGTACCCGTGGCTGCGAGCGGGCGTGTGGAAGGAGCGCAAGTCCCGGAGCGAGCAGGCCCGGGCCGGCACCGTGTGCTTCGGAACCGAGAAGGAGCTCGACCGCTTCGTGGTGGAAGACGGCGTGAAGTACGCCTTCGAGCCGCTCAAAGCGCACGACGCTGGTTTCTACGTCGAGATGCGGGGGCTGCGGGCGTGGCTCAAGGCCACCTTCGGCGGGAAGCACGTGCTCAACACCTTCGCCGCCACCGGGAGCCTCGGGGTCGCGGCGAGAGCGGGCGGCGCCGACGTCGTTCACACGGACAAGAATGGCGAGGCGCTGCAGACCGCCAAGCGCTCCTACGACCTGAACAAGTTCGAGGTTCGCCGCGCAGACTTCATCGCCAACGACTTCTTCCCCACGGCCGGGCGCCTCAAGGCCGAGAACAAGTTGTTCGACTGCGTGATTGTGGACCCGCCGTTCCGCTCAGAGACCAAAGGCGGCAAGGTGGACCTGGAGACCGAGTGGCAACGCGTGGCCAACAAGCTCCGCCCCCTCGTCGCCCATCAGGGCTCCCTGGTGATCGTCAACAACGCGCTCTTCCTGCCCGGCGCCGAGTTTCGCGCCGGCCTCGACGCCCTGGGGCACGGCGGCTACGTCACGTTCGAGAAGTCGATTCCCATTCCCGATGACGTGCGCGGCTTCGGCGTCACGGACGGCGGCTGGCCGGCTGACCCCGCGCCGTTCAACCACCCGACCAAGATCGCCGTGCTCAAGGTGACTCGAAAAGATGGCAAGCCCGCGGCCCGCTGAAGTCCAGACTCGCCGCCCTTCGAGCGGAGACGCAGGCGACCCTCGGACCATCGACGCGCTGGCCGACGCGCAGTTCGACCTGGAGCGCGCCCGGAGCGCGGAGTGGGTGCTCTGGGTGCGCGCGTCGTTCACCGCCATCAACCTGTGCTGGGTGCTCAACTCGAGCGTGCTGGCCGTCGACCCCAACCCGGTCATGCGGGCCTTGCTTCCGTTCGTGACCACGCACTTCGCTCTCGCGCTCGGCCAGGTCGTGCTGGCGCGCCTGCGGCCGCGATGGCTCAGGTACGCCTGGTGGTCCCTGGTGCTGGTCGACCTCCCGCTGCTGTTCGTCGGGCAGCTCTCGGTGCTCGGGCTGTCCTCGCAGGCCCTGGCGCGCGCAGAGGCCGCCGGCGTTCAGTTCATGGTGGTTCTGGTCGCCACCCAGCTCTCGCTGCGCCGTAAGTACGTGCTCATCGCGGCCGTCGAGGCGACCGTCTTTCAGGTCACGCTCGTCTGGGCGTCGGGCTACTTCTCGACCATCGGCTGGCGTGTGGTCTTCACCCCCATGGTGTTTGGGCTGGCCGCGGTGGCCCTGATCTACATTCCCGACCGCCTGCTCGCGCTGATTCGAAACGTGGCGCGCAAAGAGGTCGCCCGGGCCCGGCTGGCGAAGCATTTCTCACCCTCGGTCGCTGAGCTCGTCTCTCAGAAGGAGACCGGCGTGCTGGGTCGGCTCGCCGTCGTCACCGTGCTGATGTCCGACGTCCGCGGCTTCACCACCATCTCGGAGTCCCTGCCCCCGCAAAAGGTCGTGGAGCTGCTCAACCTCTACCTGGGCGAGATGGTGAACGTCGTCTTTCGCCACGGCGGCACGCTGGACAAGTTCATCGGAGACGGCCTGCTCGCCTACTTCGGCGCTCCGGTCGACCAGGGCGATCACGCCGCGCGCGCGCTGCGCTGCGCCGTCGACATGGTGCACGCGCTGCGCGCCCTCAACGGGCGTCTGGCCGAGCAGGGCCTTCCGCCCTTGAAGATCGGCGTGGGCCTTCACACGGGGGAGGTGGTGGTCGGGGACGTGGGCTCAGACCACCGAAAAGAATTCACCATTATCGGCGACACGGTGAACACCGCCGCGCGCATTGAGTCGCTGACGCGCGAGCTCAATGCCCTGGTGCTCTGCTCGTCCGCCACGCGTGACGCGACTGGCGCCCTGGTCGCGGCGGAGACTCGCGGGTTCCACCCGTTGAAGGGCAAGGCGGCGCCGCTGGAGATCTTCGAAGTCCAGGTCCCCGCCGCCTAGCGACGCGGTCTACTGACAGACGATCTGGTTGCCCTGCACGGCGCAGTTGGTGCACGCCATTTCCGAAAAGACTCCGTTCGTGCAGGCCACGGCTCGGTTGCCGTCGCAGTCCGACAAGCCTTCGGCGGACGACAGGCAACCGTCCCCGGCTTTGTTCTTCGTCATGTCGCAGGTGAGCTCGCCGTTGGAGGTCTTGCACCCACCGGTCCCGCGACACGCGACCGCCCGGTACTTGCTACTGACGCACTCCAATGCGTTCGAGGCGTCCACACAGAGGGCGCCCGTCCCACTGCAGGCATCTCCAGCCTTCTGAGCACTGCCGCCACAGGCCGCCAGGCAGAGTGAAATTGCAACGAAGAGGAATGGGGTTTTCATGGCCGGGAAGATGCATCGTGTTGGCGGGTCGAACAAGCGCGGCCGTTCTGAAGCGCCGCGTGCGCGTGTCATCGGGGAGCGGCCGACGCCGCCAGCGAACCCGAGAAGTGCGCGAACCTCAGCTTCTCGACCCCGCCAGCCTTGAGCAGCAGCTCGGCGAGGCCGCCGTCACCGTCCGCCACCACTTGAATCTCAGGGTCACCTTTTCTGGCGTGCGGTCGCAGCGCTTCAAAGAGCGCGCGGGCGTAGAGCGGCAGCGCCACAGCGAAGGGATAGGCGCCGGGGAAGGCGGGATCGAACGCGGCGAACCCCGCGCACTTGCCGCCAGGGTGGGACAGGCGCTTGAGCACCCGGCCAGCCTTGGTGCGCACGCTGTCCACCAGACCGAAGGGTAGATTCAGCGCGCGCTCCACCTCCGCGTCAGCCTCGGCGGGCACTTCGTGGGCCTGAAGCTCCCGGGGCGACTCCGGCAGCCGAGTCACATCGGCCCAGGCGAGGCGGATGGCCATCGAGTCCCACGCGAACTTCATGCCGAACGACTCGTACAGCTTCACGGCGGGCGTGTTGTCGAGCTTCACGTTGAGTCGCCAGCTCGTCTTCCCCTCGGCGACGATGCGCTCACGAAATGCCAGCAGCAATGCGCGCCCCACGCCGGTACGCCGCACCGCTCGGGCCGACACCACGTTCCGCACGTACCCCGTGTCGGCGAGCGTCTGGCCAATCAGGTACCCCACCACCTTGCCCCGGCGCTCCGCGACCAGCGCGTCGGCGACATAGTCCTGTCTCCAGACCGCCTCGGTGGGAACGGGGTCCTGGGTGGCCAACTCCGGCTGGAGCTGAGCGAACGCCGCGTAGTCGGCGGCCGTCGCGCTGCGAATGAGAACGTCCGACATGGCGGCTCGCTATTCCTTGGCGTCCATCCCGAGCGCCTCGAAGAAGTCGTTCCCTTTGTCGTCAATCACGATGAAGGCCGGGAAGTCCTTCACCTCAATCGACCACACGGCCTCCATGCCCAGCTCGGCGTACTCGAGCACTTCGACCTTCTTGATGCAGTCCTGGGCCAGGCGCGCGGCCGGCCCTCCGATGGAGCCCAGGTAGAAGCCGCCGTACTTCTTGCAGGCCTCGCGAACCACCTTGGAGCGATTGCCTTTGGCGAGCATGACGAAGCTGCCCCCGTTCTTCTGGAAGAGATCGACATACGAGTCCATGCGCCCGGCGGTCGTGGGGCCAAAGCTCCCCGAGGCCATTCCAGCGGGCGTCTTGGCCGGGCCGGCGTAATAGACGGCGCGCTCCTTCATGTACGTGGGCAGGCCTTCCCCGCGGTCGATGCGCTCTTTCAGCTTCGCGTGCGCCGCGTCGCGAGCCACCACCAGCGAGCCCGTCAACATCACCCGCGTCTTCACCGGATACTTCGACAGCTGCGCCCGAATGGCCGACATCGGCTGGTTGAGGTCGATCGCCACGGTCTCTTCTTCTTCGACCGCGGCGCTCACGTCGGGGAGGTACTTCGCAGGGTCCGTCTCCAACTGCTCGAGGAACACGCCCTCGCGCGTAATCTTCCCCAGCGCCTGGCGGTCGGCTGCGCAAGACACGGCGATGGCCACCGGGAGCGACGCGCCGTGACGGGGCAGCCGCACCACGCGCACGTCGTGGCAGAAGTACTTCCCGCCGAACTGCGCGCCGATGCCCAGCTTCCACGTCATCTGGTGCACGCGCTGCTCCATTTCGAGATCGCGAAACGCGCGCGCCGAGGCGCTGCCGGTGGTGGGCAGGTCGTCGAGGTACTTGGTCGAGGCCA
>CAZFXD010000145.1:0-12110 GCA_964522795.1 uncultured Myxococcaceae bacterium
GCTCGGGCTACGGCACTGCGTGGTACCCGGGGGACGCGTACGTCGACCTGATCGGTGTGACCTACTACGACGAAGCTGCGTGGAACGCCGCCAATGGTGGGTACCCCGGCGGCGCGGCGAAGACAGACGCGGACCGGCAAACGTACTGGGAGCTGATGCTGCCGCGACTCAATGCCATGAAAGCGTGGGCAGCGGCTCACACCAGCAAAGCCCTGCCGATCTCCATTCCTGAATACGGGTGTTCGTGGGGAGGAAACCCGGCCACCCAGCCGGCTCCGGGGGTCAACAACGGCGGCGACAACCAGGTCTTCGTCAGAAATCTGATGGACTGGATCGACGCGCTTCCCCCCGCGGACTTTGCCTATCACGCGTACTTCAACAAGTGGGGCGACTGGCCCCCGGGGTACCAGTACGGCTCCACCAAATTGACGCCGAGATATGCGGTAAGTCCCTCTGGTGACCAGCCATCGGACAGCGACATGCCTCGGGCCGCGATCGAGTGGGCGGCGCGCTGCGGAAATTGAGAAGGGAAGCTGCCCAGGTGTGAAGCGGCGCGACGGCGCACCTTTTCAGGAGCAGCCTGCGGTGTGCCCGCAGAACGCTAGGGTTCTCGCGCGAACAGCTCGGCTTGCTTCTGGGGGCTCGACGGCGCCTGGTGCGCGGCGGTGACGCGAATGAGCCCTCCCGCCGACGGGCGCGGCGCGGGCAGGGTGAGCGCCCGAGCGACGGCCGCGTCTCGCGGCAGGGCCGTCACGTCGAGCCCTGCCAGGGCGGCCACCAGCGCCGCGCGATCGACGGCGCGCCCCGGGTCAACGACCAGGAGCGCCGCCGCGTTGGGGTGCGCCGCGAACGTGGCATCGACGAGCAGCCGGGCGGTCAACATGGCGCGCGGCTTGGTGTACCCCACGTCGCCGGCGGCCCGGTCGCGCGCGCGGAACAGCGGTCGGGCGTCGGTCGTTCGGGGCAGGGTCTCCAGCACCACCGCGTCGAAGGGCAGGTGTCGAAGCTCGGCGTCGACCGAGCGCGAGAGTCCGAGCGAGATCGAGCTCTCTCCGTCGGGCATGGCCCGCCCACGCTTGTTGTGCAGGCGGCGCACCTCAATGTTCAACGGCTCGAGAATCGAGGCCAGCAGGGCGTGGGCCTGCCCCAGGTGCCTGGAGGAATCGAAGAGCGCCATCACCCGGCCGCCTCGCGCGCGCGCCAGGTCCGCCACCAGCTCCGCCATGAAGGACGGCGACTCGGCGTCGGTCGCCGCCGGGCCGCCTTCGAGCAGGATGACGGCTCGCATGGGAGGAGCGTCCGCCTCCAGCGGCTGCACCAGGGCACAGCCGGCGCTGTCGAGCCCCAGCCGGTCGAGGGCGAAGCGCGGGGTGGCCCCGGTGCCGAAGCTTCCGGAGACCAACTCCACCCGCCGGGCGGTCTTCTTCAGCACCCGGCGCGCTTTCTCGCGGACGTCGACCGCGTCGCGCCGCACCCAGGCGTTGGTGTCGTCGGCGTAGATGGCGTCGCACCAGGCGTCGTCCACCGGCGCCACCACGGCCTCCAGCCCGGCCTGCAGGGCCAGCGCTTCGATGGCCGCGTCGGCCAGATCGTGCCGTTGGTCGCGGGGAGTGGCGTCGTCGTCGGCCACCCGCTTGAGTCGGTGAGAGGCTTCTTCCAGGGCCGTCTTGGACTTGGCGCCGGCGTGCTGGACGCGCGCGAACCGCGCGCCTTTCCGAACCACGGGCTCCAGCCACAGCTCGCCGCGCACCTTGTGCGCCCGGGTCAGGTCCGACAGGGCCAGCCACAGCTCGTCCAACGCAGTGCGGGCGTCGGCGCAGGCGCGCTCCGCCTCGGCCACCAGGTCCGCGGGCGCGGCCAGGGGGCGCCTGAGGAGCGAGGCCTCGCCCGTCACGCGCTCAAACCAGTCGGTCGCCGCGGCTCTCGAGGTGACCTGACTGGAGAGTGTGGTGACCGACTCTTCCAGCCGGCTGGCGTCGTCGAAGATGGCCAGCTGGGCGCCCCGAACGGCCGAGGTGCCCGAGAGCGCGAGCGCGTGCGACGTCAGCACGACGTCCGCCGCTTTGGCGTGCGCGACCGCGGAGTGGAAGAAGCAGCGCCGGTAGTGCGGGCATTGCGCGCCCAGGGTGGCCTCTGGCGTCGACCGCGTGCCCGCCGCGAGTACTGTCAGCTGCGGGAAGTGCTGCTTGAACCACTCGGACAGGTTGTCGAACACCCCGTCGCGGCTTCGCCGGAGAAATGCCAACAGGTACGCCCGGGGCCCGTGCTCGGCGTGCGTCGGTTCACACGGCGCGGCGATGGCCAGCGCGGCCCGCCGCCGGCACATGTACTGGCGCTGATCGCGCAGCGCCGAGAATGAGAAGCCGCCGCCGGTGCGGGCGTGCAGCTCGGGGAGAATGTGCTGGAAGAGCGCGTCGCGACGCGCGGCCTGGCTCGTCGCGAGAATGACGCGCTCACCGCGCGCGCTGGCCGCCTCGACCGCGCGCTCCGCAGCCGGGAACGTCCCCGGCGGAGCGGTCCGGGTCTCGAAGGCCCGAACCGTGGCTTCGTGGCTCTTCGGCGGCCCGCCGTCGATGGCCGGTTGCTCGCCGCTCTCGGTCCTCGGCCGCTGGCGCTCCTGCTCCGGTGGGGGAGGAAGGAACGGCGTGGGGTGAGAGAGCGTGAGGTCGGGCCTTTCCTGCAAGCAGAGCGCGTGGACGGCCTTGAGGAGCGCCAGCAGCGGTTGGGGCGCGTCCTTCCCTTTCGACAGCTCGGCCAGCAGCTCGGCCAGATCGTCGATGCGTGCTTCGGTCACGGCCTTCGCCAGGACCGCCGAAAGCCCGTCGAAGGTGTCTTCCGCGTCGCGCAGGGCGCGGTGCCGAGCGACCTCTCCGATGGCGCTGGCTTTAATCAGGTACGCCAGGGCGTGGCTCGGCCACTCGGGGTGGAGGTAGTGCAGCAGCTCGCACGAATCGAGCACGGGGGCGTTGATGCGCGAGAGCACGCGCTTGAGGAACCCCACCTCGAACGACGCGTTGTGCGCGACGATGGTGTAGCCGTCGAGGAGCTGCGCCAGCGATTCTTCGTACTCGCGAAAGGCGATCTGGTCGCGCAGGTCGGCGTCCTTCAGCCCGGTGAGGCGCGACACGGCGAGCGGCAGGGGGGCGCGGGCCGAGAACCGGCGCTCCAGGCGCGAGAGGACCCGACCGTTCACCACGAACACCACGCCAATTTCGATCACGTCGTCCACGGCCGGGTCCAGGCCGGTGGTCTCGACGTCGACGAACGCGTGGCGGGCAAAAACAGACGACAGGTCACTCACTCCCACGACCCTATCGCTCCGATCCGACACCCGGTGTAGGCGCGCTCCCCACAGCCACCGCATCCGCGCGAAACTCCGCTTGTTTCGGCAGAGAAGCCGCTGCAAGTCGTCTAAGTTGGGGATCGATGCGTTGGCTGGCGATCGGCGAGGAACTAGAGCGCGACGGGCGGAAGGAAGCGCTCGTCCTCGTCACGGCGGAGGCGTCGGGCGACGAGCCGAGAGCCCCGCTGCTCCTCAACATCCTCGTCGACCGTTCGGGGTCGATGAAGGGCGCGCCGCTGGCCGCCGCGCGCGAAGCGGTGGAGCAATTGGTCGATCACGCGGGGCCCAACGACTTCGTCGGCTTGTGCGTCTTCGATGGCACCGTCGACCAACTGGTGCCCATCTCTCCCATGGACGCGCCCGCCAAGCAGTCGATGCGTCGCGCGCTCGCGGCCATCGCCGCCGGTCGGGGCACGGCCCTGTTTCAGGCGGTCGAGCAGGGCGCGTCGGCGCTGCAGCGCATTCTGGTGCCCGGGCGGCGACCGCGGCTGGTGCTGTTGACCGACGGCGAGCCCTCCGTAGGTCCCGAGCGGGTCGAGGCCTTCGTGGAGCTGGGCGAGCGCCTGGCCAAGTCGGGCGTCTCAGTGCACGCGCTGGGGCTCGCCCGTCACTACGTGGCCGAAGTGCTCTCCGCGCTGACCACGCCCTCGGCCAACGCCTTTGAGCACGTCGACGGTCCGGAGGGCCTGGGTGAGGTCTTCGCCGCCCTGTGGACCAACCTCGTGGGCGAGGTGGCGACCGACGCGCAGCTGTCGGTGACGCCGAACGGGCTGTCGTCGCTGTCGTCGCATCACGCCTATCCGAGCTCGGTCGCGGGTGACGCGCTGGTCGTCCGGCTGGGCTCGGTGTCCCGCGGCATGGCCCGACGGGTCCTCTTCTCTGGCCGGGTGGCCGCCCCCGTGTGGACGGTGAAGGCCTTCGGCAGCTGCGTGGAGCGGGGCGACAGTCGCCAGCAGCAGGTGCCGTTCGAGCGGGTCGCGCCAACCTCCGAGCAGGGGCGGGGCCTGCAGGCCGTCTTGTTCGAACTCGAACTGGTGGCCGCCGAGACAGCGGCGTGGAACCACCTCGCCCGAAAAGACACGGCCCGGGCGGGCGATCAGCTGGCCATCGCCGAACGGCGACTGGTGGCGATGATGGGAACGGGGCTGGAGGCGCTCCCGGTGCAGCGGCACGCCGCGCGCCTGGGCGACCTGCGCCGCGCCGTCGAGAAGGGCGAGGGCGACATTCCGCTGCTCTTGCGCCGTGCCCAGAGCGCGGCCGCGGGGGCGATGGTGAGTCAGGTGCTCAAGCTGCCGGCCAACTTCGTCTTCCCGGCCAACAAGCCGAAGTAGCCGCGGTCAGGCCGGCGGCGCCGCGGTGGGGGCCTCGAACGCGGGGCCCTCCACGATCGCGTGGAGCGGCACCAGCAAAGGCGCGCTGGAGGCGCCGAGCACGAGATCAAACGCCCCCACGCCGGCCAGGGTCTCGTTGAGGAGCAGACCGTTGCGGAGCTTGAGCGAGAGCTTGCTGCCCACGAGGGGAAGGAACGGGCGGGGGTCGGCGAACGGTCGCCGCTCCGGCTCGCGTTGAACCCCGAGGGGTTTGTGCCGGAGCTTCTCGTCGCGCGCGGACGCGGCGTGCGTCGCCTCCCAGAGGGTGCGCGGCATCACCGCCACCACGCTCAACTTTTCGATCTCGCCGGTGCGCTCGCCGAAGAACGCCAGCGGGCCGACGTCTTTCAGCACGTCGAGCACCGTGCTGGAGGCCAAGACGAATGCGAACTCGCTCTGGCTCTTCTTCCACTGGGCGAAGACGGCCTGGACGGCCTCGTCGGACACCGCCTTGCGGGCTTCCTGCAACAGCTCGCGGCGCTTCGACTTCTGTCGCCGAGCCATGAACTCCTCGACCGACAGCCCGCTCTGCGCCACGCCGAAGGCTTCGGCCAGCTCAAGCGCGGGGTGATCTTTCATCAGGGCGTAGGCCTCGTCGAAGCGCGCCGCTTCTTCGGGGTGCTTCTTGCGCCAGATGCGGCTGGGCATCTTTCCTTCGAGGTCGCCCTTGGCGATCCGCGCGGGCACGCGCTCGCGGCGCGCCAACTCGGCGATCGCTTCGGGCGTGGCCGGCGGCCGGGCTCGCCCGGTTCGGCGAGGAGGGAAGGCCCCTCGCGGTTTCGGGCTCTCGGTCGAAGCGCTGCCCGCGGCCCGGGCCGAGGTGGGCGTGACAGGGACCACGGTGGTGCGTGCGCCTGGGGCCACGGCGCGAGGCGCAGGCGCGACCACCGGCTTGACGGTGGGGCTGACCAAAGGTCGCGGCGCCGAGGGCGACGCCGGTTTGCCTGAGGGCGCCGCCGGGCGGCGAACGACCTGCACGACCGGGGCGGGCGGTTTTCCTTCGCGGCTCACGGTTTGGCTCGTCCCTTGGAGAACATGTCGCTGGCGTCCACGTACCAGCCCGCGCCTTCGCGGACCATTTTTTGCGACAGGGTGCGCGTCGGGGTGGTGATCTCGACTTCGGCGTTGGGGCCGGTTTCCGACAACGGCCGAACCGTCCCCTCTTCGGTGGGGAAGGTGCCGGGGTTGAGCATGAGCAGGGCCGGGTCGTCGCCCACCGTGCCACCAGCCGCCTGCCCGAGTTCGCTGGCGAGGGCCTTCATCGCCGCTTTGGTATTGCTGCTCAGCAGTTGGTACGCGTCTTTGGGGCGGTTGGCCCGCATGGCGGCGTTGAAGCTGTTCCACGCCGCGACGGGCGTGGCGTTGACGCTCCTTGGGGCGCACGCCCCCAACGCCATCATGCCCCCCAGCAGTGCGATTAGAACCTTCATGGCCCGAGCTTCTCACTAACGCTGGACGTGGCGGTCGGCAATGGCGACCGGAGCCCCGGCCGAACCAGGTGCGCCCGGTACACCGGTTCGCCGGAGGCGAGGTAGCGCCGCTCGCGGGTCGACGGCACGTCGTCGTCCGGCCGCGGGTGAAACGTTCCTCGTCCCAGGGGGTTATCGAGGCCGGCATCTTCCAGGCGCTTCAGCATTTCCCCGGCGCGGTCGTGCACGTCGGTTCGAAGCTCGAAGATGCCGCCCGGCCGCAGGCGCGAGATGAGAAACGAGGTGAACTCGCCGTGCACGATGGCCCGCTTCTGGTGCGCGCGCTTCCACCAGGGGTCGGGGAACTGGAGGTGAATGACATCGAGCGAGTCGGGCCCGAAGAGGAGCGGCACCTGTTCGCGGGCGTCGCCTTCGATGACCCGGATGTTGGTCAGCCCGTGTTTCTGGGCCCGAAAGGCGATTTCCCGGGCGTACTTCTTTCGCCACTCGAACGCGACGAGGCGGCGCTCCGGGTGCTGGGTGGTGTAGCCGATGGCGAAACCGCCCGCGCCGGCGCCGATCTCCAGCTCCAACGGGCCGCGGCTGTCGAAGACCGCGTCCCAGTCGGGTGGGTGAGGGAGATCGATGAACTCGCTTCCGGCCGGTTCTGGTCGCAAGGGAATGCGCGCCATGACGGGTTCTGCTAGCAGTTTTTTCCTCAAGCGTCGAAATCGCGTCAGCATCGTCAGCGGGTCGTGACGGAGGTTCGCAGCATGCGGGTGTTCAAATCTCTCGAGGCGGCGATCGCCGAGCGGGCCCTGGTCGGCGCGGCGATGGCGCTGGGAAATTTCGACGGGGTCCACGTGGGGCACCGGGCGCTGCTGGCGCGGGCGCGCCGGTCAAAGCTCTCCGCGGCGCTGACGTTCGATCCCCACCCGGGCAAGGTGCTGTCGCCGGAGCTCGCGCCCAAGCTGATCTCCACCACCGCCCGGAAGCTCGAGCTGCTCGAAGCGACCGGGCTCGACGCGCTGGTCGTCCACCCGTTCTCCACCCAGTTCGCGCGCGTCACCGCCGACGAGTTCGAGGATCTCCTGTTTCGCCGGTTGCTGGTCTCTGAGGTGGTGGTGGGCACCGACTTCACGTACGGCCAGAAGCGCGCCGGCACGGTCAAGTCGCTCCAGGCCGCCGCCGCGGCGTGCGACGCCAGCGTCTTCGCGCAGGAGCCGGTGCGGGTGGACGGCGTGGTGGCTTCGTCGAGCACCATTCGCACCTACCTGCTCGAAGGGCGGGTGGAGGCGGCGGCGCGTTTCCTCGGACGCCCGTTTGATCTCGACGGCGTGGTCGTGCCGGGGGACGGCCGGGGGCGGACCATCGGCTTTCCCACCGCCAACGTCGACACCGACAACGAGCTGCGGCCGGCAGCCGGGGTCTACGCCGTCGCCTTGCACGATGCGGCCGGCGTGGTGCGGGGCGGGGCGGCCAACATCGGGGTGAAACCGACCTTCGGGGGAGGCGCCTTGACCATCGAGGTTCACCTCTTTGATTTTTCGGGCGACCTCTACGGACAGAAGATTCGCGTGCAGTTCCTCGGCCGCATTCGAGATGAGCGGCGGTTCGCCTCGGTCGATGAGCTGAAGGTGCAGATCAACCGCGACGTGGAGAGCGCTCGCGAAACCTGGGCCCGCCTCGCGGCCACGGCCTCCAGCGCACTCCCGCGGTGAATGTCGCACGCTGTAGGCGCGCGGGCCGGGGGTCGTCGGCCCCACGTAACGTCGCCCCTCTACGAGTGGCGGACGAATCACCACATCGACTCGGTTGTCGCACGTGCGGAATTCTGTGCTTTCCTCACAACCCGAGCGGGTGGACCCTAGACAATTTGTACAGCCCCTCGCCCCGGGGCGACCACGCGGAGAATTTCATGTCGAGAGTTTCTCAAGCTCGCGGTTCAGACAACGCCGCTGCCCAGGCGAGAGCGAGAGAGCGCGCCGCCGAGTTGGCGCGCCAGCGAGCGTTGGAGGCCAAGCGCCGCGAGGAGGCGGCCCAGCGCGCGGCCGAAGAGGCGCGCCGGCGCGCCGAGCAGACGCAGCGACAGCTCGAACAGGCCCGCCGCCAGCAGGCGCAGATGGACCGGCATGGGTCGCCGGCCGCCGAGCTTGAAGCCCAACGCGCGCGCGTCGCTGAGCTGGAGACGCAGACCAATCAGGCGCGCGCCGCGGCCGCGCAAGCGCAGGAGCACGTGCGGGTGACGGGACAGCAGGCGCTGGCCGCGATGAACGACGCGAACGCCGCGGCGAGCGCGGCCTCACGCCCGGCGGCGTTTTCGCCCGGCGACCTTCAGGAGATGCACCTCGCGGCCGCTAACCAGGGGCGCCGATGGAACGACGGCACCGCGCTGGGGAGCGCCTGGTCTCCCACCGGCGCGGAGAACGCCACGCAGGTGACCGCCGATCTCACCGCTGATTCCGCCTTCGCTCGCTTGGCGCAGCGCAGCGGCGTGGCCAGCGGGCTCTCGCGCTTCAACATCACCGACTCGCGAGAGCTGGCGCGCTTCGCCGGTCAATTGGCCCGGCAGACGGTGGGGGCCGCCAGCGATCGCCGTGGCGATGTGCCCACGCCCTTCCTCGAGCAGTGGCAGCGCTACGAGCGCGAGAACCCCGAAGCGGCGGCGGCCATCATGAACGAAGCCGCCACGGTGCTGCCCGAGGGCGAGCGCCGCACCGCGCTCCTCAACCGGGCCTCGCACGCCACCCAGGCCGCCATCAACAACACCGACGACGGCGAGCGGCACGACGACACCGCGCTCCGGACCGCCAGCACCATGGCCGACATGCTGGAGAGCGCACCGGCCGGTCGGCGCGCCGCCATGCTGGAGCAACTCCGTCCTCAGCTCGAGAGCCTGGCTCCCCTGGTGCGTCACATGAATGAAGAGGAGACCGGCCAGTTCTTCGAACAACTGGCCCGGATGACGGACGCGGTGGGGCCGGCGCAGGCGGGGACCGTGGCTGCGCCTTTCGCCGACAGCCTGGGCTCGGGCGGGGTGACGGAGTCCGACAGCGCCACGCGTTTTCGGAGTGAGCAGCAGGTGATCAACGCGCTTCAGAACGACGCCGTGGGCGGCATGGAGACCCTGCGCACGGCGATGGCGGCGCGGCTCACCGCCAATGGGGAGACCGAGCTTGCGACCACCGTCTCCAGCGGCGCGTCTCGGGCGAGCCATTTGAGCGAGGCCGACGCCGAGGCCGCCCTGGCCGCCCAGGTGGCCACCGATGCCGGCAGCGTGCAGGCCGCCTTCGACGGAGCGGGCACCAATCAGGCGCAGGCGGCGCTGGCCGCGGGGACCCGGCTGAACGAACTGGCCGAGGCGCACGCCGATGAGCCCGAGTACCTGCGCGCCCTGGCGCACGCCTCGCTCGGGGTGATCGATCAGATCGCCCACGTCTACGCGGCCAACATCGAGTCGGACGCGTTCGGAACCGGCGCCGACAAGGCGACCATGCGGCAGAGCGTGGCGGCGCTGGCCGCGTTCGCCTCGGCGGCCGGGCCGTCGGCGGCGGACGAGATCGCCCACGCGGTGGCGGTGGCCATTCCCGACTCGGGCGAATTGCAGGAGTTCGATGACGGGTTCTACGACTATGCCGAGAGCGAGCACGGCGACACGCTCCTCTTCCGGGCGGTCTTCAATGAGCTGAACGCGTTGGGGAAGACTCGCGCGGCCACCGAACTCGAGAATCAGGAGGGCGGCGCCGATCTATCCGAGTTCTCGGTTGAGGAGTTCCGCGCTCGCATCGAAGAGGCCGATGGCGACGCGGCGCAGATTCGGCAGATTCTGCAGTCCCAGCTTCCGGTTGTCGCCCAGGACCTGGCGATGCGGGTGATCGAGAACCGCAACAACGGCACCAACGACACGCTGGCGCTGCTGGCGCAGGTCGCCGATGACGGCGGGCCCGACGTGGCGCAGCAGATCGCGCAGGCCCTGGCGCACGCCATTCCCAACCAGAGCGACTTGAACGAGTTCGACGACGCCCTCTCGTCCCTGGCGCAAGAGGGGCGCGGCGTTCAGCTGTCGACGTCGATCGCCCTGGAGTTGCAGGCCACCGGGAAGACCGAAGCGGCCGCCGAGCTGTCCGATGTGGTGGCCGACGGGATGCACTCACTCCGCAACGACCTGAACCACGCCATCGAAGAGCGCGAGGCAGCCGACGCCGAGCTGCAGCACCAGCTGAGCGAGTTTCCCTTTCTCGAGGGGCCGGAGCGCGCGGCGTTCGTCGCCGACTACAAAGAAGAACACTCGGACGTGTACGAGGCTGAAGTCCGTCGCACGCGCGACCTGGAGACGTTTCTGCGCACCAACGTCGAGGCCATGGGGCAGCTCGCCGTGGCCAACGACGACGTGGCGGACGAGATGATGGAGTCCATGTCCGCGCTGGCGGAATCGCCTCGCCCCGAGTTCGCGCTCGACTGGGCGCTCGACGTGCTCCATGCGGACAACCCCGCGCATGCGGCCTTCTCTGACCGCCGCGACGAGATGACCGACCTCGTCAACCACGCCATGGAGGGCGGGCTGTCGGCGCAGCTGATCGGCGAGACGCTCGAAGAGGGCGGCACCATGGAAGAGGCGATCGAGAAGCTGGAGGCGATCCACTCCCGAATCGAACAGGTCCACACCGCGCTCGATCTGCCCGAGAACTTCGCCGAGGCGTCTCGGGAGCTGACCCGAGCGCTCCGCGCGGTCCAGACCGAAGGCGTCGCCGCCATCGAGGACCTGATCACCGACTCCCACAAGCTGGAAGGGTTCGGGGCGTTCTCCGGATCGATGGCCGCGGGCGCGCTGGCGTTCAGCATTCTCTCGCGCCCCGACGACCCTTCGGCGGCAGAGTCGCTGCAGCAGATCGCCGCCATCAGCCGCGACGGCGCCGAGGTGGTGCGCGGCACGTTGAACTCGCTCGCCAACAGCAGCCGATTTGCCGAGGTCGAAGGCCTGCAGACCGCGGCGCGTGGGTTCGACACCATCGGCGCGCGGTTGATTCCCGGGCTGGCACTGGCGGTGAACGCGTTCGCGACTGAGCAGAGCATCGAGGATTTGCAGGATGGCGCGGAGCCGGGCGAAGTCGTCGCGCTGGTTGGTAACGCGGTGGCCACGCTGGGCAGCGTGGTCGAGGTCGTCGCGGGGTGGACCGGCGTGGGCGAGGTGGCCGCGAAGATCATTCAGGGCGTTGGAACGGGCATCGCGCTTCTGGGCGAAGGCATTTCGGGCGCGGACGATCGCCGCCACTTCAACGACGAGCAACTCCGACACCTCGAAGCGGCATACGAGGGGCAGGCCGCTCGGCTGGGGTTCCGCGACGAGGACCAGCTCAACGAGGCGCTGCGCCAGATGGCGGACTCGAACCAGGACCTGGTGCAGATCAAACGGGACGCCGGCCTCAGCACCAACCAGTTGATTCAACTGATGGGCACGGTGCCGTCGGCCAACAACCGGGGCATGGAAGAGCTGGCTCAGGTGGCTCGCGCCGTGGGCCTCCGGGGGCAGGCGTTCGTGGACAAACTGCGCGAGTTGAACCTGAGCGAGTCCGACATGATTCGGTTTCGTGAAGAGGCCGGACAGCTCGAGAGCCTGGTGTCGCCCAGCTCAGAGCCGCCCGTCAACGCCACCGACGCTGAGCTGGAGGCGTTCCAGACCGAGCGGGCGGCGGACCTCGCGGCGCAGCGGCAGGCCAACGCCGAGAGCCTGGCGGCTGAGTTCGGCCTCACCTGAACGGGGAGGTCGGAACCTCGTCCTTTTCCCGAAGCGAGGCTAGGCTCCCTCGAGAATGGCTACCCGAAACGTCGGTTCGAAGGACTCCAACCAGACCTTCTGTTGCTCCTTCTGCGGCAAGTCGCAGAAGGAAGTGAAGAAGCTGATCGCCGGGCCGACCGTCTACATCTGCGACGAGTGCATCGGCCTGTGCAACGACATCATCGCGGAGGAGATCGATCGCGAAGAGTCGA
>CAZFXD010000146.1:0-12097 GCA_964522795.1 uncultured Myxococcaceae bacterium
GCGGTGCTGGCTGTGGCGCTGTGGCTCGGCGCGCGGGGCCGCCCGACGGACGCTGGCCCCGGTGCGCCCGACGCGGGCACGGCCGTGGCGGGTCCGGTCACCCCCGACGTGGTGGCGGTCGAACCCGATGGTGCGATGAGCGCCGCCGCCGACGCTGGCGCCATGGCAGGGGCGGCCACGCTGGAGCTCTCGTGCAACCTGGGCTGCAGCCTGTTCGTTGACGATCAACCGGTGGGCGTGAGGCGCGCCACCGTGCCGCACCTGGCCGAGGGTCCTCACCGGGTCCGGGCGGTGGCCGCGCGGAGCGAAGGCGGCGCGGTGAAGTCGCGCACCGTCACGCTGCCGGAGTCGGGCTCACAGGCGCTCGTGTTCTCCTTCGACACCGGCTTCCTCGCCGTGCGCGCGCGGCCGTGGGCCGACGTGTTCGTGAATGGAAAGAAGCTGGGGCAGACGCCGCTGCCGCCCATTCGGCTCTACGAAGGCACGTGGGTGCTGGAGTTGGTCAACGACGAGCTGGTGGTGAAGAAGCGGCGCGAAGTGACGATTCAGGCGGACCGAACCACCCGGGTGGACGAAACGCTCAAGCGGCGCTGAGCGGTCTACAGGTCGGCGCCGAGCGAGATCATGCCCACGCCGCCAGCGCGCGCGGGGCTCTTGGTGGCCGCGTTGTCGTTGGCCGAGGTGGGCCCCCCGGCCACGGCGAGGCGACCCTGGAAGTTCAGCGCGGTCCACAGCCACGGCATGATGCGCCAGGTGGCGTTGAGCCCGAGGCCGACGTCGTGCTCCCTCAGCTCCAGGTTCGACTGCTGAAACCACGTCGCCCGCGCCGCAAGGCGAAGCCGGGAGATGGGCGACACCCGCGTGCCGAGCCACGCCGAGCGCCCGGGGAAGTAGCCGAACTCCTCCAGGTAGCCGGTGTTGAACTCGAGGCGGCCGCCGGTCATCGGAATCCACGTCAGCTCGGGGCCCACCCAGCCCTGGCGACCGGGCTCGCTCAGGTCGATGGCGGCGCCGCCGCTCACCGTGACGAACCACTCGCTCGAGATTTCGTAGCGCGCGTGCCCGAAGGCGTGCACCGACCGCGTGCCCAGCGTGGCGACGCCCACGGCGGGAACTTCATCGGCCTTCAGGCCGCGATAGCGCCCATCGATGGTGAGGGTGAGCGTCTCGGTGGGGTTCCACCCGAGGTCGAAGGTGGCCGCGTCGAGCAGGCCGGGACCGGCCAGCGGCCCCGAACCGAAAATCGCCTGCAGCGAGCCGCGCAGCTCACGCCCGAGGAACGCGTGGGCCCCGACGCCGGCCTCAAAGCGCGACGAGAGCGCCGGGCGCATCGCCCAGCCAGCGCGCGCGTCGAGGTCCAGCACTGCGCCCGTGGCGCCGCGGCCTTTTTGAATTCGAAACGCGCCGTAGGCGCCCGCCGTCCAGCTGGTGGAGGGCACCAGTGAGAGCGCGTTGGGAATGAGGCCACCGAAGGCTCCGACCTCGACCGCGTCGTCCGCCAGGCGAACGCCGACCTGGGCCCCGTCGAGCGCGACCAGCCCGGGCGTGTGGCGCGGCACCAGCCGGCCCAGCCCGGCCACGAGCGGAAGCGACGCAGGGCGCCAGAGCACCGACAACTCGCGCACGAACAGCTGAGGCGTGCCGGTGAGCAGCGAGCGGAACAGGGGAGGCCGCCGGCTCCAGTTCGACACGCTGGCGTCGAGCCAGATGGACAGGCCGTTCACCGGCTCGAAGCCGTTGATGCCGGCGCGAACGTTCTGCCACTGGAAAGGGCCGTTGGGCGCCACCAGCGAGGCGAAGGTGGTGTGTGAGGCCGCGAGATGAAAGCGGCGCGTGTTGCTCTCGCTGCCGGTTCCCTGCGCGTCGAAGAGCACGAACGCCTGCGCGTCGACGTGGGTTCGCTGCTCGGACAGCTCGTCCCACCCGGGCACGGTGAGCTCGCCGAACTTCTGGTCCGCGTCGGGCTTTCGGACCACGGAAATCATGTCGCCGGCCTTGAGCCCGATGCCGGAGCAGGTCGAGGAATGCTCGGACACGGTCTGCACCACGCACGGCTGGAGCTTGCGCGGTCCGCGCTGCACCGCGATCGAGTCGCCCACCTTGATGCCGTCTTCGGTGCCCCGGTTGAGGAACGCTCGCACGGTGGACCCGCCCGCCGCCTTGTCCTGCCCGGTGTCTCCCGAGTCCTTCGCTTCCAGCTTGGTGACGAACTCAACCGAGCCCGGGCCACGCGTCTTGTCGGCGAGCGGTCGCGGCGTGCGAACCACCGGCGCGCGCGCCGGGCGAGCGCGGGCGGGCGGCGATGCGGGCCGGGCCCACGCGCCGGAGGTGGCCACAAGCGCGGTGAGGAGCGCCACGCAGGCGTGTCTCACGGGCCACCTCGACCGAACTGGTGACATTCGTAGCACTTGCGATCTTTGCACTGGTAGCCGGAGACCGCCGCGTGCTGCTTGTCGGTCTCCGTGGGGCCGCCCGGGCCCATGCAGGTGTGCTCGTGGCAAGAGATGCACTGGGCCGTGCCCGTGTTGCAGGTGCCGGAGACGTTCGACACCGTGAGCGTGGCGTGACAGCCCTGGCAGCTCACGGCCGCGTGCGGCCCACCCGAGATGAAGAAGCAGCGATCGTGCTCCGGGAAAGAGGCGGGCTTGAAGGCCCAGGCCCCATGACACCCGCGACAGTCGTCAGGGAAGCCGAGCGCGAAGTGATCAATGGCCGTGCCGGTGGTGCGCAGCCGGTCGGTCTCGTGACAGGCGAGGCACGACACCACCGGGCGACCGAACTTCCGGTCGCGCGTCTCTCCGTGGCACTCGGTGCAGGGAATGAAGGCGTGCCCGCCCACCAGCGGGAACCCGGTGCGGTGGTGCGCTTCGGCGCCGAACTGCGTGGCCCAGCGCTCGGTGTCGTGGCAGGTCTCGCAGCGCTGGCCCAGGTCGCCCGCGTGCACGTCGCGGTGACAGCCAGCACACGTCAGCGGAACCGAGGTCTCGAAGTTCTTCGGGTGACAGTCTTTGCACCCCACGGTGCTGTGCGCTCCGGTGAGCGGGAACCCGGTCTTCGAGTGGTCGAACTTCACGTCCAACCACCCCGACACGCCGTGGCAGGCCGCGCACTGCGTGGTGTCGCCTGAGGCGGCGGCCTTCATGCCGGCCGGCAGGAGCGAGGGCCTGGGCAGCGACGGCGGCGGGGTGGGCGCCTCCGCGGGGGGCGGGCGGGGCGTCGCCATGGGCGCGTCGGCAGGAGGAGGGGGGGGCGGCGCCGGCTTCTTCTTGGCGGGAGCCGCCGCATGCGCGGTCAACGCCACCAGCAGGAGCCCCAGCGTCCAGCTCGCGCGGCTCATGGCGCGAACCCCTTGAAGGCGCCCTTGTGGAAGTCGGCGTGGCAGCTCTCGCACGCCTGGGGCACGCCCTTGAACTGTTGCACCTTCAACTTCGGGCCCACCGCCACCTTCACGTGGCACTTCTCGCACGCCACCTTCTCGTGTTTTCCGTCGAGCAGGTAGGCCGTGAACGGCGGCTCGTGCTTGAACTTGGTCTTCTTCCAGTCGGCGGTGTCGTGGCAGCGCGTGCAGTCGGTGGCCTGGCCTGGCTTGACCGCGAACTGGCCGGCGTGCGCATCCGCGTGGCAGCCCCAGCAGTCCATGGTGAGCGGCTTGTAGCGCACCGGATCGTCAGGCGCCGGCGCGAGGTGACACGCGTTGCACTTGGTGTCCCGGTGCTTGCCGGTGAGCGGGTAGCGGCTGTCCTTGTCGTGGTCGAACTTCAGTTTGGCGAACGACTCGACCTGATGGCACGAGACGCAGCCGCCCTTGTTGTTCTTGTCGAACTGCCCGCCGTGAATGTCGTCGTGGCAGGTCTCGCACTTGTCGGTTGGTTTGCTGAAGGTGATGGCGAATGACGAGAACAACACCGGCCGCTTCTGGCGCTTGAGCACGGCGACGGTGGTGGCCGGCACCTTGCTTTCGAGCGCGGGCGTCTTCTTGTGGCAGGCGTTGCACGCCACCGTCACGTGCGCGCCCTCGAGCGCGTATTTGGTCTTCTGGTGCGTGGCGATGCTGAAGAGCGCCGGGGTGAAGCCTTCGACGGCGTGACAGCTGGCGCAGTCGGGCCCTTTGGGGCCTTTGGCAGTTCGCGACAGCTGCCCCACGTGCGCGTCGAAATGGCAATCGGTGCACTTCTCAAACTGCATGTTCTTGAACCTGGCCGGCTGCCCGGGGAACGGTCCGTGGCAGGCGCGGCACGACACGTCCACGTGCTCTCCCCGCAGCGGGTAGCGCGTCTTCTCGTGAAACGCCGTCTGCTTGGACCCGTCGCGAATCAGGTGCCAGTCCTCCACCACGTGGCAGCTCTCACACTTCTCACCGAAGCGGCCCTGGTGGACGTCTTCGTGGCAGGCGAGGCAGGTCTTGTGATCGATCGGCGCGTACTTGAAGTACGTCTTGTTCACCGGCGCGGGGAACGCGGTCTTGGGGGTGACCTCGTCTTCGAGCTTGATGTGGCACTTGATGCACTCGACCTTCTGGTGCTTTCCCTTGAGCGGGTAGTCGCTCTTGTCGTGGTTGAAGCCGACGGCGGGCTTCCACGCTTTCTCCACGTGACAGTTTTCGCAGCCCCCGCGCTTCTCCACCTGCCCGCGGTGCTCGTCGAAGTGACAGCCTTCGCAGTCGGTCGGTGCGCCGAGGTAGGTGTCTCGCTTGGGGTTCTTCTTCAGCAGCTTCAGAATCGCCGCGTCGGTGATGAGCCGGGGCTCGTGGCACTTCACGCATTCCACCTCGGCGTGCTTGCCCTTGAGCGGCCACCCCGCCTTGGTGTGGTTGAACGCCTTCTTGCCCGGCTTCCCCCAGTCCACGAGCTCGAAGTCCGCGCCCAGGTGCTCCTTGTGGCAGTTCTCACAGTTGCGCTGATCGCCAGACGGGATGTTGCCGTGAAAGCCGCGGCCCTTCTGCACGCGTGGCGCCAGCTCGGTGTGGCAGTCGAGGCAGACCTCCTGCGAGAGCGCCTTCCCGGCCGGGTGGCACTTGGTGCAGTTGTCGATTCCCTCCAGGTCGCGATGACCTTTGGACAGCTCGCCGGGAGAGAAGACGTCGGACGCAAACGCGGGGCTCGCCATGAGCAGACAACCGAGCGTGAGCGCGAGGCGGGCCGTCAACGGAAGATCCAGAAGTATCCAAGGTACAGCGACACGCCGATGTGCGCAGCAATCATCACCACGAGGAGAATGGCGAGAATGACATGGAAGACGCGCCACCCGCGCATCAGGTTCTTCAGGCTGCGGTAGAAGCCGACCTGGGCGCGCAAGATGCGCAGCCGCTCCACGCCCTCGCTGAATTCCTTGAACTGAACTTTGTCGGGGAAGAGCGCGCGCAGGCGCTTCACGTCGCGGCGCTGGGTTCGCTTTTCGCGCCCAGACCGCAGGAGGAACGCCACCAGCCCCACGTCCGCGGGCACAGGAGAGCTCACCTGGTCGAGGAAGAGGCTCACCTGCATCTCGTCCGTGGTCCCCGCGCGCAATTCTCGAATGCGCGACTTGAGACGCTCCCAGCGGGCCAGCACCTCGGCCAGCTCGCTCTGGCGCCCTTCTTCTGAGGGAATCCACCCGAAGATGAAGCGCCCCACGATGCCGGTCGCCACCACCACCGCCACCGAGACGGCCGTCGCCGTGGCGATGAGGTTGTTCGATTGAAACGCCGCGTGGAACGCGATGGCCACCGGGCTCATCAACCCCACGAACTGGTGGAAGGTGAGCCAGCGCCCGATGGGCCCCGCGCCTTTCATCATTCGCCAGCGCTTGCGCAGCGAATAGATGAAGTTCGACATCATGAAGAGCGTGGCGATGATTCCCACCCCGTGTCCCCACGGGCCCGACGGCTTCAAGAGCGCGTGCAGCGGGTGGTCGAGCCGGTCGCGCCGGCCGAGCAGGTAGTACTCCTGGCCCACGAAAATCATCAGGGCGGTGATGAGCACGCCCGCGAGCGTCAGCCACAAGGCGAGCAGCCGCTGCTTCTTCTTCTGCTCCAGCGCCTTGGCGCTGCCCTTCTTCTTCTTGGGGACCGGAATGACGTTCGAGGTGAGGGTGGGCTGCTCGCCCAGCCCCTTGCCGAACAAGCGCTGCATGGTGATGCCCATCGCCTTCAAGAAGGCGTCGGGCAGCTCGCCGCCGATGTTGACGATGACGAAGTCGTTCTTGATCTTCGTCGGCTTCTTCTCGGGCCCCACGAGGAGCACGACCGAGTCCGGTCGAATCTCTCCCACGCTGGTGGCGAAGTAGCCTTTGATTTTCCCCGCGGCGATGTACTCGCGGCAGCGCTTCTTGTTCGCCTCGCGGCCGCGGGTGAAGTCGGGGTCATTCACCATCAGCGACACTTCGGCTTCCGTGCTGTCCGCCAGCTGCAGGGCGGCTTCCATGCCGGCGTCGCCGCCGCCGCACACCAGCACGCGGCTGCCTTCATACTGCTCGGGGTCAATCAGCCGGTAGGCGACCTTGCTCAGCTCTTCGCCGGGCACCTTCAGTTTTCGCGGCGTGCCACGGCGCCCAATGGCCAGCACGACCTTGCGCGCGCTCACCGGACCTTTGTTGGTCTGAACGCTGAATGAGCCGTCGTCGCCCGAGACCCCGAGCACCTTGGTGCCGGACTCGACCTTCACGCCGGCCTTGGTGATGGCCTTCTGCCACTGGGCCAACAGCTCCTCTTTCGAGATGAGCGTCTTCCCGAACTTTCCCAGAAACGGCAGGTTGACCTTCTCGGTCATCACCACCTTCTGGCGCGGGTAGTTGGCGATGGTGCCGCCCACGGACTCCTGGTCGAGAATCCGGAACGACACCCCCGCCTCCTTCAAGCCCAGGGCCGTGGCGAGGCCGGCCGGGCCGGCGCCCACAATCGCCACGTCCACCTCGGCGTTCGAGGAGGCGACCTCCGCGATGGTGTCTTTGATGCGCGAGGCGACCTGCAGGCCCTGGGTGATGGCGTTCTTGATGAGCCCCATGCCGCCCAGCTCGCCCACGATGTGAATGCCGGCGCGGTTGGTCTCGAAGAACTCATCCACCGAGGGCAGCTCGACGCCACGTTGCGCGGTGCCGAAGACGAGCTTGATCGCGTCTACGGGGCACTCGAGCTCGCACTTGCCGTGCCCGATGCAGGCCATGGGGTTCAAGAGCTCCGCCCGCCCGTTGACGATGCCGAGAATGTCCCCCTCGGGGCACACCTTGAGACACGACAAGCTGCCGATGCAGCGGTCGGGGTCGATGACCGGGTGGAGTGAGAAGGGAACGTTCCGGCCTTCAGCGACCGCGGCTTTCAGCTCAAGGCTGTCGCGTCGCTGTCGGCGGGCCCGCTGGTTGGTCCACAGCCAGGCGCCGAGGCCGCCCAGCGCAAAGACCGCGACGAGGAAGAAGACGTCGAGTTGCATCGCGTGCTCACGGTGTAGCACGCGAAAACTGCCCGGACAGAGAAGTCTGTGTGCCGAAAGGTGCGGTGGCGTGGAGCGCCCGCCCCACGAACGTCACGCGCGAAATGCACGCCCGCCGCTGCGGCCGTGGAGCTTGCACAGGCCGTGGCCTAAGGTTCGATGCGCGCGTTGAGCGCGGTGCGGGCCGACGAAGGGGCAGGCGGTGCGATCGAAGTCAGGTGTGGCGTTCGCGAGCGCGGTGGCGAGTCTCCTGTCCGTGCTGTTCGCCTGCGGTGGGTCAGGGCCGCGCCCCGGGCCGTTCCCCGGCGGAGGTCCCGGCGGGTCCGGCGGGAGCGCCGAGCGCGGCTCGGGGCTTGTCCGCGTCAAGGACTGTGCGGCGTGGGACAAAGAGTTCAAGACGCGCCTCATCTCTGACGCCTACGCGCAGATGTCGCAGCGCATGCTGCAGCAGCTGTCGACGTGGAACCGCACCAACGTCCCCCCCACCCCGACGCCCGAAGACGCCGGGGTGTGGCAGCGCAGCCCGGACGGAGGCGTGTGGCTCGCCGACCCGCGCGCCTCTTCCCGCGTCGAGGTGGGCGCCCCGCTCGGCCCCGAGGATGCACTCAGCACCGACCTGGCGCTGGTCCACAACGGCGTCTTGCTCGCGTTGGCCCCCGGTGGGCTTCGAGCCACCACGCTCCCGCTGACGGCCGCCTCGGTTCCGCAGCGACTGGACCTGGAGGGAAATCTCCGCGGCCTGACAGCAGGCTCGCGCGCGGTGGTGTTCTCCGAGTTGGAGGACCCCCGGTTTTCGCTGAACCCCTTTCGGTGCGCCTATCGCCAGGTGCCCTGCGAGCACCGCGGGCCCAACGCCACCAGAATCTCGCTCATCGCGGTGTCCTCCACCGAAGCCCCCAGCGTGGTGGCGTCGTTCACCATGGCCGGACGGTTTCTGGGGGCCACCGCGGTGCCTCACGGGGTGTACGTGGCCACGGCGCAAGACGCCGAGTCGTTCTGGCCTGCAGGAGTGATGTTCGAACTGCCCCCTGACGAAGTGGCGGCCGCCACGAGCCGTGCGCTGCTCACGGCGGCCTACGGTCGACTCGGCGACAGGAATCAGAAGCTGATTTCCGAGATGGACCTCTCGCGCATTCGGCGTTTTCCCTTGAGCATCGCCCCGGGGCAGACGGGCGGTCCCGCGCTGGACTGCACGGTCACCCCGTTCCCCGAGATTGGCGGGAGCGCGGGGTTGACCCACGTGCTCGCGTTCTCCCCCGACGCGCCGCAGGGTGGAAACGTCACCATGACGGTGGCGATGGCCGCGCGCGCGATGTCGAAGCACGAGACGGCGTTGGTGCTCATCGAAGGGCCCAACAGTCGCACGCTCGGGGTGGCCTCCAACGACCGAACCAACGTCGTGCTCACGGCGCTGGCCGACGGTGAGCCCATGCCTGTTTCACCCTACGAGTCATCGAACGGCTTTCGGTTCTTGTTCGCGGCGTCGATTCCCGGCGTGGTGGACGCCCCCGGGTGGGTGCAGGAGAGGTTTGGTGTGTTCCGGGTGGTGGCGATGCGCATGCTGCGGACCGACTTCGACGTCGCGCCCAGGTACCCAGGGGCCCAGGTCACGACGTTCACGGTCGACAACGCCGCGCTCGACGCCGACGGGTACAACCCCGTCGCCCCACCGGTCACGTCCAGCGTGTTCGCGGCGGGAGAACCTGTCCTGTCGGTTCACCACCAACTCCCGCCGATCGGGGCCACCCCGGGTCCGCTGTTTGTGGCTGGGAGAGACCACCTGTATCGCTTTGAGGCGCGGGCCTCCGCCGACCCGTCGGCCACCGTCGCCGCTCCGCTGCGCTTTTCTCAACTCCGGAGCCTGGGCCCCTCGTCGCTGCTCGGGCTGGGGGAGGCTCCGGATGCCGGGCCGACGAGCCTGGCGCTGTTCGACGTCGCGGCGGTCGGTGCGGCTCGCCTGGGAAGCGTGGTTCCGCTCGCCGCGCCGGGCGATTTGGTTCTCTCCGACGCGCTGCGAGACCCGCTCGCGCTCACCTGGTGGGGCGATGCGGGGGTGGTCGGGCTGCCGCTCGCTCGTGAGCATGCTGAGGTCGATGCCGGTCGAACTCGCACCTCGCTCATCGCGACCTGGGCCGCAGGGAGTGACGGAGGCCTGGAGGCGAGTCGGGAGTTCACGCTTTCGCCGTGGTTGGAGGCGTGTGATGGGGGGTGCTCCGCCGATGGTGGCGCGCCTCCAGACAGCGGCGCGGTGTTGGACGCGGATCGCTTCGCAAATATCGGCTCTCCAACGCTTCGACGCGCGGTGGTGGTGGACGGGCGGTGGGTCGCTGTCTCGAGCGACGGGGCGCAACGCTTTCCCAACGACGGCGGGACGGACGCAGAGCTGAAGCTCCCCTGGTGACGCAGCGCCGCCCGGGGTGACTCAGGCGGCGCGTGGCGGCGCCGTGCGAGCCCAGACCAAGAGCGCGGCGGACGCCAACGCCGACACGGCCGCGCCCAGCGCCAGGCCGGTGGCAGCGCCGAAGTGTTCCCACAGAAAGCCCATCGTCAGCCCTGCCGGGACCGCCGAGATGCCGACGATGAAGTTGTAGGCGCCGTACGCGCGCCCCATGCCGTGGGGTGGGGCGAGCTCTTTGACGAGGGCTTTTTCGGCCGGCTCGGCCAGGCCCTGGTACGCGCCGTAGAGCAGGAACAGCGCCCACATCTGCCAGGCTTCTGTGGCGAGGGCGAAGCCGGCATAGGCCACCGCGTAGACGGCCCAGCCGGCGATGATCACGTAGTGGCGCGGCACCCGGTCGCTCCAGCCTCCGCCCAGGTACGCCGACGCCGATTTGGAGAGGTGGAAGAAGGCCCAGATGACCGGGACCAACGGCACGCTCACGCCCAGGTCCCGCGCCCGCAAGAGCAGGAACGCGTCGGAGGAGTTGGCGATGCAGAAGAGCGCCACGATGCCGAGGTAGCGCTTGAGCGTGGGTGAGAGGCGGGTGGGCTCGGGTTCGCTCGGCGCCTTGGGGGCCCGGTCCGCCACGTCGCGCTCGCGGACGAGCGAGAGCGCGCCCAGGGCCAGCAACCCGGGAATGATGGCCACCCAGAACACGTGCCGCACCGAGAGCCCCAGCCACAGCAGCCCCGACGCCACCAGCGGGCCCACCAGAGCGCCGGCGTGATCGAACGCCTGGTGCACGCCGAACGCACGCCCCGCGTTTTCTTTCGAGACCGCGGCGGCGATGAGCACGTCGCGGGGCGAGGAACGAATGCCCTTGCCCACCCGGTCAGAGACGCGCACCACCAGCACGTGCCAGGGCGCCGTGGCGAACCCGACCAACGGGCGGACGAAGGTGGCCAGGCCGTAGCCCAGCATCACGATGGGCTTCTTGCGTCGCATCCGGTCGGCTCTCGCGCCCACGTACAGCTTGAGCAGGCTGGAGGTCGCGTCGGACACGCCTTCCACCAGGCCCAGGAACGTCGGTGCGGCCCCGAGCGTGACCAGAAACGCGGGGAGGAGCGGAAAAATCATCTCCGTCCCGACGTCGGTGAAGAAGCTCGTCAGCGCGAGCGCGATGACAGCGCGGGGAAGGGCGGGAGCGACGGGCCGCGACGACATGGGCGGCGCACCGTACTCCGAATTCTGATTCAGAAAAGACGAAGGGCCCGCTGTTTCCAGCGAGCCCTTCTGATCGCGCCAGGCGATCTACAACTCAAGCCTGCTTACGCAATCGGGCGAACGTTCTGCGCCGCGAGACCCTTCGGCCCCTTGGTCACATCGAACTGGACCTTCTGGCCTTCCGCGAGGGTACGGAACCCATCGGCCTGAATGGCAGTGTGGTGGCAGAACACGTCTTCTCCGCCGCCGTCCTGCGTGATGAACCCAAAACCCTTCGCATCGTTGAACCACTTCACGGTACCAGTTGCCTTGTGTCTGTTTCTTCCTTCGCAAAGTGAAGCGCTATGCCTCACACCAACCCCGTTATGGAGTTGGTGATTCGCTGACTAGCCAACTCTTTTCGTGCTGTCCATGCCCCCACAAATCGACCTTCGCGCACGGTGTCATCGGCCGCGCGAGGTCGGGTTGTAGAGTCAACCGCACATCGTTATCTCTCCACCTACATTCATGGTGGTCACGGTCTCCCCCCTCATCGGGTCCCTCCTCATGGCGCTGGTCGCAGGGCAGCCCGTGCCCGACGCGCTCGTTCGGCGCCTTGGCGAGCACGCGGCGCGGGTGGAGAAGTTCTCCCGTGAGACGCCGACGGTGGTCACCATCGACGGTCGCGAGCTGGACGGCGACGGCAAGCTGCTCCACGTGACGCGAACCACGTCGCGCGTTCAATGGGAGGGTGACAAGCGCCGCACCACGGTGCTGGCGGCGACGAAAGACGGCAAAGACTCAATGAAGGAAGCGCAGTCGCGCGCCAAAGATGGCGACTCACAGAAGCGGCAATTCGATTCACCGTTCACCGAAAAAGTGCGCGCCAGATACCGCTTCACCGTGCTGGAAGCCGAAAACGCGGAGGGCCTCGCCACGCTGGCGTTTGGCCCGAGCGGAAAGAAGTCGAGCGAGTTGATGGAAGGCACAGCGGTCGTTCACGTCGAGCGAGGTGAGGTGGTGAGCCTCAAAGGCCGGCTGTCTGAAAACCCGGCCTTCGTCGACGCGATGGAGACCGAGCTGGAGTACCGGGCCGAGACGCCGGTGGGAC
>CAZFXD010000147.1:0-12089 GCA_964522795.1 uncultured Myxococcaceae bacterium
CGCGCCGCCGTTCACGCTGCCGAGCCCACCGCTGGCGCGCCCGTTGGTCCCCGCGCCCACCGCGCAGTTGGTGCTCCCCGCGTCGACCACCAAGAGCCCCTTGTCCTGAATCACGAACGAATCGTTCAGCACGAAGATGACCGGCACCACCGAGTTGATGAGCACGCTCTGGTTCGCACCGACGGTGAAGGACTGGAAGGTGAGCAGGGCCACGCCGCCGTCGTGAGACCAGTTGGGTTTGGAACTTCCCCCGGTGCACAGGCCGCTGAGGTTCACGCTGGTGTTGGAGATGTCGATGACCGACCGGGCGCACGCCAGGGTGGTGTTGCTGCTGGGGAAGTCCGGCATGCCGCTCGTCGAGAAATTGCTCGGCTCGTACCCGAACCCGGACTGACAGAGGCCGGCGCCGTTGCACACGCCTCCGTCGCCGCAGTGGATACCGGCCGCGACCGGGAGGTAGCTGCAGCCACCATCGGCGGCGCAGGTGCCGCCCCCCGTCTGACAGAGAGGCGGGTTACAGACCGGCGCCGTTGCGGGGTCGTCGAGGCACGTGCCGTCCGCCTGACACGTCGCGGTCAGGCAGGGCGATTTCGGCGGGCAGACGCTGCCGACCGGCTTCTTGGTGTTGACGCAGGTTCCGCTCGTCGGGTTGCAGGTGGCGCCGGTGAAACAGCCGCCGTCAGGCACGGCGCAGGACTTGAACGTGAGCGGTTCGCAGGTGCCCGCGGCGCTGCACTGGCTGGTGATGGAGCACGGGTTGCCGTCGTCGCAGGGGCCGCCCGGGTCTGGCGGGTAGACGCAGTTCCCGGTCGCCACGTCGCAGGTCCCGGCGGTGGTGTGACAGAGGGTGGGCTCGGTGCAGGTCTTCAGCGAGCCGCCCGAGCAGGTGCCGGAGCTGCAGGTCGGGTTCACCAGGCAGCGGTTGGCGTTGGAGGTGCAGCTCATGCCCACGCAGCCCTGGTCCTCACAGTCAGTGAAGCCGTTCATGTCGTTGTCTTCGCCGTCGTTGCACATGGCGAAGCCGGTCTCCGGCCCGAGACACTTCTGGTTCTTGCAGGTGCTGTTCGCCCCGCAGGTCTTCCCGGCGCAGTCGCTGTCGGCGCAGTCTTTGGCGCCGTCGCAGTCGTTGTCTTTCCCGTCGTCGCAGGCGCTCTCTGGCACCAGCGGCTGCCCGGGCGTCGCGTCGGCGCAGCTGGACTTCGGCGTGAGAATGAGTCGCACCACGCGGGTGACGTCGGTGGTGAAGTCAGCGTTGAGGGTGCCCGTGGTCTCGACTGGAACGGTGGCGGTCGTTCCAGTGGCGTCGCTGAAGCCGGCGCCGGTGACCGTGACCGGGCTCTGCAGCTTCGCCTGCAGAATGACCACCCGCGCCTTGCCTGTGGTCTCGAACACAAATGGATCAGAGGTCACCGACCGCTGGGTCGCGTCGGTCACGGTGATGCGGACCGATTGCGACTTCGCCACCGGGTCACGCGAGATCTCCAGCACCAGCACCGGTTCGTCGACCTTGCAGCCGACAGCCGTCAACACCAGACACAGCGAGAGCCAACGGCGCATGTCCGCGATGATAGTCCCAGCCCGCGCCACCTCCCAACTGTCTCCTTGAGTGTACGCTGGAGCCGGTTGGGGTTTGGTGCTTTGAAGCCCGCCGATGCCCTTCCCATCGTCCGCCGTCGATGCGAATGACCTGGGGGCCCCGAGAGAGGGTCTGGACAACCTCTGGAATGCGCTCGATCAATTGCTCCCGGGCCGCGTCTCCCGACTTGAGCGAGACCGCATCTCCTACGCGCGCGACATGTGGTCTCTGGGCCTGTTGTGGACGCGCCGTGGGCGGACGCCGACACCGCCCGACGCCGTGCTGTGGCCCGAAACAGAAGACGAGCTGGCCCGAATCGTCCAGCTGGCGCGCACCCACCACGTCCCGTTGATTCCCTTCGGCGCCGGCTCCGGCGTCTGCGGTGGAACCTGGGCGCTCACCGGCGGGCTCGCGGTGGACCTGAAGCGCTTCGAAGCCATCGGGCCCATCGACGCGATCAACCGGACGGTGGAGGTCGGCGCCGGCGTGACGGGCGAGCTCCTCGAGCGACACCTGAACGAGCGCGGCTACACGCTCGGCCACTTTCCTTCGTCCATCTACATGTCCACCGTGGGCGGGTGGATCGCCGCCCGCTCCGCCGGACAGCTGTCGGGCAAGTACGGAAAGATCGAAGACATGACCGTGCGCGTGCGGGTGGTGCTCGGCACGGGCGAGTGCCTGGAGACGCCCCTGCGCCCCCAGGTGGGCGGCGACGACGCGGCGTTGCTCATCGGCTCGGAAGGGACGCTCTGCTTCTTCACCGGCGCCACCTTGCGCGTGCAGCCCCTGCCTGAAGCGAGGGTGTTCCGGGCGTTCGAGTTCGACTCGCTCGCCTCGGGGCTGGAGGCGATGCGGCTCATCTTTCAGTCCGGGCTGCGACCCGCGGCCGCGCGTCTCTACGATCCCTTCGACACCGTGGTGGTGGCCCGCAAGCACGACGGCCCCCACAAGAAGACGCCGCCTTCAGAGCGCGGCGTGGTGGACCGCTATCTGAAGCCCGCGGCCCTCCGCGGCCTCGCGGCGACGTCCTTCAATGTGGCCCGGTTGCTCAACTTCGCCGTCGACGGGTTCACCCGGGTCCGCTTCGTGCTCATGTTCGAAGGAGAGAAGCGGCGCTGCGAAGCAGAAGACCTGCTCGCCCGCGACATCTGTATTCGGGTGGCCGCGGTCGACCTGGGGCCGGACCCGGCGCGCCGCTGGTTCGAGAGCCGGTACGACGTGAGCTTCCGCATGTCCGGAGTCATCGATTCGTTCTCCGTCGCCGACACGATGGAGGTCGCCTGCACCTGGGACAAAGTGAAAGAGGTTCACCGCCGGGTGAAAGAGGCGGTGGCGCCGCTCGCGTTCTCGCTCTGCCACTTTTCCCATGCCTACGCGGAAGGCTGCTCGCTCTACTTCACCTTCATCACCTCGGCGACCGGCGAGGGCCCCATGGAGGAGCGCTACCAGAAGGTGTGGGCCGCCGCGCTCGGCGCCGCCATCGCCGCCGGCAGCAACGTCAGCCATCACCACGGCATCGGGCTCCTCAAGGCCGAGGCCTATCAGCGCTCCCTGGGGGGCGCGCAGCGCCTGCTCGTCGACTTGAAGCGCCGGTGCGACCCCGACGGCATCATGAACCCCGGCAAGCTGGGGTTCTCATGAGCGGCGCTTCTGCCCCCGTGGCCACCGTCTCCTTCGTGGGCGACGAGCGCAGCCGGCTGGCGCTCGTCACCGCCGACACGCGCCTCAACGACGTCGAGGCGTTTCTCGCGCCCCACGACAGCTGGCTGGGCCCGCTCTCTCCGGGGGCGAAGCACCTGACGGTGCGCGAATTTCTCGAAGGTTCGTACCAGGGCCTCCACGCCATCTCGCTCGGCCGCCTCGAGCCTTTGTGCGTGTCGCTCGAAGCCACCACAGCCTCAGGAGCGGCGTTCGCCTCGCCCCCGGGGCCGCGCAGCGCCGCCGGGCCGGACCTGCTCCACCTCGTCCTCGGCCGCCATGGGCGCCTCGCCAGCGTGCAGCGCGCCATGCTCCGAACGCGCATGCTGCCGCACGACCGCAAGCTGCTCTCCTTCACGTTCAGCTCGTTCGACACCCTGCGCGACGCGCTCTTCCACGCGCTCGCCGATGGGGTGCTGGTGTCCCGGGTGCGCCTGCAATCCGTCGAAGGCCGGGTGATGGCCGAGTTTCTCTGCGAAGCCGCCGGCGCGCTCCTTGACCTCGACGTGACGAGCCTGCTGCGCCGGGCGCGGGCCGCCGGCGCCACCGCCGGGGTGATGCCGACCCGGCTCGCCACCAGCCCGTTCGAGACCGAGGCATCATGGCCGGCCATCGGCGCGGCGCTCGCGGGCGGCGCCGTGCTCTCGCTGCACCGGCTGGCGATGGACTCGGCGGTGGTGGTGGGCCCGGTCGAAGGCCGGCCGCTCGGCGGTCCGGACGCCGTGGCCCACACGGCCCCGAGCCTCTTCGACGCACTGGGAACACCGGAGTCACGCGCATGACCCACCCGTCGATGGAACGACATCACCCCGCCTACAGCACCTGCGCGTATTGCCCCAAGGTGTGCCGGTTCTCCTGCCCGGTGTCGGAGTCGACCAAGAACGAGGCCACCAGCGCCTGGGGCAAGATGAACGCTGCGTACCTCGTCGCCGAAGGCGCGCGCCCGCTCGATGAAGGGGCTGCGCACGCCATTCACGCCTGTACCGGCTGCGGGCGCTGCACCGAAGTCTGCAAGCACAGCAACATGGTGGGCGCGGCGCTGGTGGCGGCGCGGAGCGAGTCGCTCGACCAGGGCCTCTCGCCCAAAGGGGTCACCTCGACCCTGGCCACCTTCGAAGCCTTCTCCAACCCCTTCGGCGCCGAGCTGCTGCCCCTGGTACAGGCCCGCAAGCCCGAAGGCCCGGTGCGACACCTGCTCTTCCCTGGCTGCTCCACGCTGGTGAAGGCGAGCGACGAGCTCGACGACGCGCTGTGGGTGGCCGAGAAGGTCGGCGCTCCGGCCGGCGTCGCGCGCGAGTCGGCCCAGTGCTGCGGCGCGCCCCTGCTCGCCACTGGCGCCGTGGACAAGTTCGTGGCGCACGCCAACGTAGTGGCGCACTCGCTGGCGGCCCACGCGGAGCTGGTCGTGCTCGACCCGGGCTGCGCGCACACCTTCAAGGTCGTCTACCCGCAGTTCGGGGTGAAGGTGAAACCGGCCATTCGAACGCTGGTCGAAGTGGTCGCCGAGTACGTCGACCACGCCCCCGGGAGTCCCCTCGAGGGAGAGCGCGTCGCGTACCACGACGCGTGCAAGCTCGGCCGCGGCCTCGGCGTCTACGAGCCGCCTCGCGCGCTGTTGCGACGGGCGTATGGAACCGTGGGCGAGGCGCACTCGAACCGCGGTCAGGCCGAGTGCTCGGGCGGAGGAGGCCTGCTCCCCCGCACCATGCCCACGGTGGCGGTAGACATCGCGCGACGCACGGGCAACCACCTCGCGGGCAGGGGCGAGACCATCGTCACCGCCTGCCCCACGTCGCGGCGCATGTTCGAGCGCGCGGGGCATCCGTCGGTGGGGATTTTCGCGGCGCTTCGCCGGTGGCTGGAGCGTTCGAACGAAGGGGGCGGGAAACGATGAAGGTCTACCTGGTGGTCAACCCGAAGAGCGCCAATGGAGAAACCGGGCGCGCGTGGGATTCGATTTTCGCGCAGGTGAAGCGCACCGTGCCCAGCGCCGAGGCGGCGCTCACCCAGGGGCCGATGCACGCGGCGAGGCTCGCCAAAGACGCGCTCAAGGCCGGCTTCGACTGCATCACCGCGGTGGGCGGCGACGGCACCATCAACGAGGTGGTGAACGGGTTCTTCGAGAACGGCAAGGCCATCAACCCCAACGCGGCGCTGGCGGTGCTGCCTCAGGGCACCGGCGGCGATTTTCGCAAGACGCCCGGCTGGGGGCCCGACGTGGCGTCGGCCATCGCCCGGCTCGGCACTGACCGCACCGAGCCGTTCGACGTGGGCGTGGTGGACTTCATCTCGCACGACGGCTCCAAAGCCTCGCGCTACTTCGCCAACATCTGCAGCTTCGGCGCGTCGGGCAAGGTGGACCGGGAGGTCAACCGCACCACCAAGCGGCTGGGCGGCAAGGCCTCGTTCATGCTGGGCAGCGTGAAGGCGCTCCTGCGCTACAAAGACGCGACGTGTCGCGTGTCGTTGGACGGCAAGCCCGCCCAGGTGATGTCGGTCACCACGCTCTCGGTGGCGAACGGCAAGTACTTCGGGGGCGGCATGAAGGTGTGCCCGAACGCGCTGACCAACGACGGCATCTTCGACGTCACGCTGTGGAGCGGGTACACGCTGGCCGACTTCGCGCTGCGCCAGGGTCGCATCTACGACGGGACCCACGTGACGATGAAGGGCACCAGCACCATGCGCTGCACCACCTTGCGCGCTGAGTCCGACGAGGAAGTGCTGATCGACTGCGACGGCGAACAGCCGGGCCGCCTGCCGTGCGAGATGCGCCTGCTGCCCGCCGCCATTCGCCTGAAGGTTTGAGCGCCGGGCAGAAGGCCTACGGCTCGACCGCGAAGCAGGCCGTCGCCACCAGCGCGCGCGTCGCCTTGACGCGGAGCTGCGCGTCCCATTGCTCTGACTTCTTGTCCTTCTCGGCGTAGGCGCGCAGCTCGAGGTCGCGCAGGGTGGAGAGCGCCTTGCGGTACATCGTCTCCGCGCGCGCCACGTGGTCTCGCACCGCGGTGGGCCCGGCCGCGCCCGCGCCGCTGCGCACCGCCGCTCGCGCCGCCTCCCACGCCTTTTGCGCCGCCTCGACCTTGTTGCGCGCCGGCAGCAGGCTGACTTCGACGCGGCGGTCGAGCTCTTCCCGGTGGGTGATGGCGGACTGCGAGAAGGCCTCGCGCGCGCGGCGCTCGAAGGCCTGCACCGCGGCGTCGGTCAAGGTGCCCACGGTCGCCTGCACCGAGGTCCGCGGAGGGGAGACCGAGGCGTCTTCACGGCTCTGTGCCTCGAGGAGCGCGGCGGCGTCTTTCGGCTCCAGGGCCCGGTAGCCTTCCGCCGTCTCCACCAGGGCGAGGTGGCAGAGCTCGCCGAACGGGTGGGCCCCGCCCACGTCCAGGCGGTAGCAGAACCACCAACCGCGCGCGTGGGCGAGCGACTGCAGGTGCGGGGGCAGGGTGGCGGCGTCGATGCGGAGCGGGACGAAGGACCTCGCCGGCGCGTTCACCACCGCGGCGCGCGCGCGGGCGATGCCGGCCGGCGTGGCGTCAGGTGCGCCCAGCGTGGCCCGCGTCAGCGTTTCGGCCATGCGCCGGTGTGAGCCCACGGCCGCCGCCGTGGCCGCCTGGGTGAAGCGCAGCGTCTTGCGCACGTCCGTGTCGAAGCGCTCGAAGAGCAGCGCGCGTGCGTTGGTGACGCGCTCGTCGATGGAGGCCTTGAGGTCGTTCTGTAGCGTGGAGAACGCGGCGTCGATCTCCGGCTCGCTGCGGCAGTTCTGGTAGATCTCCAGCACCCGGCGCTCGAAGTCGACGCCGTCGGCCAGGGCCCCCAGAATCTCGTCGGAGGCGCCGAACACCCCGTCGAAGAGCGACAGCTTCTTGCCCAGCAACTCGAACAGCCGCCGCTCGGCCGCGTTGCTCTGGTTGAGGAAGTTCAGCACCAGCACGTCGCGTGTCTGCCCGTAGCGATGGCAGCGACCGATGCGTTGCTCCACCCGCTGCGGGTTCCAGGGCAAGTCGAAGTTCACCACCACGTTGCAGAACTGGAGGTTCAGCCCCTCGGCCCCCGCTTCGGTCGAGAGCAGTACCTTGGCGCTGCTGCGAAAGCGCTCGATCACCTCGGCGCGGGCTTCGGGCGTGTTGAGGTCTCCCGTCAGCACCGCGATCTGCCCCGCGTAGCCTTTCGAGGAGAGGAGCTCGCTCAAGTAGTTGAGCGTGCGCTTGCTCTCGGTGAAGACCACGGCCTTCTCTGGCCACAGGTTGGCTCTGGAGACGGTGAAGACGCGGTCCAGCGCGCGGCAGAGCGCGTCGCCCTTGGCGTTGCGCTTGATCTCTCCCGCCCGGCGAGCGAACGCCTTCAGCTCCCGCACTTCCCGCTCCAGCACCGCCACGTCGGCCGCGGGCACCAGCTCGAACTCTCGCGACGGGTCGTCTTCCCACGCCCGGGGTTCGTCGGGCTCCATCAGCCCGGCGCCCGCCGGCGCGTGCCCGAGCCGCTTCTCCACCGTCTCCGCCAGCCGAAGCAGGGTGGGCCCGAGCGCGAACGTGGAAGAGCCGAGGAGCTTTCTGTACAGGAGCACCAACATGCGCCGCTGGCCTTCGGTCGAGCCCAACGCCTTGCCCCGCTTGAGGTACTCCGAGACGTCGTCGTAGAGCGCGCGCTCTTCGGGCGTGGGCGAGAAGTCCTCCACGATGCTGCGGCGGTCGGTGAAGCGCACGTACTCACGCACCTGGCGACGCAGGGTGCGGAAGGCGATGCCGCCCAGCTCGGCCTTCAAGTCCCGCAGGGTCTCAGGCTCCGGCCCCTCGGCGCCGGCCTTGAGGTAGCGCGCCGCGAAGGCGTCGTACGAACCGAAGACCGACGGGTCGAGGAAGGAGACCAGCCCGAACAACTCGCCCAGGCTGTTCTGCAGCGGGGTGGCGGTCAGCAGCAGCTTGGGCCGCCCGTTGAGAGCCGCCGCCAGCCGCGCGCCCTGGCTGTCTTTGTTCTGAAAGGAATTTCGAACCCGGTGCGCTTCGTCCACCACCACCAGGTCCCACGCGACCGCGGCGAGCGCCTCGGCGTGGCGCGCCCCGAACCCGAGCGAGGCGATGGTCACCTCGCTCTCGCCGAAGCGAACGCCCCGGGGCCCGGCGCTGCGGCCGTCGACCAGCCGCGAGTCGATGGAGAACTTGGACGAGAGCTCGGTCTGCCACTGCACGCGCAGCGACGCCGGACACAGCACCAGAATCTTCTTCGCGCCTTCAGCGAGCACCTGGGCCATCACCAGGCCGGCCTCAATCGTCTTGCCGAGGCCGACTTCATCGGCCAGCAGGCAGCCGCCGCGGTCGAGGGAGTCGAGCGCGAACGCCGCGGCTTCCACCTGATGGGGGTTGAGGTCGACCCGGGCTTCGGAGAGCGCGGTGGTGAGGCGGTCGCTCGCCGCGCCTTTCTTGAGCGTCAGCGCTTCGGCGAAGACGCGCTGGTGAAACGAAGAAAGCGCAGCGGTTCCGGGCAGTTTGGGCTGCGGCTGGGGCAACGAGACGGCCGACGGCGCGACTAGGGTCGTCTCGACAGTCGCGGTCCGGGTGGCCTTGCGCGCCATGGCCGCGATTCTGGTGGAGAACGCGATCCGCGCAAGAATGTGACCGGTCAAGTTAACGCAATTTTGCGTAGTGCCCCGACGGGCCGAAATCGAGCGCGCCGATGGGCCGGCGCTTCCACACGTTGATGATGAGCGCGAGGCGGAGTGAGCGCTCGCGGCGGCGCCAGCGGAAGGGGAGCTGGTTGTGCGAGTCGAGCACGCCGTGCGTCACGCGGCCGCCGAGGCTGGCCATTCGGTTGGGCGCGGGCTCCACCAGGTCGAAGTCGAGCACCGAAGGCGCCATCGCCGGGTTCTGCTCCACCGGGCGGCGCGCGGAGACCGCCAGGGCTCCACCCCGACAGGTGTTGAGGAAGAGCACGTTGGTGGAGAGCGGGTGCACCACGCGGCCGGTGGTTCGGAACAGCACCTCGTCGCAGTCCCGGTGGAAATCCACCTTCACGTTCGAGGTCCGCATGCGGGAGAGCCACCACTCCGCTCCGATGGCGGCTGAGGCTCCGGGGAGCGAGTCAAACAGCCGGGCGATGGCCCGCTCCGCGACCCCACAGGGCGGAGCCCCGCGCTCCCAGAAGAACGTCGTCTGGTAGGTGCTGCGCAGGCGCTCGGTCCCCAGCGACTCCACCGCGCGGCGGAGTCGCGTGAACAGCGCCGGCGGCAGCGCTCGATGGCGAACGGCGACGAGCGGCGTCGAGCTCAATTGCCTTTGAGGTCCAGCGCTTCGCCGCGGGCGCGACCTTCGGCCTGCGCCGGGCTGCCGATCTCCAGAATCGCCGTCACCGTGGGGGCGATGTCCACCGCGCGAATGGGGGCGGCGAAGACGCCAGGCTTCACGTTCTTGCCCCAGAGGATGAGCGGCACCTCGGAGTCATAGGCGTAGGGCGTGCCGTGGGACGTGCCGGCCACTTCAGACTCGAGCACCGCGAACGGCTTGAGCGCGAACAGCACGTCGCCCGAACGCTCGGGGTTGTAGCCGTGGCGCAGAATGGCGAACAGGCCCGAGCCGGGCTCTTTGCCCTCGAGGTCGTCTTTGGCCACCGCCAGCGCGACCGACGGGTGCTTCGACATCCACGCCGCGGCGGCCCGGCGTAGCCTGGCGCCATCGACCTTCTTCTCGGCGATCAGCTTGTTGTCGAAATAGACGTCTTCTTCCTCGATGGAGACGACGGGGTCGACGCCGAACTGCGCCTGCAGCTCTTTTCCGAGGTCGGTGTCGATGATGGCCGGGTTGACGCGCACGCCGGGGAGGCCCGCAGCGGCCCACTCCTCGGGAATCGCCGCGCCGCCGTGGTCCGCGGTCACCACCACCGAGAGGTTGCCTTTGCCCGCCGCCTTCTCCGCCGCCGCCACCAGCTCAGCGATGGAGCGGTCCAGGCGCACGATCGCGTCCTGGGCCTCCCACGAGTAGGGGCCGTAGAGGTGGTAGACCTTGTCGGTGGCGCTGAACCCGACGAAGAGGAAGTCGGCGGCGTCGTCTTTGCCGAGCGCCTCGCCCTCCATCGCCGCTTTGGCCGCCTGCACCATCACCTCGTTCATCATGGGGGAGGCCGAGAGCGCGTTGAACGACGGCGGCCCCGGCGAGACCAGGCCGGCGGAGAGCTTGTGGGGGAAGGTCCGGCCGAGCCCGAACCAGTCAGACTCGAAGGCCCGGTCGTCGTCGCCCCGGTAGTCCGCCACGGGGTTGAGCAACGTCCACGGCTTGTCGAAGTACGACTCGGGCAACTTCTTGTCGTTGAACGTCTTCAGCCAGCTGGGGAATTCCTTGCGGTAGTACGTGCCCGTGACGAACCGGCCCACGGTCTCGTTGAACCAGTAGGCTTCTCCCAGCCGCCCCGCGAATGGAATCGCCGCGCGCGCCTTGCCGGCGATAGCGATGGCCTTGCCCCTGCCCTGGCTCGAGATGCGCAGCCGGTCCGCGATGGTCTCCGAGAGCAGCGCCACCGGAGAGACGTCGTCATTGGCCAGCGGGGCCTCCAGGGCCGGGTGCCCCGGGTCCGAGAAGATGGGCTCCAGCCGACCGGTCTGACGGTTCAACACCCGGTTGGAGACAATGCCGTGCTGCCAGGGCCAGGTGCCGGTGGCGAGCGTGGAGTGCCCGACCGCGGTCACGGTCTCGGCCACCTCGTACTGCGCGACGGGAAAGTACGCGCCCTGCGCCAGCAGCTGGGTGAAGCCCGCTTTGAAGCGCGGGCGCATGCGCTGAAAAATGTCCGTGCCCATGGAGTCGATGCTGATGAACAGCACCAGCCTGGGGGGCTTGGCGACGGCGGGAACTGCGAGGAGCAGCGCGAGAAGTGCGAAGCGGCGCATCCGGGCATCGTGGCACACGACGCCGTCGCGCCAACGAAGAAAGTGGCGAAGCGTTGACGCGTTTCGGTTAGCGTCCGCCGCCGTGTTCGAGGCGAGTCTGCGCGTCATTTTCGGCGACACCGACCAGATGGGCGTCGTCTACTACGCGAACTACTTCCGCTACTTCGAGTTCGCCCGCTCCGAGCTGTTGCGCGCCAAAGGGGTCAGCTACCGGCAGGTGGAAGCGCTGGGCTTCGCGCTCCCGGTGGTGGACGCGCACGCCAGATACCTGGCGCCGGCGCGGTACGAGGACCTGCTCACCATCGCCATCGCCGTGGAAGAGGTGCGGCGAGTCTCGGTGGGGTTTCGCTACGAGATTCGCCGAGAGAGCGACGTGCTATGTACGGGTGAAACAAAGCACGCGTGCGTCGGCCGCGATGGCAAGGTCGTCAGCTTCCCCGACATTCTGTTGAAAGCGTTCGAGCCCGCAGTCCCTGCAGCGTAAAAAAGGAAGCCACCATGGACAGAAACCTGGCGCTGGAAGTCGTGCGAGTCACCGAGATGGCGGCGATTGCGTCCGCTCGGTTGATGGGGCGCGGCAACAAGAACGAGTCTGATCAGGCGGCGGTCGACGCCATGCGCCGCGCCTTTGACGCGCTCAACATCGACGGCACGGTGGTGATTGGCGAAGGCGAGCGCGACGAAGCGCCGATGCTCTACATCGGCGAGCGCGTCGGCCGTCAGGTGACGGGGGCCCCGGCCATCGACATCGCGCTCGATCCACTCGAAGGCACCAACCTGTGCGCCTACGGCCGGCCCGGGGCCATCTCGGTGGTGGCGCTGGCCGCTCGCGGCTGTCTGCTCAACGCCCCCGACACGTACATGGAGAAGATCGCGGTCGGACCCCGCGCTCGTGGCGCCATCGACCTGTCCAAGTCGCCCACGGTGAATCTGCAGAACATC
>CAZFXD010000148.1:0-11993 GCA_964522795.1 uncultured Myxococcaceae bacterium
TTCGAGGCACGTTCCCGGTGGCCATCAACCTCACCGCCGGCGCCGAGACCCACACCACGGTCCTCAGCCTGCGGGTGCTCGCCCCGTCGGCACCGCTGGCGGTCGCCTCGACCCGCCTTCCCCCCGCCACCCAGGGCGCCCCCTACGAGGTACAGCTGGCGGCGACCGGTGGCCTCGCCCCCTACGCGTGGACGCTCGAGAGCGGCGAGTTTCCCCGCGGCATCTCGCTTTCGGGCGACGGCACCATTTCGGGCCAGACCCTCGACGCCCTCGGCAGCACCTGGGTGGTGGGCGTGCGCGTGCGCGATGCGGTGGGGAACTCGGACCTGCGCGTCTTCAGCTCGAGCATTGTCGACTCGACCGGCCTGCTGATCGACGCGATTCAGCTGCCCAAAGGGCAATTCGCGAAGGCCTACGCGGTCGACGTTCCGCTCAAGCCGGCCAGCGCGGCCGTGGCGGCCCGGCCGATCGGGTGGGCGGTGACCGACGGGCGACTGCCGGCAGGGCTCGCCCTCGAGCCAGCCGACGACAAGGTGGTCATTTCTGGCACGCCGGTCGAATCGGGCGCGTTCTCGTTCTCACTCGAAGCGACCGATGCCAAAGGTCGCGCCGACTCCGCCAACTTCACGCTGCTGATCCTGGCCCCGAAGCTCGCCTTGAACTCGACGTTGCCGGCCGCCGTCTCGCGAGGGGAGGCGGTGCGCGGGCTGCTTTCGGTGGAGCCCTCACTGGAGGGAATTCGGTTTGAGGTTCGCGACGGAACGCTCCCCCCGGGCGTCTCGCTCAACCCCGACGGCGCGTTCGCGGGGCAGGTGACTGACGATGCGCGGGCGCAGCCGTACGCCTTCACCGTCGAGGCGCTCGCCGGGAGTGGTACACTGCTGATCCGGGCACTTTCGGTTGAAGTTCTCCCCGGCGAATCGGGCAAGAACGGATGTGGGTGTGGGTCGGTGGATGGCGTTTTGTTGGGTCTGGGAGCGCTGGTGTTGAGGCGCCGCCGACAGAATCGAACGTAGATCCCGACACTTGTTCGTATCCCCCTGTTGACGGATATCGGGCGTGAAGTGCGGCGCGTACTCTTTCATCATCAAACAGGCCGCGCAGTGACGCGGCATCTTCCAAGGAGCAACGACATGGTGGCGAACCGCAAGATGATGAAGCGACGTGGGCAGGGCATGACCGAATACATTCTGATCGTCGCACTGATCGCGATCGCGGCCATCGGTATCATCACGCTCTTTGGCGACAACATTCGCCGCATCTTCGGCGCTTCGTCTGATGCTCTGAACGGGACTCAGACGGCCGTGGGCAACAAGGACGCGAACGCCGCGATGCGAGACAAGAACATCACCAACTTCAACCAGAACAACTCGGCGCCGTAGCCTACGCGTCGATCGTCGTCCCCGCGCCGTGCGAGCCATCAGGCCCGCACGGCGTTTTGTTTTTCTGGGACCTCGGGTAGGTGAACCGGCCCGTGGACCTCGTGTCGCAGCTGCAGACGCTTCTCTCGCGAAAGCGAGCGTCGTTGGCCGGCCGAACGACGGCGTTCCGGTGGGTCGATGGCGAACTCGATGATCTCACGGTCGACTGCTTCGACGACGTGGCGGTGCTGAGCCTCTACCGCGAGTTCTCGCCTGACGATGAGCAGCGCCTCGGAGAGGCCCTCACGCGCGCCGGCGCCTGTCGGGCGGTGTACCTCAAACGAAGGCCCAAAGAGGCGCGCCGGAGCGCGACAGCGGCCGACGTGCTCGCGCCCCCGCGGCCCATCGCTGGGGAAGCGGTCGAGGCCCTCACCATCACGGAGTGCGGGCGTCGATTCGAGATTCGCCCCGGCAACGGGTTGTCGGTGGGGCTCTACCTCGACGCGCGCGATGCTCGCGACGCAGTTCAAGGCGCCGCCGCGTCGGGGGGCCGCATGTTGAACCTCTTCGCCTACACCTGTGGGTTCGGTGTGGCCGCCGCGCTCGGGGGCATGGAAGAGACCGTCAACGTCGACGTGTCGAGAAAGGTCCTCGACTGGGGGACGGCCAATTACGAGCTCAACCAACTGCCGCCTGAGCGGGCGAAGTTCATCGCCGATGATTCATTCGCGGTGTTGAAGCGACTCGCGAAGCGCGGCGAGCGATTTGACCTCATCGTCCTCGACCCGCCCTCGTTTTCCAGCACCGGAAAGTCCCGCTTCTCGGCCAAGACGGACTACGGCGAGCTCGCCCGCGCCACTTTTGAGCTGCTCGCACCGGGGGGCACATTCTTCCCCTGCGTCAATCTCGCCGATTGGACGTCGGCGCAGTTCAAACGGATTCTCGAACAGTCCCTGGGGGTGGCCGCCGCGTTCGGGCCGCCCCTGCGCGCCTCCACGCTGGACTACGGCGCGGACGCGGCCTTCAAGGCCTGGACGGTTCGGCGAGCACGCTAGCAGCGACGGCGGCTGCCTCGGCCTCGAGCCGAGCCAGTTCCGCGCGCTCGGCTTCCGCCCGTGCGTCCTCTTCTGCCTCGACGGCCACCTGCGCCTGGTGCCAGACCTTGAGCTGGCGTCGCCGCCGCACGTACGCCACGCACAACAGCACGCACAGTCCCGCCCACACGGCGCCCTCGCCCACGAAGAGAGGCCACAGCGGAGACCGGGTGGGGATAGACGCCAGGAACTGATCTGACGCCATGCGCAGCGACGTGTGAAAGGAGATCGCGAACGCCTCCTCGAACGGACGGCCTTCCTTGACCCGCTCGAGCAACAGGGCGACCGCCCCGGGGCCGTGCACGTGAATCAGGTGCTCCACAAACGCCGCGCTCTCCGCGTATGCCAACTCCACGTCGGCGGGCAGGTCGGGAAAGCCGGCGCCCAGCGCCTCAATCGAAAAGAGCCGGCCCTGCCGTGCCGCGCGTTGCAGGAGCTGGTCGGCCGCCTCGCCCGTCGCGCCGCTCCGGCCCAGCGATTGGGCCAGGCCCTCGTGAAACCAGCGCGGCCAGTCGTCGCCGTACCGCCCCAGCGCCAGATGCACCATCTCATGCCGCAGGATGGGCTCGGCGTCGGTGGTCGCCAGCACATCGAGTTGCACCAGCATCAGCTGCGACGATGGCCAGGCCAGCGCCCGAACCCAGGGCGGAGGCCGCTCCCCGTCGAGAGTGAGGCTGTCGAACTCGGGCCGGTCGAACGCCACGCGCACCTGGGTGACGCCCGGCAGGGGCACGCCCAGCGAACGCTCCAGCCCTTCGTGCAGGTTCTCCAACCGGGAGGCGACCAGCGCCGCCCCGGCCTCGGCGCGCGCTGACGCCGAAATGCCGAAGTGGGGTGTCCTCGCCACCTCGGTGATCGGAGTGGCGGTGACGAGGAGGGCGAGGACGGCGGCGATCACGTTGCGTCAGAGATAACCACCTCCGCGGTGTTCGCACGAACCCCGCGCACCAAGACGCGCTTGCGCCGCCCCTGCGCGCCGTCGATCAGCTCAACAGCCCGTTTTCCGACAGAGAACAGGTCGGCCAGGAACTCCAGGAGCGCCGCGTTCGCCTCGCCGTCGACGGGAGGGGCGGCCACCGCGACCTTCAGACGGCCATCGTGTTCGCCCACCAGCCTTGATCGAGAGGCCCGGGGCTGCACCAGAATCGAAAGCTCAACGCCGTCGGCTGTTTCGCGCAGCCAGGGCGCGGTCACGCCGATTCAGACTTCTTGGGAACGAAGAAGGCGAGGTCCGGCGTGGGGGCAGTCTTGAAGGTGGCCAAAAGCGACTGGTGCGCGTCGAGCAGCGAGGCGAGCTGAGACTCGAACTGGATCTTCTGCCGCTTGAGCTCGTTGATCTCGGTGACCAGGTCGACCAGTCGGCCGCTGGCGCCCGCGGTGATCTTCTGCGCCTGCACCTCGGCCTCGGCCAGAATCACCTCGGCTTCTTTGCGCGCGGTCGCCTTCACGTCCTCGCTGATGCGCTGCGCCGTGACCATCGTCTCCTGGAGGGTCTTCTCGCGCTCGAGGTGCTGCTCGAGCTGCGTCTGGGCGCGGCGCAGCTCGTCTTTGAGCGCCATGCCTTCCCGCACCGAATCTTCCAGCTCCTGCGCGGCGCTCTCCAAAAACGCCTCCACCTCCGCTCGCCGGTAGCCTCGGAATTCGGGTTCAAACCGGCGTTGACGCAAGTCGAGCGGGGTCAGTTTCATCGGGTTCCTCCAGACGGGTTCTCTTCCAGTACTCGCTGCGCGACCGACTTCACAGAGCCGGGCGCCCAGGACGACACTTTGACGCTCCCCAGGAACGTCAGCGCGCTCTGGGTTCGTTGGTACAACAACAGCTCGGTGGCCATCATTCGCATGCGCTCGCTGACCGTGTTGCGCCGCACCACGCCCTTGAGAATCTCCTCGGCCCGCGGGTGTTGAATCGAACCGATGGCCCGCAAGGCGGCGCGCTGCACACCAGGCGAGGCGTCGAGCACCCAGTTGGACAGGGCGTTCAGGGCGCGCGGGTCGTCCAACATGCCGAGATCTTCGACGGCGATGGCTCGAATTTCAGACGGGGTGGGTTCCATCGCCGCGGAGAGGGCGGTCACGAGGCTGAGGGCGTCTCCGGCGTTGGGGCGTGTCGTGGCCTCGGGCGCCGCGGGGAGATCGTCCTCTTTGGGGCTGCCCAGCTTGAGCGAGGCGGTCGGTTGCCCCCTCGCGCTGCGGGCCCCGGGCGCGGCGTGCGCGGCGAGCGAAACGGCGCAACAGAGGCTGATCAGGGGCGACACAGCACCCATCATGACGAACCCCCGGCTGCGGCCAATTTTTTGCGCCATCGCGCCAGAGGGGTACAAGATCAGACAGACCTGTAGCAACCCCGTCCTCGAAATATTTCTCAGGTGCCGCTCAATGCTCAAACGCGCCGCTGCCACCACCACCCTTGAACAAGTCGACGTCGAGTGCACGTTCTGCCACGTGACCATGACGTCGCATGTCGGGAGCGGAAACCACGTTCGATATTTTCACTGCGGTGCGTGCCATCGCTGGGTATCGTCCAGCTACACAGAGGTCTTCCGCGCCGACGCCAAGCTCCGAACCCGCCGCCGTGAAGAGGGCCTCGTCTCCAGCGGCCTGTCCGAGGTGCAGTCCAAGCTGAAGCAGTTCTGGGCGGCGCTCGACTCTGAGAGCCCCTATCGGCTGCTGGGCGTGACCAGCGCCGATCCGATGGACAAGATCACCGAGCGGTTCCGCGAGCTGTCGCGTCAGCACCACCCGAACAACGGGGGAGACCTGGACGACCTTCGCCGCCTCAACTCGGCGTTTGAAGCGATCGCTCGTCGGCGGGAGAAGGCCGAGCGGGCCACGCTGGCCGCGGGCCGACTGGCCGCAGGAACGCTGTAGTCCTTTCGGGCGTCGATACGCCCACCGCGCGAACCCACAGCCAGAACCCAAGCCCCGACGTCACGCCCAGCGCCACCTTGGCCCAGGCCGGAAAGAGCGCCGAGGGACTGACGTACCCTTCGATCAGCCCCGCCACCACCAGCACGGGGGAGGCGCCCATCACCAGCGGGATCACGTGAGCCGCGGTGGCTCGCAGGGCTGCGCCGCGCGTCCAGGGGCCGGGCGCCACCAGGCTCGCTCCCAGCCGCAACCCCGCCGCACCGCACAGGGCGATGCAGGAGATCTCCAGCGGGCCGTGCGCCGCGGTGAAGAGCAGCAACGACGGCAGCAGACCCGCGCGAGCGCAGACCGTCATGGTCGCCCCGAGGAAGATGCCGTTGATCATCAGGACGGCAAGGCTCCCCAGCCCGAAGAGAAGCCCGAAGGAGAACGCGGCGTAGGCGACCCGGAGGTTGTTGATGAAGATCTCGCTCGCCGTTTGTCCCGGAGGCAGGCGCGCCTCCAACTCGTCAGTCCACAGCCGACCGGCGTTGACGAACTCTCGCAGGTGTTCGGGGACCAGCACGTTCGCCGCGTCGGGCGTGGAGGCCACCGAGAGGACCCCGAGCAGGAACCCGAGGCCGATGGCGGCGAAGGCGGCGATCACCCACCACCGCTCCGCCCAGGCGGCGAGCGGAAAGGTGTGCGCGAGAAATTGAAGCGGTGATCTCCAGCGTGGCCCGGAGGCCTCGCGCTCGAGCACGTGCGCCCGCCCCAACAGCCCGGCCAGGTACCGGGTGACGTCAGCGGTGGGGAAGGCCTGCCGGGCGCGCGAGAAGTCGTCGGCGGTCTCTTTGAGGACCGTTTCGAAGTCGAGCACGTCCGGGTACCCGAGCTTTCCAGCGCGCGTCGCCTCAAGGCTGCGCTCGAGCCGCTGCCAGGTCGCCTGGCGGGCCGCGATGAACTCCGGCAGCGACTCAGCCATGCGGGGAGGGCCCCAATTGTGCGCGGAGGGTGGTCGCCAGCGCGGCCGGGTCGGCCGCCAGGCGCGCCCGCTCGGCCTCCTCCACCGTTGGGAGCACGCGGGTCAGCAGCTTCCGCCCCACGCGCTCCATGGACGCGGGCTCAAGCGAGGGGAGGCGCTCCAGAAACCTCAGCACCAGCTCGGCGTCCCCGGGGGCGAGCGGCTCCAGCCTGGGCGGTGCGGGGAATGGACCCTGGGGCGCTTCGAAGGAGCGCGGCGCGTGGGTCACCGGGGTCTCCAGCACTGCCACCGTGCCGGCCACGATGTCGCCCAGCCGGCGGTGCCTGCTGTCGGCCAGCATCACGATCGCGCCCACCGTGTACGCCAGGGGAAGAAAGTCGATCACCCGCACGAGGTTCCGAATGGCGGCCTGACCCGGCGAGAGGGGCGCCCCGTCGAGGGAGATGACCCGCACACCGGCCAGGCGCTTCCCAATCGATCGCCCCTGCGTCACCACCTCACTCACCACCCAGTACAGGTAGACGGTGGCGAAGAGCGACACGGTCACCAGAATCCGCACCGCGGAAGAGAGGGCCTGCCACACTTCCGAGAAGGTGTACCCCAGCAGGGAGAGCGAGAAGACGACCAGGGCCCAGAACGCGAACAGCACCCCTGCGTCGATGCCCCAGGCGATGGCGCGGGGCCCGAGCCCGGCCACGGCGAGCTCCAGCTCCACCCGCTGGGCGGTCTGAAAGCGAATCGTCGCCTGGGTCATGGCGTGGCGCGCTCGAGAATGGCTCCGAAGAACCCATCGGTGCCGTGCCGGTACGGGAACAGGCGCAGGTACGGCCCCGATTGCACTCGCTCAGCGAGCGCTGGCGGCAGGACGCGGGCGATGGGCAGCACCCGCAGTCCCGGGTTCTTCGCCAACGCCGCCTCGATGACGCGCTCGTTCTCGTCTTCCAGCAGACTGCAGGTGCCGTAGATGATTCGCCCGCGCCCGGTCAGAAACGGCGTGAAGCGCTCAATCAGCTGTTGCTGGGTCGCGGTGTGCTCCGCCAGGCGCTCTTCGGAGAACCGGTACCGCGCGTCGGGCTTTCTCCGGTACGTCCCCGTGCCGCTGCACGGTGCATCGAGCAGGACCCGGTCGCACTTGCCCGCAAGTTCGGCGAACACCGCGTGCGTGCCGCTTGATTCGAGCGGCAGGGAGCGCGTGTTGAATACTGAGGCCCGACGCGCCCGGGGTTTGAGCTCCTCCAGGCGGTCCGCGTCGATGTCGAAGGCGTACAGGTCGCCCCGGTTCTTCATCGCCGCCGCCAGCTGGAGCGCTTTGCCGCCGGCGCCTGCGCAGGCGTCCACCACCTTGGTCGGGGGCGGGTCCACCAGCAGCCCCAGAATCTGGCTGCCTTCGTCCTGAACCTCGAACAGCCCGGAACGGAAGGACTCCAGCGTGAAGACGTTGATGCGCGACTGAATGAAGATGCCCAGCGGGGAGAGTGGGGTGAGCTCGTGCTCGACGCCCTCGGCGGTGAGGGTGCGGGCCAGCTCTTCCCGGGTCGTCTTGAGGGTGTTGGTGCGGACGCACAACGGCGCGCGGGTGTTGAGTGATTGGGCCAGCGCGAACGACTCGTCGCCCAGGTGCTTGAACAGTCGGTGGGCGACCCCCGGGGGAATCGACCACAGGCGCGTCAGCCGCTCGACCGGGGGGAGCTGCTCCAACTGCGCGCGCGCGGCGGCGATGGCCTTGACCAACCGCTCGTGCCGCTGGGCGTCGGTCACCTTCGCGCCCGATTGCGTGGCGTCGAGGAGCGCGCCGATTTCGAAGCGGAGAAAGTTGTTCTCGGTGGTGGATCGGCGCGGGTCTTTTCCCACCAGCCGCTCCAGGACTTCGTCGATGAAGGTCTGCGCGCGCAGCACGGCGTAGACGCGGTCGGCCACCGCCCGTCGCTCGACGGCGAAGAGCTGTGACTTGCGCTTCAGGGTGAAGTCGATGGCCCGGTCGGCCAGGCGGCCTTCGTCGCGAACGGCGCCGTAGGCCTCGAGGCAGGCTTGTCGGACGAGATCTTCGCGAAGGTCGCGCGCCACGGGGCCACCGTACTTCCAAAACCGTCGTTGGAGAGGCCTATCGTAGACGCACGTCGCTTCCTTCGCCGCTTCGGTTACACTCGCCGCCGCACTTCGCCCCCATGGCCGACGTCTCTCTGGGTTCCTATGAGCTTCTGAAGAAGCTGGCCACCGGCGGCATGGCGGAGGTGTGGCTCGCCCGCCAGGTGGGCATCGAGGGGTTTCAGCGCCACGTGGTGGTGAAGCGGATTCTTCCGCACCTCGCCGAGGACCCCGAGTTCGTTCACATGTTCCTGAACGAGGCCAAGATCGCGGCGCGCTTCTCCCACCCGAACATCGCGCAGATCTACGACTTCGGTCAGCGCGACGGCACCTACTTCATCGCCATGGAGTTCATTCACGGCGAAGACCTGGGCCGGATCATGCGCAAGGCCTGGAGCACCGGGCAGTGGATCGCGCGGCCCATCGCCGTGCGCATCATCGCCAGCTGCTGCGAGGGGCTCGCCTACGCGCACTCGCGACTGGATGAGGGCGGGCGCCCACTCAAAGTAGTCCACCGCGACATCTCGCCTCAGAACATCATCATCAGCTTTGACGGCTCGGTGAAGGTGGTGGACTTCGGCATCGCCAAGGCGGCCGATCAGGACTCCAACACCAAGTCGGGCGCCATCAAGGGCAAGTTCGCATACATGTCGCCGGAGCAGGCGGCCGGCAAGCCGCTCGACGCGCGGTCGGACATCTTCTCCAGCGGGCTGGTCTTGTACGAACTGCTCACCGGCGTTCGACCGCTCAAGCGCGACGCCGAGTTGGCCACGCTCCAGGCGGCCCTGGAGTGCCAGATCGACCCTCCGTCGCACGTCGCCGAGGTGCCGTCAGAGATCGACCCCATCGTGATGCGGGCCCTGGCCAAGCACGCCGAGGATCGATACCGCGACGCGCGCGAATTCCAGATGGCGCTCGAAGAGTTCCTGGTCAACTCGCGGCAGGTGGCCACCTCGGCGCAGGTCGCGGAGTTGATGGACACCTTGTTCGCCGACCGGCGGGCTGAGGAGGCCAAGCTGGGGTCGCCCAACCCCCGTGGGGCCGACTCGAAATCCGCCTCCCGCGGGCCCGCCGGGCCGCCGGTTTCGGGCGACTGGTCGATTCCTGCGGAAGACAAACCGACGCTGCCGCCGCCGCTCCCCAAGGGCAAGAAGCCGACGCTGGCGCTCCCCGAAGTCGAGGCGCCGCCGGCGGAGCCGCCCCTCGACCGCGAGACCGCGTTTCAGCGCACGCCCTCGAACTCGAACCTGCGCCAGCTGGCGGACTCGCAGCCTGAGCCCGCGCCCGTGCCGGAACCCGCGCCCCGCCGCCGGACGCATTCCAAAGACCAGCAGCCGGTCGAGGCACCGGCCGAGCCGGTCGCGCCGAAGCGAACCCGCACCTCGCCCCCCAAGCCGTCGGTGCGCAGCTCGTCCGCCGTGCTGGTGCAGACCGGTGCCGAGCCGCTGCCGAAAGCCACCATGGACCCCGCCCTCGCAAGGGCCCAGGTGAACGAGGCCATCGAGCAGTACCTGCAACGCGAGACGAAGAAGGCGCGGAGCGGCGGCTTCGTGCGGGCCCTGGTTATTCTCGTGCTCCTGGGCGGCATCGGGTACGGCGGGTACATCAAGCGCGACAAACTGATGGCGCTGCTCGACGCGTATTCGGACAAGGCCGGCGTGCCGCTGCTGCTCTCAGTGCGCACCAACCCGCCCACCCGTGTCTACCTGGTGAAGAAGGACAACGCCGACGGGCCGGTCGATCTCGGCATGAGCCCGGTGGCCAAGGTGAAGGGCGCGGCGGTGGGCGACACCGTTCGCCTCGTGAACGAAGACCTCGGCATCGAGCTTGAGAAGCCTCTCGCCGTGGGCCAGCCCAATGAAGTCCGCGTCATCGACATCAACTTCCAGACCGGCGAATTGCAGGTGGCCCTCTCGCCGCCGACCAAGGGGCTGCGCATCTTCCGGGGCGCACGCGACATGGGCATCCCCAGCGGGCGCATCAAGATGTACCAGGGCAAGTACCAGCTTGAGCTTCGCGGTGACGCGCTGACCGAGAGCGAACGGTTCGAGGTTGAGATCACGCCCGGCGAGCTCACCTCGGTCACGCTCGACATCCGCAAGAAGCTCGCTGCACCACGGTAGTCGCGCGCGAGACACATCGCGTAAACACCCATTACAAAAACGGCCGAAACCGCCCGAGGCGACCCGCGACAATGGGCCTGCGAGGTCTTCGCACACGAAAGGGTACGCCAATGATGAAAGCGATTGAGAACGGGGTGTTGACGGTGTTCACCGGCCTGCTGCTGCGGAAGGTTGCTCGGGAAGTCCAGACGGACGACCCGGCAGGCAAGCGCGCCCTGGCGCTGATCGGCGGCGAAGGCACCCGCCAGATTCGCAATTACTTCTCGATGGATCACTTTCTGAGCGCCGCAGATAAAGCGTTCGACAAGCTCTCGAGTTGACGGGAGTCGGGCGCTCTCGTAAGAGCCGCCGCGCTGCACGGGAGCGTAGCTCAATTGGCAGAGCAATGGACTCTTAATCCATAGGTTGTGGGTTCGATTCCCTCCGCTCTCATAGGACTGTTCGAAGGTCCGGTTGGCTTTCAAGGCTGACCGGACTTTTTTTCGTCCTCGTTCCGCGTTGCGTCTTGCCGGTGAGAGGCTCGGGGCCGAGCGCTTGATGCAGCCGCGGGCTGGCGCTGGTTCCAGATCGCGCCACGGGCCGCGGGAGCTCTAACGCGCGCGACCTCGAGCACGATCGCACCGCTGATCGCCCATCAAGGTTTCGGTGACCGGCGCCGGGCGGCGATAGCCCGATCGATCGGCGCCTCAGCCGCCCGGCACCGCCCTGTCAGCTCTGCACCTTGACGGTGATGCTGCGAGGCTTCGCCTCTTCGCGCTTCGGGAGCTTCACCGTGAGGACTCCGTGCTCACCCGTCGCTTCGCATTTCGACGTGTCGACGGTGCCGGGGAGCACAAACGAACGCGCCACCCGCTCAAAGCCGCGCTCACGTCGCAGCCAGCTGCCCTTGGTCGAACGCTGGGTCTCGCGCTGGGCCTCGACCGTCAACACGTCACCCTCGATCTGAATCTTGATGTCCTTGGGGTCGACCCCCGGGACGTCCAGCCGCATGACGAGGTCGTCGTCGGTCTCGTAGATGTCGGCCGCCGGGAAACTCGACGTCATTCCCCAGCTCGACGGGTAGGTGAGGGTGCTCTCCAGGAGCTGATTTGCGTCGCGGAATAGCTCGTCAAAACCGTTCGATTCCGTCGCCTGCACCAAACTGCCATTTGAAAACGGGTTCCATTTCGCCAGCATGCCATTCTCCTTTCATCCTTCGGCGGCCACCCATTGGCCGCGACGAACCGGATAATTCAGGCCAGATGCGTGTCAACTCCGGTCCGAGGCTGACGCCCGCGGTGGAAAAAAAAAGGGGCCGACGCATCGAGCGCGGCCCCGAGGGTGTGTCTTCCATGGACGCTGGTCGTGATGACCGTTGGCGTTGTGGCAGCTGCTACCTCGTGCTGTTCATGCCCTGAGTCGATCTTTCGATATGACCTCCTTGGCTGATACCGAAAACCGCAGGCGCTCATGGCGCCACGTGGAACCAACACCTGCCCCCTGCCGCGTATTCCCCGGTG
>CAZFXD010000149.1:0-11965 GCA_964522795.1 uncultured Myxococcaceae bacterium
CCGGCGGGCATGCCGGGCATCGAGCGCGGCGCGGCCGGCAGGGGCGCCGGCGCTGGAGCTGCGGCGGCCTGCGGAATCGGGTGCGTGCCGGTGGCCGGGGGCGCCGAAGCGACCGACGCCGCGGCGGCCTTGGCTGCTTGACTGGCCATGGTGGAGTAGCTCACCGACGGCGTGGTGGTCCCGGCGGGCAAGCCGCACATGGTCTTCACTTTTTCGAGGAAGGCGCCGCTCTCGAACGGCTTCATCATGTGCGCCGTGGCGCCCACCGCCCGAGCCTTCGCTTCGTCAAACGGCTCGAAGGTGCCGCCGAGCAGCAACACCGGGACCGTCGCGGTCGCGGCATTGGCTCGGATCGCTTCGCAGGCCTCGTAGCCGTTCTTCCCCGGCATGGAGCAGTCGAGCACCACGATGTCGAACTTGCCGGCGGTGGCCTGAGAGACTGCCTCCGCGCCGTTTTCAACAACGGTCAAGGCGAAGTCCTCATGGTGGAACACGAGTTGAAAGACTTTCCGCATGGTGACGGAGTCGTCTGCGACGAGGACGGTTTTCGACATGGCGCGCGGAGCTTAGGAGTCGCGTTCTCGCGCAATCAAGAAAACAAGTTTTCCAGATCGAGCGCCGGTACGTTCTTCAGCATGGCCTCGCGGCGCACCCCGAGGGCCCTGGAGACGACCACGGCGACCGCGTCGCCGTGAAAGTCGAGCAACACCGCCAACGTCTCGGGTGCGCCGGGCGTGGCCGTGAAGATCGGCCAGAGCTGATGATCGTGCCAGAGCAGGCGTCCGAGGCGCGTGTCCCGCGGCACGATGGCCGAGGGCCCGGTGGTGGGAACGACCTGGTGCACGAGATCCAGCGGAATGCCCCAGGTGTCGCTGCCGATCTCAACCACCAGCGCTTCACGCGCGTTCACCAGCAGGTCGCGCCGCAACGGGCTGCGTTCGAGCCGGGTCAACCCCTGAGCCACGGCGTCGACGTCGAGGACGAGACAGATGCGCGACCCCACCAACAGCGCGCGGCGAACCACCGGCGCCAGCAGCTTCGAGGCTCGCGCCGGGAGCGAAAGCCCCCGAGCCTGCGTCTCATCCACGACCTCCACCACCCGCTTCACGCGAAGCGCGAGCGTGGGCGACGAGTCGAGGACCAGGGCGGCGCCGGGGCGAACCTCGTCGGCCCCACCGAGCAAGCGGGACAGGTCGCTCAGCGCGCGATGGCTGCCGACGGTGTCACCCTCCTTGTCGGGCGTGGCCACTTCAAGGACGGCGGTGGCCTCAATCGCGTACTGACCATCGCCGGCTTCAAAGAGCACCCAGAGGCGGCGGTTGGTTTCCAGCGGCACGGGCCCCAACGTATCAATTTCCGCGCGCTGATGATGATTCGACGCAAGTGCTAGGTCTTTGAACGGCTTCTTGGTAATTCCTGCCCATGGCCGATGTGCTCCTCGTCGACGACGAGAAGATGGCGCGAGCGATGTACTCCGACTTTCTGGTCGGGGCGGGCCACAACGTGGTGGCCGTCGGTACGCTCGCGGAAGCTCGAAAAGCGCTGACCGCGACGCGGTTCGACCTCGTCGTGACTGACCTGTTGCTGCCCGAAGGCGACGGGATGCACGTGCTGCAGCTGACCAAGACGATGTCGCCGGCGACGGAAGTGGTCGTGATCACCGCGCTCGACAAGGTCGACCCCGCCGTCCGCGCGATCAAGAGCGGCGCGTCGGACTATCTGGTGAAGCCGGTGAGCCCCGAGGTCCTGGCGCACGCGGTCGCGCGGGCCCTCACCACCCGCACGCTGGTGCAGGAAAACGAAAGCCTCCGCCGACACGTCTCGCTGATGGAGACGGGCCAGCGCATCGCCACCACGCTCGATCGAGAGCGGTTGCACGCCGTGGCCTCGGCCTCCTTCGCGCAGGTGTGCAACGCCGACGCGGCCACCTTCGTCTTGAAGGAAGACGCCAACATCCGCTTCGCGGGCACCCACGAGCTCGCGGAAGAGTTGATCGTCGATCTGCAGAAGCGGCTCAAGGACCCGCTGCTGACCGCCCTGTCCGACCCTCACGTGGGGGGCGCGGTGCTGCGCTGTGAATTGCCAGCCCCGTTCCAGGCGGCCTACTTCGTGCCGGCGATGGACGGCAGCCGCGTCCCCGGTGGGGTGCTGCTGCTGTACAAGGGCGCGGTTTCGGAAGATTGCGCGGTGGCGGCGCCGTTCCTCGCCACGCACCTCACCCTGGCGCTCCGAAACGTTGGCCGCTTCGCTGAGGTGGAAGACCTCGTCTATCTCGACGACCTCACCCACCTGTTCAACCGCCGCTACCTGGAGCTCGTGCTGCAGCGCGAGTTCCGTCAGGGAGAAGGCAGCCCGACCTTCAAGTTCTCGCTGCTCTTCCTCGACCTCGACTACTTCAAGTCCATCAACGACTCCCACGGCCACCTGGTGGGCTCCAAGGTGCTGGTGGAGATGGGCCGCATCCTCAAGAACTGCGTGCGCGAGAACGACGTGGTCAGTCGTTGGGGCGGCGACGAATTTGTGGTCCTGCTGCGCGACACCGACTCGGGCGGGTCGCTCAAAGTCGCTGAGCGCATTCGCCGCTCCGTGGAGTCGCACCACTTTCTGGCCCGCGAAGGCTACAGCCTGTCGGTCACCACCTGCATCGGCATCGCCAGCTACCCGGAGCACTCGAAAGAACAGAGTGCGCTGCTCGACTACGCCGATCGCGCCATGTACCGGGGCAAGAAGGGCGCGCGGAACATCATCTACATCGCGCAGCGCGACCTCGAGCCCACGCCGCTGGCGCGCAAGCACACCGTGATCACGGAACCCCGCTAGCTCCTCGCGGCCAGCGTCACCGTCACCGCCTGCACCGCGCCGTCCCGCCAGTACCGGACCCTGGTCTGCTCGCCCACGTGATCGGCGCGGAGCCAGGTGTGCACGTCGTCCACGGTGCGGACGTCCTCGCTCCCCAGGTGAAGAATGGTGTCGCCGTACTTGAGCCCGGCCTGTGCCGCCGGAGAGTCCTTCGCCACGCCGAGCACCAGGAGGCCGACCTCATCCCCGGTCGCGGCCGCGACGTCCTCGGGCAAGCGGACGGGCCGCATCGACACGCCGAGGTAGCTCTGGCGAACCCGGCCATGCTGCTCGAGCTGGGCCACCACGCGCTTCACCGTGGTGAAGGGAATGACCACGCCCTCCCCTTTGAGCAGTCCACGACTGGAAATGCCCACCGCTTCGCCGCCGGCGGTCACCACCGGCCCACCGGAGAACCCGCGGGGAACGACGGCGTCGGTGTCGATGAAGCCGGCGAGCTCCGCGCCCGTCGGCGCCTGCCAGGCCTGCTCGCTCACCGTGCCCACCACGCCTGACGCCACGCGAACGGAGACCCCCGGTCGCGCGACGTGAAACGCGAGCTCGCCCACCGCGGGCAGCGCGCTGGCGAAGCGAATGGCCGGAGGGAGGGCCGAGTCGACCTCGAGCAACGCCAGGTCGGTCCCGTCATCGCGCCCTCGCAGTCGAGCGGGCACGGTGGTCTGCCCGAACGAAACCTTGAGGCCTTCGCCGTCGCCCACGGCCCGCGCGGTGGTCACCAGAAGCTTTGGCCCCACCACGGTGGCTGAGGCCACGCGGCGCGGCCCTTCGACGCGGGCCACCGACTCGCCGGTGGCGCGGGCGAGTTCTGCGAGAGCCTTCGAGTAATCGGCGAGCGCGGTCATGAGTGTCTCCTTGAGGCCAATGGTAACGGGCCCCGGGAAACTGCCGCATCACCCGTTCGGGGAGGCCTCGGGCGCGGCGTCGAGGTCAATCAGGCCGAGGCGGGCGGCCTTGACCACGGCCCCCACCCGCTTCTGCGCGCCCATCTTCTGCATGATCGAGTTCACGTGAAACTTGGCGGTGTGATCGCTCACGCCCAGCCGGTCGCCGATCTGCTTGTTCGAGAACCCGTCGGCGAGCAGCCGCAAGACTTCGCCCTCGCGCGGCGTCAAGGTGTGCGTCCCCGCGGACTCGTGTGGCGCGATCGGCACTTCGAACAGCGTCGCCACGTCGCCGTCGAAGACCGTCAACCCCGCGTCGATGGCCCGACAGGCCGCCACCACCACTTCAGGCGCCGCGGTGGGCGCCAGCGAGCCGGACGCACCGCGCGCGAGGACCTCGCCGCGAAGCCTGGGCGCGGTCAGGGCCAGCACGGGCGTCTCGCCTTTCATCGCGGACAGCCGCTCCAGATCGACCTGTGGTGAGTGCGCCCGAATCTCCAGCACCACGGCGGCGGCAGAGTACACGCGCGCCGAGACGTCGAGATCGTACGAGGCATCAAACACCTCGACGCCCGGAACTTCGGCCAGCGCTGCGGCGAGCGCGGGGCGGCCTGCGACAGCGAGGCGAAGCGAGTCGGTGGTGGTGCCGAGGGAACCGCGCATGATTTCCCATCAATAAGACGGCGAAGCCGTTACGCAACCCGGGCGGGCACGAATTGCCGGTGGAAGGCTTGAACCACCTGCGGCGCCGACGCTTTTTCCACCAGGACCGAGACGCTGTGCGCGGTGGTGTGGGCGTCCGCGCACACGAGGTGCTGGCTCCGGAGGGCCTCCAACATTCGCGACGCGAGCGCCCCGGTTCCCACGCCGTGGCCGACGCACGACACGCTGGCGAGTCCGTCGTTCCAGGAGGCGCCCAGCGCGGTGAGTTCAGACCGCAGCGCGGCCAGGCCATGAACATTTTCCACCGGCAGCACGAGGGTCCACCGGCCATCGGAGAGCCAGGCGTTCTGCACGCGGGCGTGCGCGCGCTCGAGCGCCTCGAAGACTCCGGCCGCGGCGATGGGCGCGTGGAGCACCACCACGTCGGTCGCCGACGCGACCCCGCGCACGGCCCCGTCCATCGAGGCGCCGGGGACGATGCGCGTGCCGGGGCCCGGCTGAAACGTGGAGAGCGCCTGCACGGTGATGCCTTTGGACTTGGCGAACTCCACCGCCTGGGCGTTGAGCACCTTGGCGCCCGAGGCCGCGAATGCCTGCATCTCGTCGTAGGACAAGGACTCGAGCCGCGAGGCGTCGGCCACCACCCGGGGATCAGCGGAGAAGACGCCCGCCACGTCGGAGTAGATCTCGCAGTCGGCGTTGAGCGCCGCGGCGAGCGCCACCGCCGACGTGTCCGAGCCACCCCGCCCGAGCGTGGTGATCTCCTTCGCGCGGGACACGCCCTGGTACCCGGCGACGATCACCACCTTGCCTTCCGCCAGCGCGGCTTCGATGCGCGCGGGTCGCACCTCGACGATGCGGGCCTGGGCGTGCGACTCGTCCGTGATGATGCCGCTCTGGCTTCCGGTGAAGCTGATCGCCTCCACGCCTTCTTTGGCGAGCGCCATCGACAAGAGCGCCATGGAGATGCGCTCTCCGCAGGTGAGCAGCATGTCCAGCTCGCGTCGCGGCGGGTTCTCTGACACCGACCGCGCGAGTTCGAGCAGCTCGTCGGTGGTATCGCCCATGGCCGAGACCACCACCACCAGGCGGACCCCGGTGGCCTGACGCGCCTTCACCTTGCGGGCCACGGCCTGAATCTTGTCCACCGAACCGACGGACGAACCGCCGAACTTCTGCACGATCACCGGCGAAGCGCTCATGAGCCCTGTTTCATGCACGGAATTGGCCAGCGTGTCATCCGCGGCGTTGGTGTCCGGGGAATAGCGCTCGCCGCACCGTTGTTGGGCCGCGAACGGTTCATAAGGCTGCGTTGACTCTCGAGGTTTCGCCTCTATATTCCGCGACCCGCACCCCAAGGACGACGCCCGAGCGCATGTCGATGATTTCGGTTGAACACCTCTCGAAGCGGTATGGCGAATTGGCCGCGGTGGACGACCTCAGCTTCGCGGTGCCTGAGGGACAGATTCTCGGGTTCCTCGGCGCGAACGGGGCCGGCAAGTCGACCACCATGAAGATGCTGACGGGGTTCATTCCCCCATCGGCGGGCAAGGCGAGCGTGGCCGGCTTCGACGTCTTCGAGTCTCCGCTCGAGGTGAAGCGGCGCATCGGCTACCTGCCCGAAACGCCGCCGCTCTACCCGGAGATGACGGTGGCGGCGTACCTGCTCTTCGTGGGGCGACTCAAAGGCCTGGCCGGCCGCAAACTCCGCGCCGAGGTCGACCGGGCGATGGCCGCGACGGCGGTGGCGGACCGGGCGAAGAAGCTGATCGGAACGCTCTCCAAGGGCTATCGCCACCGCGTGGGCCTGGCGCAGGCGTTGCTCGGAGACCCGCCGCTGTTGATCCTCGACGAGCCGACCGAAGGCCTCGACCCCCGGCAACGTCAGGAAGTGCTGGGGTTGATCAAGGGGCTCGAGGGCAAGCGCACCGTGGTGCTCTCGACGCACATCCTGTCCGAAGTGAAGGCGATCTGTGATCACGTGCTCATCATTCACCGCGGGAAGCTGGTGGCCCACGACACCATCGACGCCGTCTCGAAGAGCAGCTCGCTCGATGACGTCTTCATTCGCCTGACCGCGGAATAGCCATGAGAACGACGCTCGCCATCGCCCGCAAAGAGCTCTCCATCTACTTCACCACTCCGTGGGCGTGGCTGGTCTTCACCGCCATGTCGTTCATCTCGTCGTTCTTCTTCGTCGCCATGCTGTACCAGTTCCAGCAGGTGCAGCAGATGGCCGCGCGGGCGGGCTGGAGCCGCATGGGCCCGGAGGCGGCGGTCTACAAGAACCTCACCGACGGTGTGGTGGTCCAACTGTGGGGCGTGGTGATGGTGGTCACCATCTTCGTGGCGCCGTTCCTCTCCATGCGCCTGTTCTCAGAAGAGAAGCGCAACCGCACCCTCGAGCTGCTCATGACGACGCCGGTGCGCTCGATGGAGATCGTGCTCGGGAAGTACCTGGGCGGCGTGGCGGTGATCTCCGTCACCCTGGGCCTCACCATCGTCTACCCGCTCATTCTGGCGGCGTTCGGCTCGTCGCAGTCCGGCAGCGCGCTGGAATGGAGCACCGTGGCGCTGGGGTACAGCGGGCTGCTCCTGTGGGGGGCCACCTGCATCGCGATCGGCATGTTCATCTCGGCGTTGACCGAGTCGCAGATGCTCGCGGCGTTCCTGACGTTCGCGGTGCTGTTGCCCTGGATGCTGATTCGCAGCGTCACGCCGAGCGTGGAAGAGCCGCTCAAGTCGGTCATCAACTACATGAGCTTCGACGTGCAATTGCAGAATCTGATGAAGGGCGTGCTCGACCTGAAGGCCGTCATCTTCTTCGGCTCAGTCATCTTTCTGATGCTGCTGTTCACCCACCGCGCGGTCGAACGGCAACGGTGGGTGTGAAGGCGCGATGAAGACCCTGGGAAAGATCGCTGGTGGAATCGGGCTGCTCGCGCTCCTCACCTCGCCTCTGACGTTGCTGGTGACGTCCGGCTCGCGCGTTCACGCCGGCGCGAAGGCCGTCGTGGGCCTGGTGCTGCTGGTCATCTATTTCGTGACCAACCGCGACGCGTGGGGGCGCAGCGCGGAGTCGGAGCGCATCGCCCAGTCTCGGTTCCGCGGTGGCTTCTTCTGGACCTCGTCGATGTTGATGGGGGGCATCGCGGTGGCGTTCGTCGCGGCGCTCAACGTGGTGGCGGCGAAGCGGGCCCCCATGTGGGACCTGACGAAGGAGAAGATCTACTCGCTCTCGGCGCAGTCGCTCACCGTGCTGGAGAAGCTGCCCACGCCGGTGCGGGCCCTGGTCTTCCTGCCGGCGAACGACCCCCGCTACGAGACGATCGACGCCTCGCTCCGGCGCTTTTCGCAGGCGTCAGAGAAGTTCACCTACGAGATCAAAGATCCCTTCAAGGCGCCCGACCTGGCGAAGAAGTACCAGGTGAAGGAAGGCGAGGTGGCGGTGGTGCTCCTCAAGGGCACCGACGCCGAAGAGACGCGCAAAGGCCTGCAAGGCGTCTCGGAGCAGGACATCACCAACGGCCTCATCGCGCTCACCGCGGTGGGCACCACGCAGAAGGCTTACTACGTGCTCGGGCACGGGGAGTTCTCGCTCGAGGCGCCCGAGACGCGGCCGGGCTCGAAAGACGACGGCGCGTCGTTGACCAACGCGGCCGAGTTCAAACGCGCGCTCACCACCGAAGGGTACGCGCCCACGGTGCTGAACACAGTCGACACACCGAAGATCCCCTCCGACGCCGCCATGGTGATCATCGCCGCGCCGCGCTCGAAGTTCACCGAGGCGGAGAAGAAGGCCTTCGCAGACTATCTCGAGGCGGGCGGCCGGCTGATCTACTTCGCCGAGGCCGGTGGGGACGCCAGCCTGGAGCCGTTGTTGATGAAGTACGGCATTCAGATCGATCCCGGGTTGGTGGTGGACGTGCGCAACAACCCGTCGGAGCCCTACCTGGTGCCATCGGTGTTCTACAGCGACCACGAGATCACCAAGCTGCTCAAGTCGGAGCAGATGGCGGTGCATTTCCCCACCGTGGCGGGGCTCTCCATCTTGAAAGAAGGCGTGCTCCCGGGCGTCTCGGCCATGCCGATCGTGCTCTCCTCACCCTGGGCCTGGGAAGAATCGAAGCCCTCGGAGCACCCGACGCTCGATAGCGGCGAGAAGTCAGGCTCGATTCCACTGGTGGCGGTGTCATCGCGCGACACCAACGCGGCCGAGAACCGGCGCTTCGAGGAGGCACGGGTGGTGGTGTTCGGCGACGCGCAGGTCATCGTCGATGCACTCTGGGGTCAGGAGACCAACCGCAACCTCGTGCTCAACGCGCTCGGCTGGGCGACGACGCAGGCGGAGAAGATCACCATTCGCCCGCCCGATCGCGACGTTTCCACGCTCGACATCGACGACGCCATGCTGACGCGGCTGCGGTTCCTCGCGGCCGATGTGTTGCCCCTGCTGCTGGCCGGCGTGGGCCTCGCCATCTGGCTGCTCAGGAAGAATCGATGACGCAGGCAAACCGAACCCTCGTCTTCATGGGGCTCGGGGGACTGATCACCGCAGCCCTGGGCGCGTACGCGTGGTTCGGGGTGGTGAAGACCGATGAGGCGGAGCACGCCTCGCGCGATCGCGACGAGCGGCTGTTTCAGCCCGCGCGGGCGAATGAGAAGAACCCCGACGGCGGCGCGATCAGCACCGAGTTCGTTCGGATCCGCGTCACCTCACCCCGCCAGCAGACCACCGTCGAGCGAACGCCCGGCGCGCCCTGGCGGGTCGTCTCGCCTGTGGCCGCCGCGGTGGACCCCGTCACCATCGACGCGGTGCTCTCCACGCTGCAGAACTCAAAGTTCAAACGGGTGATCGAAGAGCACCCGACCCCGAAGATGCTGTCGGAGTTCGGTCTGGCGACGCCGCAACTGACGTTCGAAGCGGAAGCGCTGGTGGGTCCTCAACGGGAACCGCGCCAGGTGAAGCTCACGCTGGGGGCGGAGAACCCGTACGACGGTTCGATCTATCTGCAGCGCGGCGATGATCCGCGCGTCTACGCCGCCGAAGCCGGGGTGCGGTGGGCGCTGGACAAGACGACGTACGACTTTCGGCAGAAGGCGCTCGCCCCCTTCGAAGTTCGCGCCGCGCGTGCCTTCGAAGCCCGCTCCTCCACGAATTCCTTTCGCCTCGAAGCCGACGCCGAGGGGCGTTGGTCACTCGTGGCCCCGCGCCCCGAACCCGCGGATCAGACGACGGTGAAGGGCCTCGTGCTCGGCGTGGGCATTGAGCGCGCGCGCGGCTTCCTCGACGAAAGCGAGGCGACCCAGGCGCGCCTGGGGTTCGACCGCGCACCGATTCACGGCGAACTCACGCTCGACGATGGCTCGCGCGTGGTGGTCGACGTCGTGCCCGGATCGCCTGACGGCGGCGTGCAACCGGTGGCGCGAGTCAAGACCGACGGGGGTGTGATCGTGGCCGAGGTCGAGCCCGCGTACCTCGCCAACTTCGATCGCAACCCCAACGATCTGGTGGACCACACGGTGCTCCGCGTGCCGCGAGAGCACGTGGCGAAGGTTGTAGTGCACCCTTCGCGCGGGCCGGACATCGTGGCGGTGCGCGAGGCGCTCGATGGTGGCGAGGAGACGTGGCGGGTGGTGGCGCCACAGCAAGGCGCCGCCCGCGCCTACAAGCTGAGCGCGTTCATCTGGACCGTCACGGCCTTGAAGTGGAACTCGCGGCGTCCCCTGCCCGCGCTCCTCGCCCCGGCCGGGCTGACCGACGCGGCGCGTTCGGTGAGCCTGTTCGACGCGCAGGGTGCGCTCCTGGGCAAGCTCGTGCTTGGCGCGCCCGTGCCTTCGAAGTCAGGCGCCGTGTTCGCGAGGGGAACCGGCGACCAGTTGTTCGAAGTCGACAGCTCGCGGCTGGGCGAAATTCCGGAAACGGCGCGTGACTGGCTCGAGCTGCCGGACGCAGGGCACACGAAGTAGCGGCGCCCCCTCGGCGTCGCTCAGGCGATGAACTTGAACTTGGACCAGGCGGTGGTGAGGCCCGCGGAGGCGACGCCGATGAGCACGTTGTTGTCCGGCCGCAGGCGCCCTTCTTTGCGCGCGTGGTACATGGCCAACGGCACCGAGGCGGACACCGTGTTGGCGAACCGCCCGTGCGTATAGAAATACAGCTCGGGGTCCTGATTGCACTCGATCGCCACCTGCCGAGCCGCGAGGTCGCTGGCCGCGTGTCCAAACGCGATGTCCGGCTTGAACTCTTTGATCCGAGGATCGGCGTGGTAGTGCTCCACGAGCTTGGTCACGCCTTCCATGAACAACTCCGTCGAGTAGGAGATGAACGTGAGCGGGGCGGAGTTTTCCGGAACCGTCTCCCCGTTGAACGACTTCAGGTGCGGCAAGGGAATCATGCAGAGGTTTCGCAACCCTCCCCAGGTGCGAAACGTGCCGTGGTACCCCGAGTCTTGATCCGTGGCGGAGACGATCGTGGCGGTGGTGGCGTCGCCGACCGTGAAGGTGGCGAAGTTGTGGCGAAGCTCTGAAACAGCCTTGAAATGCGGGTTGGCGAATTCCTGGTTGAACTCCGCATTCAGGATCATCACGTTCTTGTACTGCCCGGCGCGGATCAGCGTGTGCACCAGGTGCAACGCGCGCAGCCAACTGGCGCAGGCGTCGAGCAGATCGAAGCCGGTCGCGCGCTCGAGTTTCAGCGCGTCCTGAAAGATGTTCGCCGACGCCGGCTCCAGAAAACCGCGGCCAACGCCGACGTAGATAATGAGATCAATGTCTTTGGGGTCCATCTTCGCCGACGCGAGCGCGGCGCGGCCCGCCTGACAGGCCAACTCGAACGCACTCTCCTGCTCACTCCGCCAGTAGCGAACCTGCGTCCCCGCGAGCGCCCACATCGACTCGAAGGCTCGCGCCAACTTCAGGCGCGCTTTGGGGCTGAGCGAATCGCCGCTGCGATGGATGATGTGCTCGATCACCTCGTCGTTCGTCACGCGACGTGATGGCAACACCGCTTCAATGGCCGAAAACCGCATAATCCGTCGAGCTTACGACGAATCGCGCCTGTCTCATCAGGTTTACAGCATGACCCGCTCACCCACAGTGCACGACACGCCGCCCGGGTACAGGTCACGCAAAGGGCGGCCGAGAGCGCGAACGCTCTCGACCGCCGATCAACGTTCGACAGTTTTCAGCCCCACCACTTCTTCGCCCAGGTGGTCTGCGTCGCCTGGACCCACTGGTTGCTGCGGAGGTTCTTCCACACGAATTCTTCGAGCTCTGCCGGCGTCTGCACATCAAGCCAGAAGCAGCAGTCCCACTCGCCCATGGTGGACCACGCGCCCTTGATGGTGGTGTTGTCCTTCCACGTCTCCCACGCATTCGACGGCGACTGCGGCTTCCACTTCACCCAGACCCACGCCTGCCACTTCTTGTTGTCGGTCGACATTATGTGCCTCCTCCGTTGAAGGGGCGGAAGCTAACAAACGAGCCGCGCGTCCACGAGAACTGACGTGCGCGAGCCGACATTCGACAGGCGTGCCCCGCCCCGGCGGGTGCGGCTACAC
>CAZFXD010000150.1:0-11943 GCA_964522795.1 uncultured Myxococcaceae bacterium
CTCGAACAACGACTGGTCCCAGAACTTCGAAAAACGCGGCACGCGCTCGTACGCAGCGACGGACTTCTTGTACTCACCCGCGCCATACCAGGTGCGGCCGATGCCGAGCAGCGAGAGCTGCTGGGTGGAGATCAAGTCCTTCTGACGAGGGTCAGACAGCGCCAGCACGCGCTCGAAGGCCGCCACGCCGTCTTCCGTCTTCGCGCCGCCAGGCAGCCGCGGGTCGACCAGAATCAAGCCCAGCAGGTACTGCGCCTTGGCGTACACGGTGCTCTCTTTGGGCACGGCTTCCAGAAACGCCCGCGCTTCCTCGAACTTCGCGCGCCGCTGGCTGATGCCGGCCACCAGGAAGTTGATGCGTGAGAGCACTTCGAGCGGCAACGTGGCCCACTCGTCGCTGTAGTTCTGATTGAGCAGACTGGGGATGAGGTACTGATCGTTGAGCGCCTCCTGGGCGTTCACCAGTCCTTCCACTGCCTTGAGGTAGTACGGGTGCGACTTGCCGGCCTTCAAGATGGGGCGGAAGTAGACGTGCGCGAGGAGCGGGAGGCCCTTCTTGGCCAGAGTCTGGGCCAGGTAGTACTCCGCCTTGGCGCGCGTCTCGGAATCCGTCGAGGTCTCAGTGACCTCAAACAGCTTCTGGGCGGCGAGGTCGTAGTTCCCCGCGTTGAAGGCGGCGAGCGCTTTGGCGTACGCGCCGGGCTCCTGCGCCACCGCAACCGAGGAGACAGCCCACAGGCCCGCCACCAGCCAACGAATCGAATTGGAGGTCCGCATCAGAAGAGCACCGAGAATCCGGCGTAGAAGCCGAGGTTGTTGAGCACGTCAGACGCCGCGCCACTGACGAGATCGTTGGCGTATTTGATGTCGTCCGGCTTGCGCTGGTTGGTCTTCGAGTCGAAGAAGCTCTCCACGTTGCACCCTCCGGTCACATTGACCGAACCGGGCGTGGTGAGGGTCCCCATGTTCGAAGCGTTGAAGAGCGTTCGCATGTCATCTCGCGAGCACCCATTCACCGAGTCCACGCGTGCCGTGTACACGACGTCGCGAATTTCGAGCCGAAGCGCGAATCGGTCTCCCAGCTGCAAACGGAAACCACCGCCGAGCTGCGCGAGGAACTTGAGCCCGGTGTTGCCATAGGTGGCCCCACCGGTCGCTTTGTTGGAGGGCTTGAGCTGGTGGCGCGTGCCGCCCACCCCCAGGCCGCCGTTCAAGACGAACGAAAAGTGGGCGAGGCTGTTTTCAAACCACGCGAACTTTCCGTACAGCGGCGTGACTTCGACGCCGCCCAGGGCTCCCCACACCCACAGGAGCGACGTGGCGGATTCAGCTTCCACCTGAGCCTTCTCAATCAATTCCGCGTTGAACCCCGACTCCACAGACACCCAGTTGAACTGCCCGGACAGCTGGAACCCGAAGTTCTCGTGGAAGTGCCAGACGAACGAGGCCGCCGTGCCGAAGTACTGGGTGAACTTGCCGTTCGCCTGGAGCGCCACCGGATACAGCGTGACCTCTCGCAGCCCATCGTCCGAGAACTGCTTCTTTTCGACCGTGTGCACGGCCACGTTGGGGTTGTAGAGCGGCGCGCCGAATACCAACTGTTGCTGGTTGCTCGACTCGTCGATGGCGCCTTGCGCCGGAGCCGGGGCGGCTTTCGCGTCGGCACCCTTCTCGTCTTTCTTGGCGGTTGCCGGAGCGGTGCCGGGCTTCGCCGCGGGCGCTGGCGCCGGCTCGTCGTCGTCATCGTCTTTGGCGTCCTTGGCAGGCGCCTTGACGTCGGCCGCAAGCACGGCCGAGGCCACCGGCCACGGCAATGGCCTGGCGTGCACTTCGAAGGCCACCAACATCGCGAGAACTGTTCCGAAGAGTCTCATTCGTGCCCTCTAAAAAACGAACGCGTAGCCGAGATCGAACATGATCAGGTTGGTCACACCCGCGACGGTGGCCGGCGTGCCACCTCCCGTGGGTGACGTGAACGCCTGCGCGTATTTCACGTCGGTCAGGTACGAATCGAAGAACGCATAGTCACGGAGCTCAATTTTGAAGCTATTGCGTTCGGTGACGAAGAATCGGAAGCCGATCGCCACTGACGCCAGCGGACCGAACTTGTTTTCGGTGTAGGGCGTTGCGCACGCCGCCACGGTCGCGCCGGTGGCCGGGTCGACCTTGGTGCCCGCGCCGTTACACACGAGGATCGATTCCTTCGACAACAGGGCCGCGCCGACACCAGCCCACAGGTAGAGCTGAAAGTGCACCGGCAGCTCAGCCAGCAGCGACACCTTGCCGTAGATGGGCTGCCATCGCGCGCCCAGCAGGAAGTTGGCCTTGATCTCAAAGCTGTCCGAGAGATCGTTGAACACCGTGTTCTTGGGGCCCATGCCCCCGGCGTTCTGCTCCTTGTAGAACTGGTCGGCGATGCGCTGCGCCAACCCGGTGTGCCTCGACAGCGCGTAGCCCCCGCGGAGTTCGACGGCGAATGACTCCATCAGGTTGTACGCAACGCTGGCGGTGAAGTTGTAGTGCTCCGTCAGCCGGGACACGAGCGTCAGCCCGACGTCGGCGCCCACCTCCCAACGCCCGTCGACGTGAAAGAGCCGGTTGCGAACGGCATCTTGTTCGACAAGGTCGCTCGCTTCATCAGCAGCGGCAGGAAAGGCCGCCAGCGCGACGAGCGACACGAGGAGCCATCGGCACAGCGATTTTGGTGGTTTCATCATGGGCAGTTCGTTGGGAAATTGGCTTGCACGTCGTAGCAGATCTCAACCGTACTCAAAGACTCAGGAACGGCAGTTCCATCAAATCGGATAATGTTGCGAAGCGCCGTCCCATCGCAGCGCGCGTACTCCGCGCCGTTGGGCGTCGCGCCAAGATGGGCGTCGACCCGCTTGGCGCACCGCCCGCTCCGGCAGACCTGTCCCGATGGGCAATTGCCGCTCACCTGACAGTTCGCGGCCGAAGGAGGCGAGACGTAGAGTTCAACGCCAGACGCCAGGCCCGCGGCCGGCCGTGTCTCGGGCCCTCGCGTCAACCGGAACTCCTTGCGCAACCCGGAGGCCGAGTATCCCAGTGAGGCCAGCGCGCCCGAAAAATCGGACTGACAGATCGACACCGCGACCCCGCCAGTGTCGTTGGCCACCTTGAGGTAGCGGCCCCCGTAGTAGCTCACCTCAAAACCGCCGTCGTTGTTGCCCGATGTGGGGCACGGCTGCCCGTTGTTCGAACGGCAACACCCCACGTGCTGCGTCGGCTCGCCGAACTGCGATGGAACCCCCGCATCGGCGCCGTCGTCGAGCGCGACGATGGCGGCGAACGTGACCAGATCTGCCGAGGCGTACCCCTTGTAGGTCTCGAAGAACCGCGTGAAATAGGCGGTGGAGCCGAAATTGCCCGGTGAAGCGAGCGTATTGTCCGCGGCGCACCGGCACCCGGGGTCGGCCGTGCAGATCGCTTGCTTGAGCAGGGGCTGGCAGGAGGAATCGTCTTCGTCCGACACTGCGACGACGTACAGCGCGGCGTCGCCGCGAATGAAGCGCTCCGTGGATGCGGTGGACAGGTTGGCCGGGTTCGACAGCGCGAGGTACGCCGCGAGGAGCCCGCGCTCCTGCGGGCTCCCGCTGGTGCCGACGTTGGACATCTGCGTGAAGGCTGTGCCGGCGCTGGCCACGGCGCCCGCGGTCGACGGGTTCGTGTTGCACAGCGTGCCGCCAGCCGTCTGCGGCGTGCACGAAATGTATTCTCCGCTCAGCGCGCCGAGCGACCAGCCATGAAGCGCGCCGCGTGAGGCCGGATCATCGGTGTCGGTGGAGACGACGCCAATGTGGAAATCGATCGGCGGGTTCGCGGTGACCAACTGGTTGATAAACCCCGTGAAGTTGGCCGCCAGACGGGCCTGCTTGGGGGCCATCGACCCCGACGAGTCCACCACCCAGAGAATGTCGACTTTGCGCACAGACAGCTGCTGGTAGAGATCACACTGGTGCGGAATGCTGACCTTGAAGGCTGCCGTCTCCGCGGTGGGGTCGCGCACCACGCTGGGGGCCCCGGTTTCCGCCGTCGGGGAACCGGGCACGATCGCGTACGGCTCGAGGACCTTCTTCGTGCGCGTGCGATCGCTGCAGCCCAATGCCAGGACGGCACAACACAGAACGCTCACGGCAGCAGATTTCATCGGTTCGCGTCGATTCGGCCCGGGGGTGCGTAGCACAGCGGCTCCGCCAGCCACATGATTTTTCTGGCCCTTACAGCAGCGAGGGAGGGATGCATGCCTGCACCGACTGGTTGGTGACCGCCGAGACCATCTGGCACGACCAGTCGGTCGGACAATCCGTGTCGGCCTTGCACGCGCTGCTGCAGACGGGGCCCGAATCTTTTCGAATGCACAAGCCGCTTTCACATGCGGCTGGGCCGAACGCACAGTCGGCGCCGACCTTGCCGCCACCCACGGGGAAGCAGACGTCGACGTTGGTCGTCTGCCCGGCGAGCAGCGCCTGGCGACAGGCAAACCCTTCGGGGCAGGCCGCGCCACCAGCGCACGTCACGGTGCACAGCCGCGCGGTCCCCAGGTCAAGGCAGGTGCCGGTCTGGCAAGGCGAACGCCCCGGGCTGCAGTCGTCGCCGAACAGGCCGCCGGTGGGCGCGCAGACGCCGATTCCGGCTTTGGGGCCGGTGGCAGTGCGCTTCGAGGGATCGCAATCGTACCCGGCCGCCGTGGACTCGCAGCATCGGTACCGGCTGTCGGCACACTGCGCATCGTTGGCGCAGGGAGCACTGCATAGCGACGTCAACCCTGCGTGCAGGCAGACACCCGACACGCAGTCCTGGGCGGCGTTGCGGCTGCAGTCGGCGCCGACCTTCCCCAACCCTGACTTGCAGGTGCCTCGCTGGGGGACACAGAACTTCTGCGTTGCCCCACCCATCTCAGTGGCCTGTTTGCAGACGAACCCGGGCCCAAAGGTGGCGAAGCACGCCGCGTCATCGGCGCACGGCGTGGCGCAGAAGGTCTCGCCCTTGAACTGGCAATTCGGGCAGTCGTTTTCGATGCACCGGTTCTCGGTATGCGACCCTTTCCGGCAGTCGTCGCTATTGAAACACGGCGCGCACTGGCGGCCATCGGACGCGGCCTCGCAGTGATTGGCGGTGCATTGCTTCCCCAGCCCGCACTCGCCGACCTGGCCGAGATCGCTGAGCGCCCCACAGAAGTTCACGCACGTGTTCGACGTGGGCACGCACTGGTACGGGCCCCGGACGTTGACGTCGTCGCTCTTGCCGATGTTGGTGCACGCGAACCCGGAGGGGCAGTCAGCGTTGGTGGCGCTGTCGAGCAGCTTGGGATCGCAGCCCGACATGGCGGCCGGGCACACGTTCTTCGCGGGGTCACAGTCTCGACCGCAGAACCTTTCACCCGACACGACGTTGCGCACGCACAGGTCTAACGCCCCGCCACACTCGCTGTCGCCCTGACACGGCGCACACAGCGGCTTGCCGTAATTGCACGTCTCGGAGTGAGGCACGCACTGCTTGATCAGCGCCTTGTTGGGCCCCGCCGGAATGTCCTTGCAGTCGAACCCGCTCGGGCACTCTCCGGCGGCCCCGCACGGCGCCGTGCAGAACTGTTCACCGCTGCCCACGGTCTGGAAGCATGCCCCACCCTCCGGGCATTGCTTGACGTCCTGGCAGGGTGAGCAGAGCGTGCGCTGGACCTTGATGTAGCAGCGCCTGGATTCGGCGTCGCACACGTGACCGGACGGACAATCGGTGTCGACCTTGCACCCTGTGACTTTGCGGCAGATTCGGCCGTACCGACCCGCCGCCTCGCAGGCGAACCCATCGGGACACTTCGAATCTGCATCACAGTTGCGGGTGCAGAAGCCCGAAGCGGTGTCGAGCGCGACACAGAGTTTTTCCGAGCACTCGGGGCTCTCGACGTCAGCCGCGGTGCTGGGCGTGCATGGCTCGCCGATGCCGCGGACGGACTGCGTGCCCGACCCACAGGCCGCACCTGCCAACGCCACAGCAAGCGCCGCAGACCACCGCACGCGAGAACTCAGCCTTTCTTCACTGCCTTGTGCTGCTGGCGGGTCGCGGACTTCACGGACGGCTTGATCACGATGAGACCGTCGTTGTGACCGGGAATGGCACCCTTGACCAGAATGAGATTCTTTTCGGCGATGACATCGACGACTGACAGGTTCTGCGTCGTCACCTTCTCCACGCCGTAGTGACCCGGGAGCTTCTTGTTCGGGTACACGCGGCCCGGCGTCTTACGCTGACCGATGGCGCCGGGGTGCCGGCGGTACTCGTGGGTACCGTGGGTCTGGCCGAAACCTCGGAAGCTCCAGCGCTTCATCACGCCCTGGGAGCCGCGACCCTTCGTCACGCCGGTCACGTCGACCAACTGGCCCTTCTTGAAGAAGTCAGCCTTCACCGCGTCGCCAACCTTGAACGTGGCCAGTTCTTCGGGGGAGACGCGGAATTCGGCGATGGTCCGGCGGAGCGGAGCGCCCGCCTTCTTGAACGCCGCAGACGCCGATTTGGGAAGGTGTTTCTCCTTCGCCTCTCCGATCCCCAGCGTCACCGCCGTGTAGGAGTCTTTTTCCATCGTGCGCGTGCCGACGACCACGCAGGAGGAAATGTCGATAATCGAGACCGGCACCATCATGCCGTCCTCGGCGAAAACCTGCGTCATGCCTGCTTTTTTCCCCAACAACCCGTACATAATTGCCTCTCCTTCTCTCGCACGCGGCCTGTCGGCCGGAGGTGCGGGGCGAAAAATTCGCCAATGGGACGCGGCTCGTATCAGCCGACCCAATTGAAAGCAAGGTATGGGAAGCCTAAGAGGTTCACGTGCGGCGGCATCTTGAACGGGTGTTCGAAGTGCGTCCGGGCGGCCGGAGGGTGACGCCGTCCACCGTGGGAGGACGGACGAGCCCCGGCGCGGTCGATGTCGATGGGCGCCCGTTGATCGACGCGCGCTCCGACGATGCCCTGGGCCTCGCCACCGATCCGCGCGTCCGCGACGCGGCCATCGCGGCCAGTCGTCGCTTCGGCCTGCGCGGAGGCGACGTCACCAGCGCCACGCTCGATTTTGAGGCCCGCTTCGCCCATGTGCACAGACGCGAGGCCGCGGTGTTCTTCGCTTCGAGCGCGGCCATGCACGATTCACTTCGACAGGTGGGGCTGGTCACGAGCTCTCACCCCACTTCAGGCGTGGATCTGGTGATGACGGAGGGGTTGCGGCGCGCCGATGGGGCGATCGAGGCCCTGCCCGAGTTGGACCCCGCGTGCGCCAGTGTCAGCGCCGGTTTGTGGATCGACGACTCGCTCGCCTTCGGCGTGCTGGGGGCGACAGGCGCAGGCACCAGCGAGCACCTCAACGTCGATTTGGCGGACTCGCTGCTGTCGGTGGACCTCGCCGCCTCACTCGCCGGGGCCGGCGTGGTGGTCGCGGGTCCGCGAGCGTTTGTCGACGTGCTTCGCGCACTGCGTTTTCCAGAGGCGGTGCCGCCGGCGTCGACAGCCGCGGCCTCCACGCGAGCCCTTGAGCTCATCGCCGCTGAGCCGCAGCGCCGGGAGCGTCTGTTCGACATCGCCGAGTTGGTGCACCGCGAGTTCGCCAAAGAGCACCTCGATACCGGCCCCTCGGTCACTCATCGGATCCCCGTCTGGGTCGGAGAATGGCGCCTGGCGGAAGATGCGGTCGCAGCCTGCGCCGCGGACGGCGTCCTGGTCGATGCCTTAGAGCCGTTCCCGGACGGCGCGCGCCTTTTGATCTCATGTCAGGCCACGCACTCAGACGCCCAGGTTGCGCAGTTGGTTGAGACGGTCGCCAAAGTCGCCCGCCGGGCCTCGTTTCCCCGAACCGCACCGAGAGAGAGCAGCGGGTTGGGGTTGGCGCGCCCCGGGTCATTCTCCCGACAACGACCCGCGGGGCCACACTGGCAGCCCCGGCAGCCCACGCCGGTCGCCGAGCCCTCCCCCGCACGCAGTTCGGCCCGCAGTCAGTCTTCGATCTTCGAAGCGCTCGAGACGATTACCTGGCGGACGACCCAGAAGCGCGCGGGCGACATCGCGCGACTCCTGGAACGAACCGAAGCCCTCCGACGGCTGGTTCGCCGCGGTCCGACGTCACGGTGACGCGGTGGGCGGGGGCCCGGCCGCGGCCGGCTTCTCCAGCTGCTCTCTGCGCGACTTGAGGGTGGCGAGCAGACCGTCAAACCCCTTCTTCGCAATGAGCGTCTTGAATTGGTCCTGGTACGTGGCGAGCAGCGACACCTCGTCGGTCACGACGTCGTAGACCTTCCAGGTGCCCTTGGCATCGGTTCGGAAGAGGCGGTACTCGACCGGGAATCGGTCCTTCGCGTTCACCACGAACGTCGTTTCGACGGTGGCTTCATTCCCGGTCTGCTTGGTCTCAGCGTACTCGACCTTGGCCGCACCCTTGCCGTCCTTGAGGGCCCGGTTGGCGTATGAGGCCCGGAGGAGCGCCTTCATCGTCTGGGAGAACTCGGACTGCTGCTTCTTCTGCAACTTGTCCCATTCCTTGCCGAGGGCACGCTTCGCCAACTCGACGAAGTCGACAAATTCGTCGGCTTTGGCGGCGAGCTTCTCGACGCTCGCGTCATTCGAACTGAGCAGTTTCTGCACCTCGTCGTTCCCGCGCTTGACCGTGTCGAGCGGGGTCGTGGTGGTCATGGCGAGCACGGTGACAACGAGCGGTAGGAACAAGACAACCTCCGAAGGCGAGTGCGGCTCAATACCGCGACACCTGAACGACGCGAATTCTCAGTGGGTATTCAGTGTCCGTCAAACGTGACGCCGCCACCGTCGAGGCAGTGGCCCACCGCATGACACAACGCCCAACGGCTGACCTGCACGTCATACAGCGCCTTGGCTTTTTCGGCTGAGGCGGTTGCCAGGGCGATGAAACCGTCCACCACCTCGCGGGTGTCGCCGGTCCCCAGGTCGAAGGCGGCGAAGGCGGCGGTGGCCCAGCGGCGCGCGTTCTTCTCTGCTTCACCCTGCTTCTGGGCCCGAACGATGGCCTCCGTGAGATCGGCCACGGCCTTCTCGATCTCCAGCCGCACGGCGCCCTGTAGGAGCGTCTTGGTGCGTTCGAGCTTCTCGAGCTCTCCGCGCGCCTGCTCGAGCTTCGCCAACTTGATCGGAATATCGAACGTCATTCGGGCCACCAGCCCGACGCCTGCCCCGAGGTCATTGAACGGATCGTAGGCGAACGGCGACAACTGTCGCGTGGTGTTGGTCGTCCATGCCCACTTGAAGAAACCGGCCAGCCCAAAGTCGGGGAAGAAGCTCCGTTCGTTGATCAGCACCTCGCGTTCTCTGACGCCGATACCGGCGGCGACCGCTCGGAGTTCCGCGCGCTCTTCTTCGGCGAGGCGGACGTACGCGGGGGGCGCTTCTGGCGGGGGCGACGTCTCGGGGAGGTCTTCGCTCGCGACCTCGAACTCCGCGTCGGGCGGCATCGCCGTCAAAAGTCGCAGCGCGGCCGTGGCGAACCTGACACCGCTCTCCGCCTGGGCGGCGCGCGCCTCGACCTGACGTCGAAAGAACTCGAGTTTGTAGACGTCAACCTGGTTGACCTGAGGCGAGTTCTGTTCGCGAAGCTTGCGCAGGGTCGCGGCCGCGTCGTCGATGCGCTTGAGAGCTTCCGTCGCCGCTTTGCCTCCAGCGCGGGCCAGTTGCAGCCCCCAGTATGCCTGCGCCACTTGATTCTCGGCTTCGGCCTGCGCGCGGTCGCGGAGCGCTTCCCCGACCTCGACGCCCTTGGCCCCGAGCTCCTCCAGGGCGCTCAACTTGCCGAACGTGTAGATGGGCAGCAGCGCCGTCGCCTGGGCGCGAAGCATGACCCCGGGTTCGCCGAAGTTCGTGTCGTACATGATGGTGGCCTGGGTCCTGGGCGGACCTCCCAGCCCATCGTTGCGAGCCTCCGGGGTGGGCCCCGCAGCGAGAAACGTGGTTTCAAACTCGGGAAACCACGCCCACCGGGCCTGATCGTACTTTCCCCGAAGCACGCGCAGATCTGACTGCGCCTGGCGAACCCGCCCATCGTTCTCACGCGCCCGGTTGATCAGGCGTGGAAGTGTCCAGCTCTCGGCCAACGCCGTAGAAGCAACGAGAAGTGCACAAATGAATGCCGCCGGCCGCACCGCGTCACACTTTGCCGGACCGGCGAGTCGAATTGAAGACTTGTTTCGATATGGTGAACACATGCGAACGGCGCTCCTGTTGATTTTAGCCACCCATTCCGCACTCGCGGCCGGCAAGCCGCCCGTTCAGAAGCCTCAGTCGCTTGACCTGGGGCTGCCCAAGTTCGACGCGATTCCAAAAGGGGAACCGCTCCAGAAGCCGGCCGTCAGGGAAGAAGCCAAGCCGCAGACCACCCCTGCGAGTGCGACGTACGAAGTGGTCCGCGTTCAACATGGGCGAGCGTTCGTCCGGAAGGCGTCCGGCGCCGAGCCGACGCAGGCGATGCCAGAAATCAAAGCCGAAGGCGAACCGCTGAAGACCGAACGCTTCTCCACCGTGGTCCGGGTCCGATGCAAAGATCGCGTGGGCGCGTCGATTGACGTCGCTGTGGTGGACGCAAGCGGAGCGCAGGTCATGAGCGCCTCTGGGCAATTCGGGTTTCGCAGCATCAAGGGTGACGAGGTGGACTATCAGGTGGACTGGGAACCGACCGGCATCAAGGCGCCCGGCACGTTTCAGGTCACCGTGGCCATCGGCGGCAACCCGGCCGGCACGTGGCCCCTGACGGTGACTGCCAAAGGAACCGATCGTAAGCCCTGACAGATTCGGCTATACGCCGCGCGCACCCAACCCTGGAGTGGCGCATGGCCTATACCGATCGCGTTCGACAGATTCTCTCGTGGTACCCCTCTGACAACCCGGGCACATTGACCAACCTTGCGCGCCTGATGAACCACGGCACCCTGGCCGGCACGGGACGATTCGTGATTCTGCCCGTCGATCAGGGTTTTGAGCACGGCCCGGCGCGGTCGTTTGCCCCGAACCCGGCCGGCTACGATCCCAACTACCACCCGCAGCTGGCGGTGGACTCAGGCTGCAACGCCTACGCGGCGCCCCTGGGCGTCCTCGAGGCGATCGCGGGGACGAACGCGGGCGAGATTCCCCTCATCCTCAAGCTGAACAACTCCGACTCGCTGGCGAAGGTGGGCGAGCCCTGCTCCGCCCTGACCGGCTCGGTGAAGGACGCCGTGCGTCTGGGCTGCGCGGCCATCGGCTACACCATCTACCCGGGCTCCGGCGCCCGCAATCAGCAATACCAGGACCTGCGCGACCTGATCGCAGAGGCCAAAGCCTCCGGGCTCCCGACGGTGCTGTGGGCGTATCCGCGCGGTGGCGGAATTTCGAAGGACGGCGAGACGGCCGCAGACGTGGTCGCCTACGCGGCGCAGATCTCCGCGCAGCTCGGCGCGCACATCATCAAGGTGAAGCCCCCCAAAGACTTCATCGAGCAGCCCGAAGCGAAGAAGGTCTTCGAGAAGCACGGCATTCCGACCAAGACCCTGGCGGACCGGGTGAAGCACGTGGTGCAGAGTGCGTTCAACGGCCGCCGCATCGTGATCTTCTCCGGCGGTGAGGCCAAGGACTCGGCGGCCGTGTTGGAAGAGGTCAAAGGCATTCGGGATGGCGGCGGCTTCGGCTCGATCATGGGCCGGAACGCGTTCCAGCGTCCCCGCGAAGAAGCGCTGAAGCTCTTGAAAGATGTGATGGGTGTTTTCAAAGTTTGATCGCCGCGCGGCGAATCCGCGCCCCAACGAACCAGCAAGGAAGTCCACATGCCTCGCATCACTGTTGCCGCACTGGCCTTGATCTCGTTTGGCGCCCTGGCCGCGCCACCCGCCGCTGCACCTGCCGCGGGGGCCAAGCCCGGCGCTCCGGCCGCTGCCACGAACTACCTGG
>CAZFXD010000151.1:0-6227 GCA_964522795.1 uncultured Myxococcaceae bacterium
AAGTACGGGTTCAAGGGGATCAAGTCGATTGTGAAGCTTGAGCTGGTGCGAGAACAGCCGCGCACCAGCTGGAACCTCGCCGCGCCCGACGAGTACGGCTTCTTCGCCAACGTGAACCCAAACGTGCCGCACCCGCGCTGGAGCCAGGCCAGTGAGCGTCGCGTGGGCGAGCTGGAGCGTCGACCGACGCGCTTGTTCAACGGCTACGAGGCTGACGTCGCCGCGCTCTACTCGGGCATGGACCTGACGCGGTTCTTCTGACGTCGGCGGGCCACCTGCAAGGCCGCCAGCGCGAACGCCGCGAGGCTGATGGGATCAGTCGCGCCGCACCCGCAGCCCTTGGTCATCGTCTTGCCGCCACCCCCGCCGCTGCCGCCGGCGCCCCCCATGGTGACGTTCACCATGAAGGAGCAGGTCGTGCTGTTGCCGAAGCCGTCGCGAGCTTCGACGTCCACCGTGGTCGAGCCGACGGGGAACACGGCCCCCGGCGCCGGCGTGTAGAGGATGGACGGGTTGGTCTCTACGATGTCGGTCGCCACGGCTTTGAAGTCGACCGTCGCCCCAGACGGCGAGGTGGCGCGTTGATCGACGTCGTGCGGGCAGGTGAGGGTGGGCGGGTTGGTGTCGTCGACCTCGACGTTGAAGTCGCAGGTGGAGACGTTGCCGGCCGCGTCGACGGCCCGGGCGATCACCTTGGTGGTCCCCAGCGAGAAGAGCGAGCCTGATTGCGGGTTGGAGGTGACGGTGACGTTGGGGTCCTGCGCGTCGGAGCCGACGATTCCCGAGAACGTCACCACCGCACCCTGCGGGCTGGTGGCCTCTCGGGTGATTCCCGACGGACAACCGATGGACGGCTTGACCGCGTCGCGCTTGACCGGCGCGCAGGCGGTGGTGGTGCCGCCGAGCGACTTGGCGGTGCAGCACACCATCTGCGTTCCATCGTTGGTGACCGAGGTCGAGGCGCAGTTGGTGGTGGCGACGATGGGCGACTCGGGGTCGTTCACCGTCCACAGCACCTCCACGTCAGAGGTGAACCACCCGTTGTTCCCCATGGTGCCCGCGAGTTCGTAGGTGACCTCGGGGGCGCTCTTGTCGATTTCGGCCGTGTACGGCTCGACGTCTTCCAGCGTGTCCTGCGCGGCGAAGAAGATGGTCTCGCCCAGCGCCGCGAAGCGGGTGGGTGTCTTGGGGAGCGCGCTCGCGGGTGAGGGCACAATTTCAGCCAGCTTGACCGAACCTTCCGGCGTTCCATCGGTGGCGAACGGTTCGAAGCCCTGGTTCGGGCCTGTGCGCGCCCAGAAGAAGACGCCGCGCGGGGTGGGGCTCAGGTACTTGAAGTCGGTCACCGCCGCGCCGCCGAACGGCGCAGTCACGGCCACGGTTCCACCCGGCGAGCCATCGGTGCGCCAGATGCTCACGCCAAGAGCGCCCTGCTTGCCGAGGAAATACAGCGAGCCGTTGTAGAAGACCACTTCGTCCGGCGCGCTCAGCACCGGCTCGACGGTGGCGAGCTGAATCAAGGCATGGGTGGCGTTGCCGTCTGACGCGTAGAGCTTGAAGCCGGAGCCTGTGTTGTAGGCGAAGACAAACCACTGACCCACTTTGCCGACCAGGCGCGGGTCGTAGGACCCCGTGCCTGGGGCGAGCTCTTTCCAGACGGCGGTGTTCTGCGGCGTGCCGTCGGTCATGTAGATCTCGCGCCCCGAGGTGGGGTTGTTGGCGACGAAGAACGCCCGGTCGGTGAAGTTGACGAACCAGCTGGGGGGCGTGCCCGGGAACACGCCGGGGGTCGTTTCCCCGAGCGCCACGGTGCCGACCGCCGTGCCGTCGGAGAAGTAGGGCTCCAGGTCGAAGTCGTTGCCGCCCTGATCGCGCCTCGCCATGTAGAGAATGCCGTTCTTGAAGGGGGTGATGAACTGCGCGCCGCCCGAGCCCGAGCCAGCCGCCACCGGCAGCATCTGCGTGCCTGGGGCGGTTCCGTCGGTGACCCACAACTCACGCCCGTCAGCCGCGGTCTGCGCGGTGAAGAAGATTCGGTTTGGCGTGGCCACGAACCCCTGCGGGTACCCGCCGCCGGCCGCGTCGAGCTCTTTGAGCTTGAAGGTGCCGGCCGTGGTCCCGTCGGTTCGCCACAGGTTGCGGCCGGGGTTGGTGCTGTCGTCTCCGCCGAAATAGAGGACGTTGTTCAGTACGCCGCCCAGCGCTTCTCCCGCACCCAGGAGCCCCAGCCCGCTTGCCGGGCCCGCCGCGATGTCCGCCACGCGCGTGGTGGTGGCGGTCGTGCCATTCGAGAGCCAGAGCTCTCGCCCCGAGGTGCCGTCTTCGGCGGAGAAATACATGCTGTTTCCCACCCGAATGAAACCCTGCGGAAAGCTCGAGGTGGGGCCGGTCTTCTTCACCAGCGCGGTGCCCGTGGCCTGTGGACTGGTCAACCACAGTTCCGGCGTGCCGTTGTTGACGTCTTGCGCGGCGAACAGCACGCCCGCGTCAGGCAGATAGCCGAACGCCATGTCGAAGGCTCCGCTCGGTGAGCCGGGGACGAGATCTTTCACCAGGCCGAACACCTGGCCCACGGTGTCGTAGCTGTACAGCTCGGTGCCGGCGCTCCCCGTGGCGGTGAAGAACAGCCGCGTCCCCGCTACCAGCAGGTTGTGCGGCGTGGGGTTGGCGAAGGTCGCCACCTTCGTGGTGGCGGCGCCGTCAGAGGTCCACAGCTCGTGGGCCCCGGCCACGGTGGCGTCGAAGAACACCCGGTTGCCGATCGCCGTGAGATAGCTGGGGTACGACGAGGTGTTGTTCCCCACGCCGTTGAGGTCGGCGATCAGGAACTCACCGAAGACGTTCACCCAGTGCAGCTCGTAGTTGAGGACGATGTTCGAGGTACCGGTGACCTGCGTGGCGCTGAAGAACACGCCGTTGGGCGTGGCGACCATGTTCTGCGGGTTGCTGTCTTTGGCCCCCGGATTGATGTCCTTGTACAGGAGTGTGCCCGCCGGCGTGCCGTCTGAGCTCCACAGCTCGCGCCCAATCATCCCCGCGGCGTCGGCCGCAAACCACAACCGCCCGTTCCATTCGGTGAACGGACCCGGGTTGGAGTCAGAGGTGTTGCCGCCGGCCCACAGGTCGAGGACGAGCTCCTGCGCGTTGCTCGTGGTATTCCATCGATACAGTTCAATGCCCGCTGCAGCCCCCAACGGGGCCAGCGAGCCCGGCGTAGCGGCCTCTGCCTGGTAGTAGATGTTTCCGTTGAACGCGATCAGGTACCGGGGGTCAGTGCTCTGACTGGGAATTGTCGTTCCCGGCGCTTGGTAGGTCGTCTTCTGCGTCAGCCGAACGGTCCCTGCCGAAGTGCCATCCGTCCTCCACAGCTCGGTGCCGTTGGTCCCGTCATTGGCCGAGAAGTACAGGTAGGGCGGCAGCCAGGTGAGGTAGCTGGGGTACGAGGAGCCGAGGTAGGTCGGGTTGATGTCTTTGACCAACTTCGTGCCGGCGTTGGTGCCGTCAGAGAAGCAGAGCTCGGTGGCGCCGATGTAGTAGTCGCACACGAAGAACCAGCCCGTATCGGCCCACACGAAGTCTCGCGGGTTCGAGTTCAGGGTTCCGGGCACGATGTCGGCCACCAGGACGGTGCCGTCGTCGGTTCCGTCGGTCATCCACAGCTCGAAGCCGGCCGCGTCGTTGGAGCCCTGAAACAGCACGCGTCCGTCGGGAGAAGGCTTGGAGATCCAGTTCGACGAGTAGATGGAATTGAGCAGCGGTCGGGCGGGGCGATTGAGTGACGTGTTGACGTCTTTCAGCCGCTTGACGGTCTGGGCCGGCGCGGTGGTGCTCACCAGGGCCGCGAAGGCGAACAGGAATCCGAGCGAGGCAGGTTTCATGGCGCAGGTTCTCATGGCACTCGGTACTCCAGCGTCATCTGCAGGTAGTCGACCACCAGCTCGGCGAACGAGGACCCGTTGGTTCCGCGGCTCACGAAGAGGACCGGAATCTCGGTCTGCCCGGTGAGCAGCTGCGTGAGTTCCGTCGGGTCTTCGATGGAGGGAGACGTGAGCTCTGGGGCATCGGCCGTGGCAGTGGGAACTTCGGTCCACAGTCGCCACCGTCCGCCGCGCCAGTAGTACGCCTTGAAGCCGTGTGTCTTGACCGCGTTCACCTCGCCGGTGGCGCCGATTCTCGCCTTCATGGAGATGCGCGAAACAGACGCGCCCGTCCCGATGCGCGCCGACGCGAGGCCGACGTTGAACAGCGCCCCGGGCTTGTGTTCGGCGAGGCGGAGGAACCAGGTGTCGTTCTTCTTCGCCGGGTTCAGAATGGCTGTCACGCCGTCTGAGCCTCCGGGCGCTTCGGAGCCGCCGTGCACCACGTCAATGCCCCAGGCGCCGTGGTGCGCGAGGCCGGCCGAGTTTCGGCCGGTGATGTTGTCGTCACCCTCAGGGTCCGACACGTCGACGGTTCTCCAGACCTGGCCATCGAACTCGTAGGCCGCGGTGGCTGACGTGACGCCGCCGCTGAAGCCGCCCAGCGCGATGACCCGGTTGCGCTGCGCGTTCCACGTCAGGCTCAGGCTGCCGCCCGTGGCGGTGTCGGGGAGCGGGTAGAATTCGGAGCCGATGAGCTGAATCACGGCCGCCCGCGGGGCGGGAACCTCAAACACCGCGCCTGCGAAGATCACACCGCCGTCCGGCATGCCGGTGCCGCTGGGCAGAATCAGGTTCGGGCCCGCGTCGGGGCCCTGCGTCCAGGTGGTGCCGTCGAACACGCGCGTGCCAGACGGGCCCTGTCGGCCGACGGCGATCGTCGGCCCACCCAGCGTCAACTGAACGCTGTTCCCACGCAACACGTAGAGCTTGTCGCCGGTCGCGGCGAGCCCGGGGCCGGAAAGGGCCGCTCCCGGTGGGAAGAAGAGCGCGAACTCGGGGGGGAAGGCGCCGGCGAGGCCGGTGTTGTTCTGGAGCCGCCAGCCGTAGCTGTTGGAGAAGGTGTAGGCCGAACTTCCCGCCACGTAGACGATCTGCTCCTGCCCGGGCACGTACGCCATCTGCTGGCCGACCTGAAATGGCGGCGCGACGTTCCCCGCGTCAGGCAGCGCGGCGGTGATGTCGGTCCAGCCGTCGGTCGTCAGCAGCAGCGTGCGCTGGGCGGTCGAGCTTGGGTTCGGCTGCTCCACCATCATCACCGAGCCCTTGGGCGGGAAGTAGGAGATGGGGTTGGTGCCGGCGGCGGCGGGCGCCGACAACACCGCCGAGTGCTTCTTCCACCCGAACCCGTCCCACTTCCAGGCGAACCGATTGGCCGTAAAGCCGATGTTGTACCCGCGCGCGGAGTCGTTCACGAACAGCGGGGGGTAGTTGGACTTGAACGGGAAATAGGTCGGCGGAGGCGTGGCGCGCAGGGTCCAGTTCGCGCCGTCGAACTCCCACAGCTCGTTGATGAAGCCGGCGTCGACGCCGACTCCGCCCAACAGGTACATGCGCTTCTTCTCGGCGTCGTTGACCATGGTGGCGTTGAACCGCGGCTGGGGCGAGGTGGAGGTGTCAATGAGCACCCACCCTGCGTCCGAGAAGGCCCAGGTGTCTTTCATCAGCACGCCCGTCGAGGTCAGCCCGCCGAACAGGTAGGTCTGACCGGAGACGCGATCGTAGGCCATCGACGCGCCCTGCCGTGCGAGCGGGCCGATGTTGTCCAGCTTCGACCAGAACGGCTCCACGTAGACCCAGGTGTCTCCATAGGTGCCGCCGTCGCCCTTGCCACCTCCGAAGAGCATGAACCGCTCCCGGTTCACGTCGTACACCAGCGAGGTGTCGACGCGAGGCTCGGGACCTCCGTCGCGGCCCTTGAGCCAGGATTGGCCGTTCCAGAACCAGGTGTCCTGGTAGAGCGTGCGATCTCGCCCGCCCACCATCATCGTTCGCTTGTTCTTTTCGTCGTAGGCCATCGAGGCGTTCGAGCGAACGCCGGGGTTGTCATCGCCTTCGGGGTCCCTGGGGGCGATGAAGCGCCAGTCAGTGCCGTTCCACTCCCAGACGTCGCGGGTGGTGTATTGGCCGGTGAGGCTGGACACGCCGGCGCCGCCGAAGCGAATGGTCCGCGCGCGGGCCGAGTCGTAGGCGAACGCCGCCGCTGAGCCCTGCGGCCAGGCCCACGTCTTCTCCTGCCAGGAGCCCGCGCCCATCACGTGCAACGCCCCGCCGCCGAAGCGGTCGACCCCGTCGAGCGCCGGGCCGTCG
>CAZFXD010000151.1:6237-11871 GCA_964522795.1 uncultured Myxococcaceae bacterium
CCCCGGCTTCGCGGCTGCCCGGGCGCGTGAGCGCGTCTGAGACCGCTCGAATGGCCGAGAGCGTGTGCGGGTTCTCAAAGCTGCTGCCGGCCACCTTGGCGCCGAGCGTGACGACCCACTTGATGTCGCGCACGTGAACGCGCTTCGACTTGTTGCCGGCGCCGTCGATGGAGACGAGGTCGATGGTGGGGGCGTCGACCAGATCTTTGAGCGCGATTTCGGTGAACGAGCCGTTCGGCTGCACCGAGCCGCTCGCGCGCACCCCGGCGCCGGACAAGATCTGAATCATCACCGCTTCGCGTGCCGCCGCGGAGAACCCGTTCACCTTGAACGTCGGTTCGCCTTTGATCTTCTCATCTTCAGAACCCCAGGGGTCGCGCACGTAGACGATGCGGCCGGGCGTATCGACGTCGGGCGGCGGGGGCGGGGTGGTGTCGATGAGCAGGCCCACGGCGGAGAGGTCGATCAGCGCCGGGTTCTTCGCCGTGTCTTCCACTTCGGCCACGATGTCGACCTGGCCGTCGGGGGGCGTGAGCCCGACACCCTGAGGAAAGTTGAGGGAGATCTCGAAGTCCTGCGAGGCGCCGTTGATGGAGTAGCTCAAGTGCGGCGAGGTGGTGATGCGCGGGGTGCCCGCGAGCGGCTTGGTGGTGGAGAACCGCACGATGGCCGTGGTGCCGAACGTCATCGCGTTCACGTCCGTGAGCGGGTTTCCACCGCCCGGCACGTAGACCTTCTTGAGCGACCCCAGCTTGAGCATGGCAATCTCGGAGTCGGCCTTGACCACGCAGCGGTTGATGGTGGTCTGGCACTCCAACCCGGGCGGGCAGACGAAGTCAGGCGCCGGGCCGCAGGTGATCTGATCGTAGGCAGTCTTCGAGTCGAACACGCAGCCGGCACACGCGAGCCCGAGTGCGAAAAGCCACAGCCGTTGTTGCATCGTCGGTCCCCTGAATCGGTCGAGCGCCACTCCGCGCGCGGACTCTACCGAAGCCGGCCTTCAAATCACCGGAATCGTATCAATTCGTGCGGCTGTCGAGCCAGATGGTGACCGGGCCGTCGTTGACCAGGGACACCTTCATGTCGGCGGCGAACACACCTCGCTGCACGGTGGCTCCGAGCCGGGCGGCCTCATCGGCGAAGAATTCGTACAGCCGTTTCGCTTCGTCGGGCGCCCCGGCGTCCACGAAGCTGGGCCGGCGCCCCTTGCGCGTGTCGGCGTAGAGCGTGAACTGACTCACCACCAGCAGCGACTTGTGAGTCTCAAGCAGGGAGCGATTCATCTTCCCCGCCTCGTCTTCGAAGATGCGCAGGCCGAGCACCTTGTCCGCCAGCCGGGTGGCGTCTTCGTTGGAGTCGCCGTGCCCCACGCCGAGCAGCACGAGGAGCCCCGGACCCACCGCGCCCACCACCTGGCCGTCGACCCGGACCGCGGCTTCGGAAACCCGCTGGAGCAACGCCCGCATCAGGGCCCCTGTCGCAGCTCGACGCGAGCGCTGGCGGGCTGGCGCAGCTCACGAGCCAGAATGAGCACGAACTTGGGGTCGTTCACCAGGTAGCGGCGCCACAGGCGACCCGGTTCCTGCGACAACCGGTAGGCCCACTCGAGCCCCGATCGCGACATCCACGCCGGTGCGCGCTTCACCGTGCCGGCGATGAAGTCGAGCCCCGCGCCGATGCCGAACGCCACCGCCGGCGCGTACTGTGACTTCAAGTGGTGCATCCACAGCTCTTGCTTGGGGGCGCCGAGCGCCAGCAGCAGCAGGTCGGGCTTGGCCGCGCGCACCTTCGCCAGCGGGGCCTCATTCTCGGGGGCCTGGGGGTCGACCGAGATGCGGGGAGAATCGGTCCCCACGATGTTCACGCCCGTGTCGCGGCGCAGAATCTCGGCGGCCTTTTCGGCCACGCCGGGGCCGGCGCCCAGGAGGTACACGCGGTACTTCTTCTCGGCTGCCCGCCGCATGAGCGGAAGAATCAGGTCTGCGCCGGAGATTTTCTCGGGGAAGGGTTCTCGCAACAGGCGGCTCGCCCACATCAGCGGCTGCCCATCGACCAGCGAGAGCGAGGCGTGCTCGTAGGCCTGGAAGAACGGCTCGTTCGTCTCGGCCACCACCACGTGATCGATGTTGGGCGTCACCACGTAGCCGCCCTGTCTGGCCGCCACCAGGGCGTCGATGCGGTTCAGGGCTTCGTCGCGGGTCACCACGTCGACGGGGAGCCGGCCAATGCGAAGGCGTCGCGCGAGGGAGGACATTTCGGCGGCTCTCTACACGCTGGCAGGCGCGATGGCCATGCGCTACGAAACGTGAACCCGATGGCGGTCGATTTCAGCTGTGTGGTCCCCACGTTCCGTCGCCCCGTCGAGCTGCTCGAAGCGGTGCAGAGCGCGCTCGCCCAGGAAGGCGTCAGCGTGGAGGTCATCGTGGTGGACGACTCGCCCGAGCAGTCGGCCCGAAGCGTGGTCGCCCGCCTGGCAGACCCGCGCGTTCGGTACCTGGCGATGGAGACGCCGACCGGGGGCGTGCCCGGGGCCGTGCGAAACCGGGGGTGGCCGCTGGCCACCGGGGCGTTCGTGCACTTTCTCGACGACGACGACCTCGTCCCCGCCGGGCACTACCGAACCGCGAGAGCCGAATTCGCCGCCCACCCCGACGTGGGCGTGCTGTTCGGGCGCGTGCAACCTTTCGGTGACGATGACGCCAAGCTTCGCCACGAGTCCGAGTACTTCCGCGAAGCGGCTCGCAGGGCCCGCAGCTGCGAGGCGATTGGCAAGCTGGCCTTCGCCGCCCGTCAGTTCTTCGAGCCCACGATGTTGGTCTGTTCCGCGTCGCTCATTCGCCGCGAGTGCGTCGAGGCGCTGGGGGGCTTCGACGAGGAAATCCGGCTGGTGGAAGACGTGGAGTTCTACGCGCGCGCCTTCCGGCAGTTCGGGGCTCACTTCTGTGACCGGGTGGTGCTGCACTACCGCATCGGCCCGTCGCTGATGCACTCGCGGGCCGGCGATGAACCGATCGTGAAGAGCTACGCTCGCGCCCACCAGAAATACAAAGACCAGTACGGCGCGTTCGACTTCCTCGCCTTGAAAGCACTCTCCCGCGTAGGGTTACGCCTGACGTGACCGCGCTCATCATCGACGAGATCACCACGCGCGAGGGGCTGGCCGCGCTGTCGGGTGAATGGGCGCGACTGGCGGAGCAGACGTCTCCGCGCACGCCGTTCTCTGACCCGACGTGGACCCGCATCTGGCTCGAGCACTTCGCTGAGAATCGCGCGGCGGTGAGCGATCGGCTGGCGATTCGAGCGGTCCGAACCACGCGGGGCGAGCTTCTGGGCGTGGCGCCCTTCGTGCTCACCGAGCGCCCCAGTCGGGGGCCGGGCCGGGTCCGCATTCTCCAGTGCATCGGGGCCGACCCCAACGTGACCGAGCTGCGCGGGGTGGTCTGTCGTCAGGAGGACGAAGAACGGGTCTTTCGGGCGCTCGTGGGGCAGCTCGAGCGCGAGCGCGACGATTGGGACTGGGTCTTCTGGGGGGCGCTGCGCGAAGCGGGCGCGGGCATTCGCGTGGTGTCCGAGCGGCCGGGGCTTGAATTTCGCCGCACCATTCCCGACTACCTGCTCACCCTCACGCCGACGTGGGAGGAGTTCCGCACGGGGCTCTCGCGCAACATCAAGGAGTCGCTGCGGAAGGCCTACAACGCGCCCAAGCGCGACGGCGTGGAGCTGGAGTTCCGCGTGGAAGCGCAGGCCGGCGCCAGCATCGCGCGGTTTCTGGAGCTTCACGGAGCCCGGGCCGAGGCCACGGAGACGATTGCCCATAAGAACGTCTTCGAGTCCGCGCACGCCCAGTCGTTCCTGCACGCCTACGGCAGCGCCCTGGCCGACGCGGGGCAACTGCGCGTGTTCGAGCTGTGGGCGCGGGGGCAGATTGTCGCGTCGCGCGTGGGGTTTCTGTTGGGCGATGCGTTGTACCTGTACTTTTCCGGGTATCGGCTCGACTTCGGTCAGTACAGCGTGATGACGCGAACGGTGGCCGAGGCCATTCAATGGGCGATCGAGCAGAAGTTGCGGGTGGTGAACCTCTCGCCGGGCAACGACGTGTCCAAGACGCGCTGGAGCCCGACCGAGGTGAGCTTCCGCGAGGCGCTGTGGGTCTCTCCCACCACGCGGGCCCGCTACGCCTACAAGGCCTACCGGGCGGTCGAGCAGGCCCGCCACGACGCCCGGCTCCTCGAATCACCGGTGGGGCGCGTCCTCAAGCGCCTGACGCGGCGGGCGGTGTCTCCGTGAGGTCCACGGGCGGGGCGACCGCGTCTCCCGAGTCGACAACACCCCGGCCAATTCGACATAATGCGCCCCGCGGTGGACGTGATTAACTAACGGCTGAGCCCACGATGCGTGCGACCTTGAGAAAACTCACCCCCGGCTTGTCGTCCCGCTTGAACCTGGCGGCGGACATCATCTGGCTGTGGGCTGCGCTCCTGTTCTCCACCATGGGTTCGGAGCGCTGGCACGAGGGCTACATCGTCATCTGGTTGGGCATCGGCGCGAGCATGACCTGGCTCGTCACCGCGGCGGCGCTGCGACACTACGATCCCACGCAGGATCGCACCGTGATGGACGAGTTCGCCCTCGTCTCCATTCTGGTCCTGGCGGAGCTGACCGTACTGACCCTCGTCCACCTCGTCGTCCCCGAGGGCGCGGCGGTGCCACGCCTGCCGCTGTTCCTCGCCTTCCTGTGGCCGGTGGTGCTGGCGCTGCGAATCTTCGTCTTCCGACTCATCTCGCAGAACGAGGCGCCGCTGGACGAGGTGCTGGTCATCGGCACCGGCCCCATGGGGCGGTTCACCGTCGAGGACATTCAGAAGAAGGGGCGCCGGCACGCGGTGGGCTTTCTGCGCTTCGCCGACGAGACGCGGGAGGACAACCTCGGCGCTCCGTTTCTGGGCCAGGTCTCTGAGCTGGAGCAGGTGCTGCGCAAAGAACCGGTGGACGAGGTGTACATCGCCGGCAACAGCCTGAAGCACGGCGAGGCGATGCAGGCGGCGATCAAGGTCTGCGAGAAGTTCGGCATTCCGTTCGCGCTGCCGGCCTACCCGTTTCGCCTCGACCGGGCCCGCCCGCTGCAGAGCCGGGCCATCTCCGACGGGTACATTCACTACGTCTCGGTGGAAGTGAAGCCCAGTCAGAAGGCGTTGAAGCGCCTGTTCGACATCGTCTCTTCGGCGGTGGCCTTGTGGTTGCTCATGCTGCCGCTGGGCGTGGTGGCGGTGATCATCAAGCTCACCTCGCGCGGGCCGGTGTTCTTCCGCCAGCAGCGGGTCGGCCTCTACGGCAAGCCGTTCAACATGCTCAAGTTCCGCTCCATGGTGGTGAACGCGGAAGAGCTGAAGGCGGCGCTGGAGCGCCAGAACGAGCAGGCCGGGCCCGTGTTCAAGATGAAGAACGACCCGCGCGTCACCCGCATCGGGCGATTCATTCGGAAATTTTCCATCGACGAGTTGCCCCAGCTCATCAACGTGCTCCGCGGTGACATGAGCATCGTCGGGCCCCGGCCGCCCGTGCCGCCAGAAGTGGCGAAGTACGAGCCCTGGCAGCGCCGCCGCTTGTCGGTGCGCCCCGGGCTGACCTGCATCT